>CAZWEI010000005.1:23703-34254 GCA_964632135.1 Microcaldota archaeon
TCAGGAGGCGAGCAGCAGAGGGTGGCGATTGCGCGCGCGATCGTGAACGACCCGCGCGTGATAATTGCCGACGAGCCGACCGGAAATCTGGACAGCGAGACAGGCGCTGGCATAATAAAAATGCTGAAGAAGCTGAACGCCGCAGGCGCGACGGTGATTGTCGTCACTCATGATGAAGGAATCGCAAAGCACTCGAAACGCATTGCGCGCATAAAGGACGGGCTGATTGAAAAAATAACTAGGGTAGAGTAGTTGAGTGGGGATGAATGTTGAAATGTTGAGGTGATTATGTGGCAGATGAAAACGCGGACAAGAAGGACAGGATAATGGGGCGGGGAGGAGGCGGGGGGTTTGGCGCGAAAACGTATCTGATAATCGTTGGCGTGATCGCACTTATTGCTGTTGGATATCTGCTCTCAGGCGGCTCGCTCGCTGGATTTTCCCTGAAGGCAGGGGCCTCCGCGAGCCCGGTGGTCGCTGCAACTGTCGCGAGCGTGCAGCCGCAGGACTACGGTAACGCGCGCGTTGACATGAAGCAGGTTGCAGCGAGCACTGCCGGTGGGAAGGTCGGTTTCGCGCTCAGCGACCTTGTTGCGGACAAGCTCGTGTATTTCGATTACAAGACGAGCGCGGGAAAAACAGTTCCGATGATGGCGTACATCTCGACGAGCGGAAAGGTGATCACAGCTGTCCGCATGTGCGAGCCGTGCAGGAGCACGACGTTCTTCATACAGGACAATAAAATGGTGTGCGGTAGGTGCGGGACGCAGTGGGACCTCGAGAGTTTGCGCGGGATTTCCGGCGGATGCCTGAACTACCCGCCTGACGCGCTCCCGAACACCGTGAGCAATGAGCGCGTGTACATCGATGCGTCGAAGATTGAGGGCTGGAAGCCGAGAGTTTGAGGTTCGATATGAAATATGAAACGGTGCTTGCTATCGGGCTGGCCGCGTTTGTTTTTTCTTTCGCGTACTTCAGCGGCGGTAGCGGCTATAGCGGTTGCGGATTTGGCCCTGTGAGCATGATGGGTTTCGGAGCAGGCTCGGCCATGTTTGGCGTGATTGTACTCCTGCTCGCGCTTGCAGTCTGGCTTGCAGTGATGAATGAAAGGCGACGGGAAAAACCTGCGTGAATGTGTGGGGTGATTGAATGGCAATATGCGCTGGATGCAGAGGAGGGGTGAAGAACGTGAAAGCACTGCATAAAAACGTGGACGGAAAGGAATTGGTTTTCTGCTGCGAGGGATGCGAGAAGTTGTACAGGATTGAAAACGGAAAATTGGGAAATTTGGAGGTGGTTGCGTGGAGATGAACGGACGGGTTATTGATAATGTGTTCAAGGCTTCGCTTGCGCTGGGGTTTATAGTACTTGTCGTGCTTGGAGGGATGATAGCCGCAAGCTTTTCAAACACCCCGGGCTCAGCGCAGTTATTGAAGCCAGTGGCCTACCAGGTTGAGGCGCAGGCCCCATCAGGCGCGGCATATCCGCAGGTGGCAAACCAGCCTTCTCAGGTTGTCCAACTGCAAACCGGACAGGTGGGGCAGGCGCAGGTGCAGCAGCCTCAGCCTAGCGCAGCAGGCTCGTGCGGTTCTGGGGGAGGATGCGGTTGCGGAGGAGGCGGAAAGCCGCGCACGACCGTGAACACGCAGCCGACCGGAAACAAAATCACTGACGCGCAGAACGCGGCGCTCGCGTATTACGCGCAGAAATACGGGGACAGCGACGTGACTGCAAAGGCAACGGACTATGGGTGCCACGTGCAGGTTGACATATACAAAAACGGGAAAATTATAAAGACGCTCGGATACTCCGGAGGAAGCGTATTTGAAGCCTGAGCGTGCACGCGCAAGCGCGCGCAGCCCAGCGATATGGAATTAGGCGAATTTGACTGTTTGTGCTAAACAAACCAACCCCCAAATTCACCTGTTCTACGCATAAGGGTAAAGAAGCGCACGCGCTCGACCGTACAAAAACGATAGGTTAAAATACCACGTTCGCCATAATATATTGCGCGTTTTGTATGTTTATTTGAGCAGAACGTGATATACTCGAGGTGATATGATGGAGGGTGAAGGAGCATCAAGCGCAGTTGTTTCGCATTCTGCGCATTCTGCATCAGGCGACACAGGAGCGAGGGTAATGGCCATAACGCTCATGGCAGCGACGCTAATTCTCGCAGGGGTGATTTTTTACTCCGTGAACAGCTTAAATTCGAATCTCGTGGCATTGAAGGAGGCGACGCTGAGCGCGAAGTTCGTTGCGGTCCAGCAGGGTACGCAGCCCACGCAACCAACTCAGCCAACGCAGCCAACTCAGCCGACCGAGCCAACTCAGCCAACAGAAGCAGCCCAGCCGACGTTCGACCTCGCAGGCGAAACTCCGCGCGGGGACGCTGGCGCAAAAGTTACAATTGTTGAATATTCTGATTTCCAGTGCCCGTACTGCAGCAGGGCGGTTCCGACGGTTGAGAAGATACTGGAAGACTACGACGGAAAGGTGAAAGTGTATTTCAAGCACTTCCCGCTCGGGTTCCACCAGTACGCGCAGAAGGCAGCAGAGGCGTCCGAGTGCGCGGCTGACCAGGGCAAGTTCTGGGAATACCACGACAAACTGTTCGCGAACCAGCAGGCGCTCACAACCACTGATTTGAAGAAATACGCGGGCGACCTTGGATTGGACACGGCGAAGTTCAACACCTGCCTTGACACAGGCGCGAAGGAGTCGGCCGTGCAGGCGGACTTCGACGAGGGCACCGCAAACGGAATACAGGGAACGCCGTCGTTCTTCATAAACGGAAAGGTGGTCGTTGGCGCCCAGCCGTACGAATCGTTCAAGACCGTGATAGACGACGCGCTCGGGACGGCGGCCTAGCTGCCTGTTTGTTTTTTATTTTTTCTTTCATTTCTTTTTCTGATTTTTCATTTTTACCCAGCGAAAACCTATTTAATAAAAGGTTTCATATTGAACTCATGGCATCACTCTCGCGCGGAAAAATCATAGAGAAAGACAAGAGAATGATTGACGCGCTGACAGAACGCGGATTTGGAATACGCGAGGAGAGTACGCTCATTATAACGCCTGTCGAATCGCTCTATCTTCTCGAAAAAAACAAAATTGAAATAAAAATGAAGAACAAAAAAATAGGTGCGAAGGAGATTTCGAAAATTTTCGGGAAAAAGGACGCGCTATTGGAGAAGAAATTTTTCATTTTAAAGGAACTTCGGGGGTGCGGGTTCATTTCGCGCGCGGGGCTGCGGGATGATTTTCTGCGAGTTTATGACAGAGGCGTGCGGCCTGGCGAGGGGAAGAGCAGGTGGCTCGTGAAAATTTTGCGCGAGGACGAGAAGTTTGGCGCGCGCGAACTGGAGGACATCGTTGGAATGGCCGGGCGCGTCAGGAAGGAGTTGGTGCTTGCGGTTGTCGGCGCGCGCGGTGAAATGTTATACTACAAAATAGGGCGTAAAACATGGTAGATTATTGCCAGGTGTGCGGCCGCGAATTGGACGAGATATGGGAGCTCAATTACTGGGAAGGCAGGATACTCTGCCCGGATTGTTTCATAGTCAGAATTAGAATGACCAGCGAGAAGCGCATGGGCAACATGTGCACGCTCTGCGGAATAACGATACGAGCGGGCGAGGAGGACAGGTCTCTCGGGAAGGTACTCTGCAGAAAATGCCTTGAGAAGGAGAAGGCGCGCATCGCTGCGGAAACGTGCGCCAAGTGCGGGAAATATATCGTCGGGACGAGGTACGAGAGGCCTGATGGAAAATTCCTGTGCGCGAAATGCCGCGCCGAGGACTCGAGCAGCGCGGGGATGGGGATCAGGATTGGCAGGTGCAAGAAGTGCGGACGGCAGGCGCTCGTGAAATTCATAGAGGAGGACGGCACCATACTATGCGAGAGGTGCTCGAAATACGCAATCAAAAAGGAGGAGCACAGCAGCGCGAACGCGGCGATAAGGAAACTCAAGGATTTGGTGAGGAAAGTTATTGAAGGCTAATTTTCTCTCACCTCTTCACAATTTTCTCTCGAGCGCGCGCAGGAAATTCTTTCCTTTCCTCAGCAGTTTTTTCCCCTTTTCGGTTACCGAGTAGTATTTCCTCCTGCCCTCGAATTCCGAGCGTATGAACCCGTCGCGCTCCAGCTTGTAGAGAACGACGTAGCTCATTATCAGGCTCGGCTTCCACCCGAACTCGCGCTCGACCTCGTCGCGCAGCCCGTACGCGTAAACTTTCCTCTTCCGCAGCGCGGAGAGGATGTAAAGCCACAGGTTTCCCCTCGTTGTAACGCGCTCAAGGCGCGCGAAGGGGGCTTCGGTTTCCATGAGTTAAGTTGTTTATGTAATATTTAAATATTTATTTGATTTTAAAATAGTAGTAGGGGGTGGGCGCGTGAAGATAAAGGTTGGAGTTGTAGGGATTGGAAACTGCTTCGCAGGGCTTTGGCAGGGCATCGAGTATTACAATAGAAAGGGGAAGGACGCGCGGGTCAGCGGGCTGATGCACGAGAGAATCGGCGGCTATCACTACGGCGATTTGGAGTTCGTGAGCGCGTTCGATGTCGCGAGCAACAAGATAGGCAAGCCTCTTCACAGGGCGATTTACGAATATCCGAACATGGTTGACTGGGTAAAGGATATGCCGGCGAGCTCATGCATCGTGCGCGAGGCGCCGACACTTGATGGAGTGGGGCTTTTCGTCGAGAATAGGATAAACCCCATAAAGACGAAAAAGACGCACGCGCAACTGCGCAAGGAAATTGTAGAGGAGATAAAAAACACGGATACGCGCGTGCTGATAAATTATCTTCCGGTGGGAAGCCAGAAGGCCACGGAGTTCTGGGCTGAAGTCGCGCTTGAGACAAAATGCGCGCTCGTTAATACGATTCCTGTTTTCATCGCGAGCGACGCGAAATGGGAAAAAAGATTCCGCGATGCGCGCGTTCCTATTGTGGGTGATGATGTGAAATCACAGGTCGGCGCGACCATCGTCCACCGCACGCTCGCGAAACTCTGCGACGAGCGCGGGACGCTGATTGACAAAACGTACCAGATTAACGTCGGCGGGAATACGGATTTCCTGAATATGAAAGAGCTTGAAAGGCTGCAAAGCAAGAAAATAAGCAAGACCGAGAGCGTGCAGAGCCAATTATCCCGGAGGCTTCCGGATGAGAGGATATATGTCGGCCCGAGCGACTTCATTCCTTTCCTAGGGAACACTAAACTGATGTTCATGCGCATAGAGGGCAGGATGTTCGCAGACATACCGTATAACATCGAGGTCAGGCTCGAGGTTGATGACAAGGCGAACAGCGGAGGCGTGGTGATTGACGCGGTGAGATGCGCGCAGCTCGCGCTCGACAGGAAAATTGGCGGCGTGATTGAGTCCGCGTCCGCGTACCTCATGAAGCACCCGCCAAAGCAATATTCGGACCCTGTGGCGCGCACGCTCCTCGAGGAGTTCATAAGGGGAAAATCATGATGAAAAAAGTTTTCAAAAAGGAAACCGAGAAAATAACAGCGTGCGTGGGGCGTTTTTTTGCGCGCGTTCCAATATCGCCCAACGCGTGGACAATAATTTCGTTGCTTGTTGCCGTTCTTGGCTTTGCCGCACTCGCGCTCCGCGGGATGTTTTTTGGTTTGGTTTTGTTTTTTCTTGCAGGCGCGGTTGATGCAATTGATGGGGCCGTTGCGCGCGCAACGAAAAAAACGACGAGGCTTGGCGCGTATTTGGATGGGATGGCTGACAGGTTCGTGGAGGCTCTGCTCATTTTCGGGCTGATGGCGTTCGGCATTCCTGAATTTGTCATTCCAGGCTACGCGTGGCTCGCGCTCCTGCTGTTCTTCGGCACGTGCATGACGTCTTATGCGCGCGCGTACGCCGACCACAGGAAAGTCATAGATGAGAAGGAGATTGAAAAAATGGGGGGCGCGCTCGAGCGCGCGGAGAGGCTCATGCTTATTTTCGCCGGCATGGTCGCATGGTTTATAAACCCCATTTGCGCAACATACGTAATTGCGCTTACTAGCCTGCTCGCGTTCATAACTGTTGTTCAAAGAGTTGAGTTTGTTGTGAGGAATGCGCGCTCGTGAGGCGCATGTGGTCGTATGAACATAAAGGAACACTTCCAAGGAATTGCATTCGGGCTGATGGACGGGATAATCACATTAATTGGTATTCTAATTGGCGTGGCTGAGGCGACAGGAAGCGCAAAGATGGTCATCATCTCTGGGCTCGTGGGCGGGATAGCCAACAGCTTTGGCAACTCCATCGGGTTCTACACGTCTGAGAACGCGGAAAGGGGGCAGCAACTCGAGTTCTACAAGGACCACAAAGGCGGGAAGGAGAAGAAATACATACATTCGCACGGGGAGATAATAGCGAGCTCGGCGCTCAGCTTTCTCGCGACCTTCTCTGCCCTCGTGTTCCCGATAATTCCGTTTTTTGTGTTCAGCGACATAATGACGAGCATGCTTGTGTGCGTGCTAATCTCGGTGTGCATACTCTTCGCGCTCGGATTCTACATAGGGAAGATAAACTTCAGCGGCGGGCTCACGAGCGGCGTTAAGTACGTTCTTCTGGGAATTTTCGGCGCGGGCATCGGCTTCCTCGCAGGCGACGTTGTGAAGCATCTCATACTGGGTGGCACACAGGGCACGTAGATTTGGGCGCGCTTGAGACAACAGAACACGTGTTATTCACGCACGCGCACCTCCCCGCCCCGCAGTCAATCGGACCATCGCAGCTCGCCGTGCAGACACCTAGAAGAGAACAGTCCGGCGCGTCCTCTTTTCTCACGCACGAATAGGGGTGGCAGCACTGCGCGGGAACGCAGTCTGAATCAGTTGAGCATTCTGGGGTAGCGTTCGCGCTCCTCTTTATTTCGAATCGTTGCGAGTAAACTTTGAATTCTTGCAAAGTGCAGTTCGCGCGTGGCGTGGAACAATTCACCCATAGTTGCTCGCCTTTGAAAAAACTGAACGTGAGACGATAGGTCCCCACACCCACAAATTTTCCATCGGTGTTGATAGAGGTCAAATCCCATCTAAATGAGCGAATTTCGCCCGGCAATATGCCCTGAAACTCCGCCAGGTCGCATAAAGCACGAGGATTGGTGCGTATGTTCATCCACGTCCACTCGCCGTTTGCAGATCGCTCGAGGTCAAAAGGCAGTCCAAGGCCGCTGTGGTAGCAAGTGGGGTAGTACCAAATAGTTGTGTTCAGGTTGTTTTTCACTGTTATGGTTGCGTGCTCGCCCTCGGTGTATTCGAGCTTGTCGGTTTTCACTTCGACATCCGCCATAACACATTGTTTGTTTATGCACGCGCATTTGGGCGCGATGGCAGGGGACTCCACGTCAGGGCATTCTCTCGCGCAATCGATAGGGACCTTTTGTTTTAGGAGGCAGGTATAACCGCAGGAACAGTGCGTGAATCTAAATTCACAGTCGTCATCGGTTCTGCAAACGCTTAGGTCTGGGTCTTCTTTTACAACCGTCACATTCGCGGCCGTTATCTGGAAGTTATACCCGCCGAGATGACCGAACAGCGGGAATTCTGTTCTGTATTCAAATTTTCCGCACACGAGGACTTTCCCGCGACACGCGCATATACGCGTGGGAGGTTCGTCGCATACGCATCTAAGCTCGCTTGTGTTCACGCTTCCCTCAATCCATATAAGTTCTTCATCAGCTCCGTACTGCTCGGAATAGCGACCTGCGAGCGCGCTAACCTCGAACGCGCCGAGGTAGTATCCCCCGACGCACATGTTCGTTCCATTGTAATCTTCCGCGTTTGAAATCAGTTCGTTAAAAGAAACCACGGGAAACGCGGGTGTTTGGTTAGTTGTTTGATTTGTGGTTTGGTTTTGCGGTGGAATTTTTATCGTGCAGCCTGAAATGAACAGAAATAGAAAAACCGCGAACAGCGTTGTTTTGTTCATCAGTTCACCCCCCTTTCCTTATCGCGCTTTTTCCTTTGGAGGTCAGTTTATAAAAAACCCACTTCCTCCCGTCGCGCTCAATCTTCTCCACCAGGTCGGCGTCAACAAGTTTGTCAAGGTGCTCTGCAATTGTCGCCTTGCTCTTGCGCAGGCGCGCGCTCAAATCCGTGGGCGTGCGGTCGCCCTCCTGCAGTTCGTTCAGGATCCCGAGGCGCGTGCTCGAGGAAAGCGCCTTGTATGTCTCGGCAGGGCTTTCCTCTTCCTCCTCGTGCATTTTTGGCCGCGTGATGATGAAGAACACGATGAAAATTGCGAGAAGGGCAACGAACACGCCCGGGATTAATGCAAGCAGCCAGCTGCGCGAGGGCGTGGCTGGTTCGGTTGGTGGCGTTGTTGGGGGCTGGGTTGGGGGCTGCGTTGGCGGGGTTGTTGGCGGCGCGACGCCCGCGAGCATTGGGGTCACGCGTATCGCCGTGCTCGAGTCAGGACACACGAAAACGCTCTCGCCTGCCGAGAGATACTGCGCGGTCTGCTCGTTGTTGGTGAGCGCGAGGTATTCGCTAGAGCCGAACTCTACATTCTGCGTAGCGGTTTCGGTCGCGCACGAGGCGTCCTTCCATACGCCATTCACAGAAACGAACGTCTTGTCGCTGATTGTCTTCGTCTCTCCTGCGTGATAAGTCCCGCCTCCCTCGCTTCCTACCTGCTTGTACATCGCGCCGGCAATGTAGCTTTCTGCAGCGGGCGCGCCCCATCCACCGGTCGCATCTGCGAGCGGGATGTTTCTCTGCATAATTTCCCCTTTTTCAGATGTTACTATGTACGAGGTGTAGGGAGAGGGAATTCCGTACCTGTTCGCGAGCGCGGTTACCTCTTCTTTTAACGCAGGCGTCTCGCCCTCGAGCGCAATCTGGTCGAGCAGGAACCCGACCTTTCTCAGCGCCCACGTGCGCTCAACGAAATAGTTTGAGCCCTCGCTCGGGAAATTCACCTCGTAAACGAACCTCTTCTCAACCCCTGCGAGTTTTCCAGTTAGTATCACGTTCGCGCTCCCGCTTCCGTTGTACCTCCCTGCGAAAAGCAGTTGAGTGCCGAAGAAAATGTCGGGGGATTTTTTCGGGTACGTGTCATACGCGCCGAAGCCGGAGAAAAGCCATCCGCTCTCTATCGTGAGCGAGACGTCTGTCAGAAGCGGCCGCGAAATTCTGTTGTAGAATGAAGTTAGCGTCATCTCTAGTTCCGCATCAGTGCGTATGTATGTCGGAATCCCGTCTCCGAAATCGTTCGCGAGCTTGTCCAGCAACTCGAAATCTATGTCAGCGCCCACTCCGAACGGGAATATCTTCCATTTCCCTCCTTTATTCTTCCCGAGCAAATCCTGTGCTCGTAACTCGTTTACTATCATGTCTCGCGTGTGCCCCGTAGTATCCTCGCCGTCCGTAAGAAGCACTACGATGTGCGGCCTTGCATTATCGGAAAATTGTCCCACTGCCTCAAGAAGCGGGTCGTAAATGTTCGTGGCGCCCTCTGCCTCCAGATTATTCACGAACGTCTTTCCGCTCCCGACGCTCGCAGTGTCCTTCAGCACGCCAGAGAACGAGCGCGAGGTTGTCGAGAATGAGATTATGTTGAATCTGTCGTTCTCGCCGAGGTGCTCGAGCGAGTATATCAGCGCCTTCTTCGCCTGCGCGAGCTTCGTCCCGTACATGCTGTATGATGTGTCTATCACGAAAACAATATCTTTCGGGCTCGCAGGCGCGTCGGCAATCGATGGATAAACGAACAGCATGAAGTAGCCCTCGCCATCGCGCTTGCTCGCGAGCACCTTCACGTCGTACTCGCGCTCAGTAATCCCGTAATAGAGTTGAAAATCCTTGTCTGGAATTTCCTTCGAATAGTACGTGATGTACGCGCTTCCCGTACCGCTGCGCGTGACGGTCACATTGTGAGTCGGCGAGATTATGAAACCGAGTTTTCCTGAAACCGTTATGTTCACTTTTATATCCACTGGGTCGATTGGTTTTGTCGTGTATCTCTCCGTGCTCAGCGGATACATCAGCGAACTCACTCCCCCGCTTTCTGGGATTATCTGCTCGTAAGTGATTTGCACGCGCACCGTCTTCCCGTGCGGGAGCACGACGCTGCTCTGGAACATATCCCTTCCAACATACTCGAGAAGCGAGGCCTCCTTGCGCGCGACCGCGTACTCCTGGTAGAGCTTCTTCGCCTCCTCCTTTCCGAGCATTCTTCCCTCGTAAACCTTTCCGTCAATTATGAGCGCAAAATCGCGAACCCCGCCGGCGGGAACAGGAAACATGTAAGTGCCTTCGATATCCCGGTAGCCTTCGTTCTTGAACTCCTGGTCCACGTGCGTGACCGCGTATTCTCCATTGATGTCTATTTTCACGTAATGGTTGAGAATCAGTGGATACGGCTCGTCTGGATGCGGGGGCATTATGAAGCCATCTGCGCGAGCAACACTTGCATAAAACAGGGATACGAACAGCATAGCAAGAACAATATTTACGAGTTTCATATTTCTCACCGAACAAGTTTCTCAATGTGATTTAATAAGGGTTTTCTTTTTGTTCGGCGGGCGCCGAACAAT
>CAZWEI010000006.1:0-32266 GCA_964632135.1 Microcaldota archaeon
ACTCCTTGTCGAGCGAGCGCGCCTCCTTCACGAGCCGCTCGACCTCGTGCATCTGCCTCTCCGCCTCCTTCATGTCCTTCGAGTGTATGCACTTTATCGCGATGGAGCATCCGCGCACGAGCTCGCGCACGAGGACCAGCAGCTTGTCCTGCGCCTTTTCGCGCGCCTTGAGCTCGTAAATTATCCTATCCACTGTTTTTGATAGTTCGACCATATGGTATAAATCATTAAAAAAATTATTAAATATGCTGCGGACACTATCTTTGAAGGTGGTTGCATGGTGGATGTCGTTATTTCGCTCGGCGGGAGCCTGATGAACCCCAACGAGCCTGATACCAATTACGTCAAGGAGATCGCGGGCATTCTCGTGAAAATGGGCAGGAGGTACAGGCTCGCCGTGGTCACGGGCGGGGGAAACGCCGCGCGCGTGTATGCGCGCGCTGTGCGACGTGCGGGTGGCAATGAATTCATCGCCGACGAGAGCGCAATCATAGCCACGCGGCAGAACGCGCTCCTGCTCATTGCTGCCCTGGGAAACAACGCTTACCAAACAGTAATTAAAACTTTCGACCAGGCGGCGGTCGCGAGCACAACGAACAAAATCATCGTCATGGGCGGCACGATACCGGGCTTCACGACCGACGCAGACGCGGTGCTTCTCGCCGAGAAGATGGGCGCGCGCCGCGTGGTGAATTTGAGCATGATTGACGGGATTTACGATTCAAACCCAAAGAGAAACAGGAACGCGAAGAAATACGCGCACCTCACGTTTGAGAAACTAGTGGAACTCGCGTCCCATTACGACAAGAGGAAGGCGGGCGAGCATTTCATATTCGACCTGTTCGCGTGCAAAATAATCGCGCGCTCGAAAATAGAAACGCACTTCGTGCACGGGAGAAGGCTCGCCGACGTGGAGCGCGCGATAAAAGGAGAAAAGCACAGCGGCACCGTCGTAAAGGGATGAGGACAACATCATTGATAACATAAAAAGAGAAAGGGATATGGAGCGAGACGAGGAGAGACTAGAAAAGACAAAGTTTTTTGAAGAAAGAGGGAGATTCCATGATAACCTCATGTGGATGGTAATATCAATATTCTTGAGTGGCATACTTATATTTGAATCACAAAAACAAACTTACGAACCGTTAATAAAATTAATTGAGATTTTGTTGATACTCATTCTGTGGATAATCATTACGCAATTTAGGATCATAAGATTAGCAAATTTTAAAGTAGTTAAAAAAGTCGCACCTTGGGATGTAAAAGAATATTTGGGTCCGAACTACACGGAAAATGTCCACAAAATTTGCGGAATAGGTGTTGGGGATCTCCTTTTTATTATTATGCTGTTGATTGGAGTTTTAATTTTAATCAACAATATACCTAATCCACAAGACCCGGTATGTGTTGTTTTATCACGAGATTTGTTTGTAGCTGGCGTGATTTGTTTTGTTTTATTGTTCGTTTTAATCTTCGTATGGCTGTATGTCTTTACTAAGGCGTACGAAAAACAGCAAACTGAGTTGAAAATTTCTAAGCCAAAATCTGAAATTAAGCCAGATGAGTAGAGTGGAGGAGCACCTTCGCAACGTGCGACACGCGTTCGCCAACGCCGCATCGGGCGTTATGTTACGCGCCTATTTCTTTCTTGATTTTCAGCAGAGCGTCCAGCCTCTTCGCCGTGAGCGGGTGCGTCATGAGGAGTTCCATCCCTCCCCTCGACTTCTCGCGCGCAATCGCCTCCTCCAGTTGAACTTCGCTCTTCGAATCCAGCGCGCGGGCAATTTCCGCTATGTGCTGCCTCTCCGCGACGCTCGGGTCTGCGATGTAGAACGCGCGGATGGCGTTGCTCTGCGGCATTGCCTGCGGGTTAACTTTGTAAGTGATTTTCGCAAGCCCGCTCATAAGATTAACTGGTTTTCCTGTAACGTACGCGCTGAATGCATCTGCGTAGTATTCCCTCTTGCGCGAGAGCCAGAGCACGAGAAGAGAGCCCAGAAATTGCGCTGCCATCGCCCCGAACCATACTGCCATCGCGCTTCCCGCTCCCCTATCTCTATCTCTTCCGCCGCTTCCAAGTACCAGCACGATGTAGTAAAGCATCACCGGAAGCGCGCTCGCGACAGTCATTACAATGACGTCCCTGTGCTTTATGTGCCCGACCTCGTGCGCCAGAACGGATTCAATCTCATCCTTGTTGAGCGCGCTCAGCAATCCCGTATGAACCGCGATGTTCGAACTCCGCTGTGTGCGGCCGAATGCAAACGCGTTCGGGCTCGGGTTCTCGACGACGTAGAATTTCGGCGTGGGAATCCCAGCAGCCTTGCTGAGTCTGTAAATCATGTCCTGAATTTCAGGATACTCGCCTGGCTTCGCCTCGCGCGCATGGGTCATCCATTTCACGAGGCTCGGCCCGAAATACCACTGCAGCCCGAGCAGAACGAACGAGAACGCGAGCGCCAGCACGAGCCCGCTGAGCCCGCTCGCGCCTGAATACCAGAGTATCAAACCTAGTATCGCCGCGACCACTCCGAAAACTAAACCCATCGTAAGAATGGCGGTTGTCTCAAGGCTCGCCAATCCGCTAACTGCTCGCATCCCATCGCCTCCTCGTCCCCACATTTCCTCGCGTTTATTCTATTTTTATATCCTGCCCCTTCTCCTTCCTCGGCTCGACGCGCTCCAACTTAACATCAAGAACCCCGTTCTTGTAACTCGCCTTCGCGCTGTCCGGCCTGACGTTGCACGGCAGTTTTATGTCCTTGTGGTATTTCCTCTCGTCGGCGTCGACGTCAATCGTCAGCGTCGCGTCAGTAGCCTTCAGGTGTATGTCCTTCTTCTCAATTCCAGGAAGCTCTGCAATCACGCTCACGACATCCTTCTCCTCTATAACATCCACGAGCGGCTCGCGCTCGTTCTCTGCCCCCTTCAGTTTCGGCTTCACGTTCCCGAACTCCTGAACGACGGGCCTTCCGTCAGGGCCGACTCGCATAGAGAACCCATACACGAAAGGCTGCTGGTCCTCGTTCACGTTAAAGGACGTGCGGAACACCCCCTCCATCATCCTCTCCATCTCGTCCCGTATCCTCTCGAACTCGTCCTCGATGTCGTCGAAATCGTCAAAATCCTTCTTCTTTTTCTTCCACGGATTCATAATATCCCTCCAAAATCACAATCATAAATTACAAACAATCAAATCATGTTGAACGCGCGGTCTATGTCCTCCGAAATCCTGCGCGCGCGCCTCAGCGTGCGGAGCGCGTCCTCCTCCACTTCCTCGAGCGTGCGCGAGAGGTTCGCGGCGCGCAATGAATACACTCTGCCCCTTCTTATCACGAGCCCGCTCTGCATGAGCTTGTTGAGGTGGTAAACTATCGCCCCGCGCGTCACGCCCTTTCCCTCGCACAGCTTCGTGCTCGAGATTGAACGGTGCCTGTAGTTCGCCTTTACTATCTCCTTGAAAACCTCGACCGCGACCGACCTGTCCTTCTCGCTCTCGGTGCAGAATCCCAAACTTTCGCACAGCCACTCGAGCTCCTTCTCCAGATTCTTCTTTATCGGCCTCTCGACGTCCCGTATGACTATCTCCTGGCTGCACGCCCTAGAAGTGACCATACCCCTCGCTTATTCTCTGCACCGTAAGGTTTATATATGTTTTGTCACTAATTATTTGTGTTTGTTAATAAAATGTTGACGAAATTAGCAAACCTTTATGCTCACACCAACCCGTGAACTACCACCCGATAAAGCAGGTGGCTTCTTCTTTCAACGATGAAATCGTTATTTCATCTCCAGAAGCGTTACTTCCCGTCGTTCCAACGGTAGCTTTGTTGAGTATGTTTATTGCCGCGTTTAAGTCTCTGTCAATACAAAGCCCACAAGAAGGACAGTCATGCCTCCTGTCTCGAAGCGTCTTCTCAACTGCTATACCGCAACGGCTACAAATTTTCGTCGTATTTTCAGGATTTACAAGTAATATTTTGCATCCGGCTTCTTCCGCCTTGTATGCAAGCATATTCACGAACATATTCCAGCCCGCATCGTTTATTGATTTTCCATATCTTTGTTCCGCCATATCCTGTGGAGCCAACTTCTCTACTGCTATCAGAGAATACGAATCTACTAGTGATGCTGAAAGTTTATGAAGGAAATCTCTCCTACAGTTGGCGACCTTTTCGTGTCGTATCTCAATTTTTCTCCTCGCTTTAATCCGGTTTTTGCTTCTCTTCACGCACCTTGAAAGACGCCTTTGCATGAAAGCAAGACGTTCCTCGTGTTTTTTAAAATGCCGTGGGTTCCCGATAACGGTCCCATTTGATAATGTTGCAAAGTTTTTCAATCCTAGGTCGATACCTACTTTTTCTCCTATATTTTTCTTTGGTTGTCTCTTACTTTGTTTAACACAGAAAATCGCAAACCATTTTCCAGAAGCCTCCCTTTTCAGAGTCAAAGTTTTTATTTCACCTTCGATCTCCCTGTGTTTCCTTATAGAGATTTCTCCAAATGGAGTTACTTTTAGCTTTTTTTCAAGAGAGAACCCAAATTGAGGATAAACCAGACTTTTCATCCTATCAAAAGATTTGAATCTCGGGAAACCACTTTTCAGGCCATTTCTTTTCATCTGTATTTTTTTATCTAATGCATCAAGGAGCCTATCGACAAGTTCCTGTCCAACCTGAGAAAACAACCCGCTCTGTTTTACTATCGTTCTCAGAGTCATTTTTGTTGCAAATTTTCCGTAGTTTTTGTACGTCTCTTTTGTAAAAGACAGCATTTCGTTCCATAATTCTTTTGAAATCCAAAGGTGGGTGTTCATTTGTTTCTCTTGGTTTCTTGATGGGTAAAGGCGGAATTTGTATGCCCTCATGCCTTTCTCGTTCTATTTTGTTATTTAAACGCTTGAGCATAGGGTAAGATTCCGATATTACCGATCGTCGGTTATCTGCGATGACTGCTGTGCCTAACTCATCGAAGCAGAAATAGCTCGCATAAGTTTGAAAGTATGGACGAATCGGATCCGCTCGCGCTTCGCGCGCGGGCGCTCACGATAAGAGTTATTGCTCTGTGACTAATTATAGAAGGATAGGCGAGCCTTTGCCCCGCCATTTCGTAGCTTCTCCTTCATTCAGTCTTTCAGCCATTTTCTTCCTTATTTTTGTCATCTCCTCTGGTGAAAAAACATCTCCGTTTATATTGCTCGTGTGGAAGTTCCATAACTCGGGGTGTTCTTCAATACCATATTTTATGCGATCCGAAAATGTCCCATAATCCCGCGAGCCCGGAAGAAGCATGTCAAGGAATAAGGGAATAACTACGGATGTCTTTGCTTTTCCACTACGAACCTTTTTCTCATTCTCTTCCTTCACAAGTTGCTTTATCTCCTCGCAACGCTTGTATGTAAGCTCGAGCGTCTCTTTTGTCTCGCTTGGGATTCCTATTATCAAGCCGATTATAAGCATTGGGACTCCGGCCCGCACGATCTCGCGGAGTATATCTTTTTCCAACTCCCATGGCTTTAGTTTTTTGTAAAGCGGCTCGTCGCCATCGTGTCTGACGGACTCAAGCGGAACGTACGCTCTAAAACACCCGACCGGCTTCTCGCCATAACGCATTTTTTCGAAGTTGTTGTAGTAGAGGGCTTGCATGAGCTCTTTGTCGATACTGCCGTCTTTTTTTACAAACTGGCCGATCTCCAGCCCGTTTGTGAACTCCCACAGAAATCCCATCTCGCGCTTTTTCCTAAACGTTGCGATGACATCCTCTCTCCCATTGGGCAGATCTAGCCTCGCAAGTCGGTTGTCCTCCCATTCCAGAAGCGTTTTCACTCCATGAGCTTTGTAGTGCTCAAGAAGTTCAATTTCTTGTTCAAGCGACATCGGGCGATAACCCTTTCGTTGATTTGGGGTAGTGCAAATTGGGCACGACCACTTGCATCCGCGCGAGGTTTCGATGGTCATTATACGCCCCTTTTTCCTCACCCATTCGGGAGTAACCCACCCGCTGGCGGGGTTATATTCGTTTAGAAATGGTACGTAAGATGATGGAAAAACGAAGTCGCTCGGTTGAGGAATGTCAGAACGTAGTTTCTGGTTTATCCTCATGTTTCCATTTTCCATGTACGCGATCCCGCTTACATCATCCAACCCGAGTTCTCCGGCCCACGCAGCCACTAACCTATGCCCAATTTTCTCGCCTTCACCAAGCACAACTGCATCTGCGCCATGCTTTAAGAAATACTCGGGCCGTGCCGTCGCATCAGAGCCGCCTACGATGATGAAAGCATTTGAATCTGTTCGTTTTGCAAACTCAGTAAAATCGGTGACTATAAGCGCCTCCTGCGTGAAATTACAGGATAAACCTAAAATGTCAGAGCATTTTATCTGTTCTGTTACGGAGTTAAATGGGGCGCCTAAGCGATATTTTTGTATCGTCCTATCTCCATATCCAACCTCGCCGTATTTCTCCTCGCGCGCAGGGTCCATCATTTTCATGTTGATGATATCAATTTCCGGTCGAATCGTTGGAAAGTCATTGCGAAGACCTTTTTCTAACATGGCTTTCACTAGGTGTTGCGTTATTCTCGGCTCTATCGTTCTTAGTCCAAACACGCCGTTTCCGTCTCCCCACCTGAGGCGAATGCCCGGCGTAGCGACCAGGTTTATTTTCACATTTTGCTTATCGGATCTGCTAGCGTGTGTTATCATTTTCCGCCCTCACAACCAGGCTCTACGTTTGGTATTATTATGCGCGCGAGTGTTTAAAAATATCGCGCTTCGCGCGTGGGCGCTCACAATGAGATTTCTGAAAGTTCAACTTTTCCGAAACTTAAACATTTAAATACAAGATTCGTCATAATATTAGACTAATTCTCGATGCCCGCATTCCCCACCCGAGGGCATAGAAGGGGGATGCGCGCGAGCAAGAGAAGGAGAGGTTGGAAAGATGATAAATCCGGAAATATTCGTAAAAAAACCGCAGGGTAGAAAGTTCTTTGAAATTATTAGAGAGAAGGTTATTAGTAACGCAACCGAATTGGGAGGGCCGGAACTGAGTCTCACCAAATCGAGCTTTGAGAATTCCACGCTCGATAGATTTTCATCAGTGAGAAAGGAGACCGCGCTGGATTTGGTTACGCCGGATACCCTCGTGTTTTATATGAATTTTTTGCGAAATATGAAGCCAAAAGAGGTGCGCTCCGTTTTTGAGGATGCCTACCGTCAGGGTATGGGCGCGGATGAGCTGATGCTTGCTGTGGAATATCTGAAAAATAACAGACTCGCTAGATTCGGCAAGGAAGCGATCAAAGCAGCTGAAGAGTTTGTCAGAGAAGTTAGACTGCTTGAAAAGGCGCAAAAGAAAAAATAGCAAGAGGCACGCCTTCGGAAAGCTTTTTATTCACGCGGCGCGAATAGGAGAGCAGGGGAGAGGTGTTTAAATGGGAAGGATGTTCGCGCTCTTAGTTTTAATCTGCGCGCTGGTATTCGCCTCGGCGATGGCGCGCGCAGAACTCGTAAAATATATTAATGTGGTCGAACCCGTGGTGCGCACGTTGCACGAGACAGACGAACCAGTTGAGTTGGGCGTCGTAGGCCCCGGCCAGACCGTCTATATCGTGGGCGAGCCGCGCGTGCCTGAGAGCGGGGGCGGATGGGACCGGCTCGAGATAACGAAACTTCCGGAGGGATGGAGCACAGAACCCAGCCTTCTTTTCGAGCGGCCGATGAAGGCGATGATAACGGTCGCGCCTGACGCTGATGATGGGACTTACGACGTGACATTCCGCGCGGTGGATGCTTACAATGGGGATTATCTGGGAAACATGACATTTTATGGTAAGGTACGCGTGAGCAGGGACGTGATGGAGATGAGCGTCTCGCCTCTTGAGGCGCGCACAGGGATCAGCCAGCCCGCGAGTTATTTCGTGACGATAAAAAACAAGGGAGTCGCGAGCGACGTTTTCGAGGTGTCTGTTGAGGGACTGCCCACGTGGAAGTACAGGAAAACCGTCTATGTTCCATACGGCGTGCCGTATGGGATTACGAAAACAGTCGAGTACGAGATTGCGGGGGATGAGGAGAGGGACGCCGAGTTGAAAGTTGTGGTAAGTTCAACATCGAGCCCGCTCATCCGCGCGGAGAAAAACGTGAAACTCCACATCCAGACGAACCTACTCTCCGACTTTCGCGCGTCAGGGCACGGGCTCCTGATGTTCCCTGTCATTGAGCAGCCCCTTTACTCGCTTCTTGGATTTATATCGAACCTGCTTGGATAAGATGGGATGGGTTATATGCGAACTGGCGCGAGCAGAAGAAGTGCCATCCTAGAGGCCAGCAAAAAAATCAAGCAGAGTATGGGCCCTCTCGATTTGTGGAAACTAAAGACGGGTGTGGCAAAAAAATACGGGATTGCGGGCGTGCTAAAAAATTCGGAGATTCTCGCTGCGCTTCCGAAAAAGAAAAGGACGAAAGAGATGCTCGAGCTTCTGAGGATAAGGGCCACGCGGACGGTTTCCGGCGTGAGCGTCATCGCCGTGATGACAAAGGGCGACTGCCCTGGCACGTGCATATACTGCCCGCGCGGAGAGGGCGCTGCGCAGAGTTACACAGGAAAGGAGCCTGCCTCGATGCGCGCGATTCAGAATAATTTTGACCCATACTTGCAGGTTGTCTCGCGCATAAACCAACTCCGCGAGATTGGGCATCCGGTGAGCAAGTGCGAACTCATCTTGATGGGCGGCACGTTCAACGCGCAGCCGAAAAAATACCAGTCGTGGTTCGTGCAGAGATGCCTTGACGCAATGAACGGAAAGAAATCAAAAAGTTTGAAGGACGCGCAGGCGAAAAACGAAAAAGCGGCGGTGCGCGCTGTCGGAATGACGGTTGAGACGCGTCCTGATTGGGCAAAGGCAAGGCACGTTGACTGGCTGCTCGAGTTGGGCGCGACGCGCGTGGAGCTCGGCGTGCAGACTCTTTACGATTTCATTTACAGACGCGTGATGAGGGGTCACACTGTCGCTGACGTCGCAGAGGCGACGCAGGCGTGCAAGGACAGCGGGCTCAAGGTGTGCTATCATATGATGCCCGGGCTTTTCGCGGATAAGGAGATGGATGTTGCGATTTTCAAGAAGATGTTCGACGAGCCGAGGTTCAGGCCCGACATGCTGAAAATCTATCCTTGCATGGTTTTCAGGGGCACGAAACTCTATGAACTCTGGAAGAGCGGGCAGTATGTTCCGTATTCTGCAGAGGAAGCCGCGGAAGTTATCGCAGAGGCGAAGAGACACATTCCCCCGTATGTGCGCGTGATGAGGGTTCAGCGCGACATTCCCGCGTATCTCGTTGACGCGGGTGTGAAGCATAGCAACCTCCGCCAGATTGTCGAGGAGAAGCTCGTGCAGTTGGGGATAAAATGCAGGTGCATACGCTGCCGCGAGATTGGGTTGAAGATGCTGAAGGAGAAAATAAAGCCTGAATTGGGCGCGGTCGAGTTGAAGCGAATTACTTACGATGCATCAGGGGGCACTGAGATATTCCTCTCATTCGAGGAAACGAAGCACGACGCGCTCATCGGCCTCGCGCGCCTCCGAATTCCTTACAAGCCTTTCAGGCCTGAGATAGACGAGAGGACCGCGCTCCTTCGCGAGCTCCACGTTTACGGCGGAGAACTGATGGTCGAGGAAAGGGCGCGCGCAGGCGCGAGGGAAGTTCAGCATAAGGGGTTCGGTGAGAGGCTGCTCGCAGAGGCAGAGAGGCTTGCGCGCGAGGAGCACGGGATGAGAAAACTCGCTGTCCTCAGCGGTGTCGGCGCGCGCGCATATTATTATGCTCGAGGATACAAAAGAGATGGGGTTTACGTTTCGAAAATAATCGGGCTTTGATTGTTGGTTGTAGGTTGTGGGTGCGTTCATGTATTACTCGGATGAACTCTCGAAAGTGCTGAAAGATATTGGCGCGGAAATAGGCGACCGCCTCCGCGTGACGCAGGCTGGAAGGGTTTGCGAGGGAATATTGATGCCCCGCATCGAGTTGGGATGCAGGAACGCGCTCGTGCTCAAAATGCCGAACGGTTACAATATAGGCGTGAGGTACGAGGGCGCGAAGATTGAGAAGCTCGAGGGCGTGGCGAATCTTGAATTCGTGAGAAAGGAGGAGATTGAGATGAAACGAACTCCTGGAAAACCGAACGTTTCAATAATCAGCACAGGCGGAACTATAGCAAGCAGAATTGATTACAAAACAGGCGGGGTTTACGCCGCAGTTGGAACGTCCGACCTTCTTGCCGCAACCCCTGAATTAAAAAACATCGTGAACCTGAAATCAGAACTCCTTTTCGGGCTTATGAGCGAGGACATGACGCCCGAGCACTGGAAAAAAATCGCGCACAGGGTAGCGAAGGAGCTGAAAGGAGGCGCGGACGGCGTAATTGTCACGCACGGGACAGACACTATGCACTTCACGAGCGCCGCGCTCTCGTTCATGCTCCAAGGCTTGGGAAAACCAGTGGTGCTCACGGGCGCGCAGAGGTCAAGCGACCGCGGCTCGAGCGAGGCATTCATGAACATCGTCTGCTCGACGTGGTTCGCCGCGCGCGCGGACGTTGGAGAAGTTTCGCTGATTATGCACGCGTCCATGAGCGACGATTTCTGCTACGCGCACAGGGGCACGAAAGTAAGGAAGATGCACGCCTCGCGCAGGGACGCGTTCCGCAGCATAAATGAAACACCGCTCGCGAAGGTTTTCACGGATGGGAGAATTGAGATGATGGCCGCGCACAAAAAGAGGAGCGAGTCAGAAGTGAAAGTTGAGGACAAACTCGAGGAGAAGGTCGCGCTGATAAAAGTCTATCCTGGCGTGAATCCTGAGGTTATGGATTTTTACATCGGGCGCGGTTACAAGGGAATCGTTATTGAAGGCACGGGAATGGGGCACGTACCCACGACGATTAAGGAGTTCTCGCTGATTCCGAAAATTAAGGAGGCGAGCGACAAGGGGATTCCTGTCTGCATCACAACCCAATGCCTCTACGGCCGCGTGCATTCCTCTGTCTACGCGAACCAGCGCGAGATATTGAAGGCGGGTGGAATTCATTGCGAGGACATGCTTCCAGAAGTCGCGTACATCAAGTTGATGTGGGCGCTAGGACGCGCGCGCGGTCTCGAGGAAGTCGAGAAGTTAATGCTTACGAACATTGCGGGCGAAATCACTAAGAGAAGCATGCCTGATGAATTTCCGGAATGATGCTGACATGCGGGTGCGAAAATGGGCGGTTTCAAATGCGGGATAGAGATTCACCAGAGGCTCGCGAGCAGGCATAAGTTGTTCTGCTCGTGCGCGAATGTATCAGGCAGCAGTGATTTGGACGGAACTGTTGAGAGGAAGATGCGCATCGTCGCTGGCGAGCTCGGCGAGATAGACCCTGCCGCCATTCACGAGTTCAGGCGAGACCGAACGTTTGTTTATCAGGTTTACAGGAATGAGGACTGCCTTGTTGAGATGGATGAGGAGCCTCCTCACGCGCTCAACCCAGAGGCGATAGACATCGCGCTCGAGGTATGCCTTCTTTTGGGCGCGATGGTTGTTGATGAGATTCACGTGATGCGCAAGATAGTTATTGACGGAAGCAACACTGGTGGTTTTCAGAGAACGGTGATAATCGGGCTGGATGGAAAACTCGAAACTTCGAAAGGGCTCGTGCGCATTCCCACAATCTGCCTGGAGGAGGAAAGCGCAGGAATAGTCGAGACGAACGAGAAAACAATTTACCGCTTGGACAGGTTGGGCATGCCTCTTGTTGAGATTGCGACCGCTCCTGATGTCAAGGACGCCGCGCACGCGCGCGAGGTCGCGGAGAAACTCGGGGAACTTTTGCGCGCGACAGGAAAAGTTCAGCGCGGGATTGGGACAATCCGGCAGGACGTCAACGTTTCCATTGAAGGAGGCGCGCGCATCGAAATAAAGGGCGCGCAGGCGCTTGAGGACATCCAGAAACTGGTTGAGAACGAGGCCGCGCGCCAGAAAAAACTGATTGAAATTATTGGGGAGATGAAGAAAAGGGGAATAAAAAAAGAAAAAGGAGGAGCGAAAATTACCGGCGTCACTCGTGTATTTTCAAAAACAGAATCAAAACTCATAAAGAAAGTTGTCGAGGGGGGAGGAAAGGTCCTCGCGGTTCTTCTTCCTGGCTTCGCTGGCCTGCTTGGAAAGGAGTTATACGAAGGAAGAAGGTTTGGCACGGAGATTAGCGACTATGCAAAGCCGGCCGGCGTGCGAGGTCTTGTACATAGTGATGAAGATTTGAAAAAATACAATATCAATGAAAACGAGGCGAAACTCGTGCGCGAATCTCTGCATGCGAAAGAGAATGACGCATTTGTTCTTGTTGCTGCTGATGAGGAAATTGCTGAAAAAGCGCTTGCTCTCGCATTTGAGCGCGCTCATCTCGACATTGTTCCTGAGGAGACGAGGCGCGCGATTCAGGGCGGCGCAAGCGAGTACATGCGACCTCTTCCAGGCAGCGCGCGCCTCTACCCTGAGACGGACGTTCCTCCTGTCGCGCTCGCAAAAGAGAGAATTGAAAGGATACGCGCCTCCCTTCCCGAAAAGCCCGACGAAAAAAGGAAAAAGTTGGAAAGCGCACTCGGGGAGGAGCTGCGCGAGAAAATAATCCGCTCGAAAAATTTGCGCGTGTTCGAAAAAGTGGTAGAGGAGTTGGGCGTTGATGCGACGCTCGTAGCCTCCACTCTCGAGGAAACGCTCGTGAGCCTCAGGCGCGCGGGCGTCGGGATTGAAAAAATCACAGATGAAAAAATATACGAATTGTTTGGCGAGTACTCGAAAAACAAGTTCGTGAAGGCAGCAATACCTGACATTCTAACTCACGCCGCTAAATCTGCCGACAAAAAAATAAGCGAGATTGTGCGCGAGTTTGGATTTGCGCGCGTAAGCGGCGCGGATTTGAAGAAAATCATCGAGGAGGAAAAGAGCGATTTCGCGCGCATAATGGCGAAGCACCGCCTGAGGGTGGATGCGCGCGAGGTTCAGGAGATTTTAAAAACGAGGAAAGAAAAGAAAAAATAGGTGGTTTCGTGGACATAATTGAAATTTTAAAGTTCTCTTATTCGTGGATTAGTGACTCGAGAAGCTGGAAGTGGTACGGCGCCCTGCTCGCCATCAATTTGGTGATGGTGGTGCTCATAGCCGGAATTTTTTCATTGTCTGGCGTCAACCTGGATTCCCCAGATTTTGAAAAAGAATTTCTGTCGCACGTGGTCGCTACTCCGAACATCATCGTTATCTTCTTAATCGAGAGTTTGGTTATAATGTACGTTTCAGCGAACATCGCGTTGAATGCCCTTGACTCCAAAAAAATACCCGCGCAGCCTTTTGACTTCAACCGGTATTTGAACTACGTCTGGCTTCATATTTTAAACGCAGTATATGCTTTGTTCTCGTTGTACGACACGCGCTTCCTTCTCATACCCGCGGCGGGGGTGGTTTTGGTTGCAGCCGCACTGGCTGTGCCTCTTCTCATGCCAATCGCACTTGGCGTGTTCGTCGTTTATGGTTTTGTTTTGGTGTACAACGCGATAAGGCTCAGCGTTGCAGTCCCTATCTTCCTTTCGAGGAAATTGCAGCGCACTGGCGACGCGCTCGCCGAATCGTGGAAAATCACAGAAGGGCGCGTTATCGAGGTCCTGGTAACCAACATACTCGCCAACCTCGTATGGGGAATCATCCTGCTCATACCAGGCCTGATACCCCTCGTAGACTTTATCGTGTCCCCTTTCAGCAACTTTTACGGTGAGTACATACGCGTCGGAATTTACGATGCGCTCGGTGGCGGGGCGGGCGAGGAAAAGGTTGGAAAGAGGAAAAAATAGGTGCGAGTTTCGGTGTTGCTCATGAATAAGCGGACATATGCGATGCTACTTGTCGCGATAGCCGCAATTATATGGGGCACGAACCCCATAATAACGAAGTTCGTCCTCGCCGAGACGAACCCGTTTACCATCGCGTTCTATCGTTTTCTGATTGGTTTTTTCGTCATCTCGCTCGTGCTCGCGTTCAAGAAGAGGGGCGCAGGATTTCCGAAAATTGAGAGCGCACATTTCCCTTACATCCTGCTCTCCGGAATAATCGCGCTCGACATAATTCTTTACAATGTGAGCCTAACATACACGAGCGCAATCAACGTGGGCGTTCTTTTCAGGCTGAGCGCGGTAATGATTGTGATTGGCAGCGTCCTATTCTTCCGCGAGAAATTGAAAATGAAAAACATCCTCGCGATAATCCTCGCGCTTCTGGGCGCGTATCTGATAATCGCGAACGGCCGCGAGCTCTCGAGTTTGTTTTCATCCGCGACTTTCCGCGGCGACATTCTGGTGATTCTCTCCGGCGCGTGCTTTGCCATTTATTCGCTAATCGGAAAGAAACTCTCGCCTGTTTATGGAAGCCTGCAATCGACGAGGATGAGTTTCGGGCTCAGCATTGTGATTATGCTTCTCGTGCTCCTTACGCTCGGGCAGCCGCTGATTCCAGCGATGAGCGTGTTCGCGTGGCTGTTGCTTCTCATTTTGGGAGTTTTCCACGCAGGAGTCACTTTCACGCTGTGGTACGAGGCTCTTGAGACGCTCGACAGCGCGAGCGCGGTGGTAACGTACAACCTCGCGCCCATCTCGACGATAATTTTCGCGTACCTCGTTCTTCCGGGCGAAGCGCTCACCGCTTGGAGCGCGCTAGGGACCGCGCTCATAATTCTGGGCGTGAGTATGAGCGCGAATGAGGGGAAATAATCACATCAGACTGTCGCTGACTGGATTCCCGAAAGGATAGGGATATTTTCCTCTCTTATTCCATAGTTCCATGGCTTCCTCTCCGTTAAGTTTTCTGGCCATCTCTTCCCTTATTTTTGTCATCTCTTCTGGTGAGAAAACATCGCCTTTCACGTTGCTTGTATAGAAATTCATCAGCTCAGGGTGCTCTTCGATACTGTATTTGAGGCGACTGTTGAATCTCGCGTAATCAAGCGAACCTGGCAGAAGCATGTCCAAGAACAAAGTGAAAACGACTGAGGTTTTTGCTTTTCCAGTGTCCTTCTTTTGTTTATTCTCTTCTTCCACGAGTTGTTTTATCTCCTCGCAGCGAGTGTATGTGAGTTCGAGCGATTCTTTTGTCTCGCTTGGAATTCCTATTATCAGACCTATCGTGAGCACAGGAACTCCTGTCCGCACTATCTCGCGAAGTATCTCTTTTTCCAAATCCCATGGCTTTAGTTTTTTGTACAGCGGCTCCTCGCCGTCGTGTCTGACTGACTCCAACGGAACGAACGCCCTGAAACAGCCGACAGGGTAATTGTTGTAGTAAAGAGTTTGTATCAACTCTTTGTCTATGCTCCCGTCGTTTTTTACAAATTTTCCAATCTCCAGCCCGTTTGAGAACTCCCAGAGAAATCCCATCTCGCGTCTCGCTCTAAACGCAGTAATAACGTCTTCTCTTCCGCCAGGAGAATTCAATCTCGCGAGTCGGTTGTCCTCCCATTCCAGAAGCGTTTTCACACCGTATTTTTTGTAGTGTTTCAGAAGTTCTATCTCCTGTTCTAGAGGCATTGCGCGGTATCGCCCTCTTAGCATCGGGGTCGTGCAGAACGAACATGCATTGGTGCATCCGCGAGAGGTTTCTATGCTCATCATATAACCCTCTTTCCACGCCCATTCTGGAGTAACCCCCTCGCTGCTTTCGTTGTATTCTTTTAGAAGGAGCGGGTAGAACGTAGGGAAAACGAAATCGCTTGGCTGAGGAACGTCAGAGGCTCTTCGCGGGTTTAGGTTTATATTTCCGTTTTCCATGTACGCGATTCCGCTTACTTCCTCAAATTTGAGCTCTCCTGCCCATGCCGCAATTAACCTATGCCCTATCTTCTCGCCCTCGCCAAGCACAACTGCGTCCGCGCCGTTCGTTAGGAAATACTCCGGCCGCGCCATCGCGTCGGAGCCGCCAACTATGACATATGCGTTTGGGTTTTCCTGCTTCGCGAATGCGATAAAATCAGAGACCACGCGCGCCTCCTGCGTGAAATTGCAGGTCAGCCCTATAATATTCGCGTCGTTTATCTGTCCTTTTACATCGACGAATGGCGCACCCAAACGATATTTTTCTATCGACCTGTCGCCATACGCGACTTCGCCGTATTTTTCCTCGCGCTCTGGAGCCATCGTTTTCATATCTATAATATCGATTTTTGGTTTGATATCCGGAAAGTTGGCGCGAAGGCCATTTTCCAGCATTGTTTTCACTACGTGCTGCGTCAGTTTCGGCTCGTTCGTCCGCACCCCGCAGATGTTTTTTCCATCCTCCCTCCACCTGAGGAGAACGCCCGGCGTGGCAAAAAGCACTATTTTCGGATTATGTTTATCGCGTACACTATTCATAAAATCAACTCAAATCCAATTTCTGACAGCCCGGGCATTCTGAATTTCTGACTGATTTCGCTTCTGGGGAACGCAGAATCTGTCCGAGCGTCTGCTTGAACACGTCGCCTATTACGGGTAGGTTGCTTGGATAGGGATAGCATGGTGTAACGTTTCCATCTCCTTGAACCACCAGCATTATTTTGGATTTTATGCAGTCGTAGGCGGCAAAAGGAAGTCTCAGAGGCCAGGTATATCCAAACTCGTTGTCGATTCTCAGTAGTTCTTTGAAGAGGTCCTTTAGTTCTTGCAAGGAAACGCTAAGTTTTTCTGAGGAGAAAGGGCCCCTGCCCGTGTGGATGTGCCCTTCTATGTAGGGTATCGTGTCATTTTCACGTGTCCACCTAAAAAGCGGGGGTATGTCCGGTATATTCTGCTTGAAAATTGCGGACTGTATGGCCAGGCGTGGGGTTTTGAAGCCTGCTCTCCGAAGTTCCCCAAGGCCGCGCATCGCGAGCTTAAAGGCTCCGGGGGTGTCGGTTAGAAAATCGTGGACTTTTTCATTCAGGCTGTTGATTTTTAGTATCACAGAAGCGTCATATTTGTAGAGAAGTTCGGCCTCTTTCTCTTGAATTAGTGCGCCGTTTGTGAAAACAACCGGTATCATGCCTTTTGAGTGAATATGCTCCAGGAGAGGGAAGAAGAATTTATAGCACAACGGCTCACCGTAACTGCCAAAAGCCACAGAGGCTGCGCCGAGCAGTCTGGCTTCGTCGACTAGGGCTTTTTGCTTTTCGAATGTTAGCTTGTACGGAACGTCGTTTTTTCTTCCCTACCCGAGTCAGTGAAGCAGTACAAACAGTTGAAAGGGCAATCCTTTGGGACTGCGATTGCGAGAATCGAGAAACCAGGCGTTTCGATTTCGTTTCCTTCGTCTATGAGTTTGTTTCTTGCGATAATCTTGAAAGCAGTAAGATGCGGATAGCCGCGAATTAGGGTAGGAGCCTTCAATTCTGCAGGGCTCGCGCTATGTATCAAGTTGTTCATTTTTTCACCTCCCGATCGCCGTTGAATGATAGTGTTATGCGCGCGCGGGTATTTTAAATGTCGCGCGCAGAAATGCGCTAAAACGAAAAGATATTTAAATATATTTGAAAAAAGATATAAATATGGCAGAAAAAGACGCTAAAACTGCGATGCTGGATGAGAGGGATAGAAAGATACTCGCGGAGCTGGAGCGCGATGGAAGGGCGAGCCTCACGACGCTGGCGAAGAAGGTGAAGTTGTCAAAGGACGCCGTGGCGTATAGGATTCGAAGAATGGAGGAGGAAGGCGTCCTGCTGGGGTTCTACACGCTCCTGAACATCACGAAACTCGGGCTGTCCGGGTTCAAGGTCGCTGTGAAACTCCAGAGTGCCACACCCGAGAAAAGGGACGAGATAATCGAATACCTGAAGAAAAATGTCGCCGGCTGGATGGCGAGCTGCGACGGAAGGTGGGACCTCGTTTTCATCGCGTGGAAGGAGAGCACAGGCGAGTTTGAGAGGCTTTTGACTGATTTCCTTAGCAAATACGGCGAGTTCGTTGGCGAGCGCGACCTGAACATCTTGACTGAGGGATGCTGGTTCAATAGGAAATTCTTGGTGAAAGGAGGCAAGCCGAGTGAGGTGAGATGGGGCGAGGAGGGAAAAAGGGGCGGACTTGACGAGAAGGACCAGATGATATTGCACGCGCTGGTGGACAACGCGAGAATTCGGCTCGTCGAGCTTGCTGGAGTTGTTGGGATGACGCCCGAGGGCGTGAAAAACAGGATTGGAGCGATGGAGCGCGAGGGCGTGATAAGCGGGTTCAAGCCGGTAATAAACACTTCTGCTCTCGGCTATCAATTCTACAACGTGATGATAAGGCTGAACAACCCGCGCGCAATAAAGAAAATGTTCGCGTTCTTTAAAGAGCACCCGAACGTGGTTTATTACAGCAAGTACGCCGGCTCGTTCGACATATGCGCGGACATAGAGATAGAAGGGCCTGAGGAATTCAGAAAGGTAATGGACGCGATGAGGAAGAACTTCGCCGAGGACATCCGCACCTACGAGCCGCTTCTCGTTTACGAGGAGCACCGGCGCTCCTACTCGCCCTTCTGAGCCCAGAGTTTCAAAAATTTCTCCCTGCTCGCGCCCAAATACGCGCGCTCGCTGGAGTGGATTTCAAGCGTGATTGTTCCGTTGTACGCGCGCCTGAGCTCGGACACGACGGTTTCCCAATTAATTTTCCCCGCGCCTATCGGCAAATGCAAATCCTCCTTTCCATTATTGTCGTGCGCGTGGGCGTGCGCGAGTTTTCCTTTGAACGCGCGCAAATATTCTGAAATCCCCTCGCCGTTCGGTTTCACCATGTTCGCGTGCCCCACATCAAATGTGAATTTCAACTCCGGAATTTCGCGGAAGAGTTTTTTGAATTCATCGAGGGAAAACGAGGCGTCCGTGAAGTTTTCCACGCACAAAATTATATTCGAATCTGCGCACCATTTCTGTATCGTCGCTATCGAGTCTATCGTGCTGCCGACGAGGGTTTCGCGGTTTGCGTGAATTGAGAATTGCGGTTCGGTGTGAATCGTGAGTTTTTCTATTTCGAGTTTTGCAGCCGTGCTCACGACCTCTTTCATCTCAGCGAGCATCGCGTTTCTTATGCGCGGGTAGGGGTGCGTGATTTCGAAGAACCAGGGCGCGTGCGCGAGCAGTTTCATTTTGTAGCGCGAAAGTTCGTCGCGGAGCTGTTTTTGCTTCTTTAGGATTTTCTCTGGGTTCGCTTCTGGCGCCTCTATCGTTACTTCTAGAAATTCGAAGCCAAGCTCGCCGAATGCGCGCGCCTCGCGCAAAACGTCGTTTCTCTGGTTGTTCATCGCGCCCAGCAGCAAACTACCACCCAAACAAACATAAGATAAACGAACGCCCTCGCCGGGATTTGAACCCGAATTACAGGCTGTCTGCCCACGCGTTTCCGCGTGACCGCAGGCCTACGTCCTATCCAGGTTAGACTACGAGGGCATTTCGCGAAGATTTATTATATTATGCATGCACAATTTAAAAACCAAAAGGTAGGAAAAAGGTGATTTGAAATGCTTAAGAATTGTTTATCATGCGGCAGGCAGACGCGCGAATACACCGAGTTTCCGTGCGTGAACTGCGGCGAGGCGACGATAGTCAGGTGCAGGCACTGCAGGGAGGTAATAAACCCTTACAAGTGCCCGAAGTGCGGAAAGGAAGGTCCTTAGCGAGTTGTGGGGTGTTTTGAATGGGGAGGGTAATCGCGCTCATAAAGGTTTTTCCAGAGAGCATGGAAGTTTTCGAGGAGTTGAAGGAGAACATACGGAAGGAAGTGAACCCCGCGCGCATCGACGAGGAGCCGGTCGCGTTCGGGTTCAAGGCGCTCAAAGTCACGGTTGTGATGGATGACGAGTCTGGAAGCGGGGACATCGAGGAGAAAATAAAGAAAATCAAGGGCGCGAGCGAGGTCGAGGTCGTGGATATCGGGAGGATAAGTTAATTATCCTCTTCACGTTCTTCTTTATCTTCTTCCAGTGGCTGCCCTCCCAGAAAACCTTTCTGCATTTCCTATTTGTGCAGATCCAAAAGGTGTTGTGGCGCGCGAGAATCAGGGGGAAAACATCGTGAAGTAGGCGTGAGTTTTTTCCTACTTCTTTCAATTTTCCGTTGCATGCAGGGCAGAGCGTCTTCGAGGGAAAATCCGAAACATCGAGGTTGAATTTTCTTATTATGCGCGCGAGCTGTTTTTCCATCGTATATTTGGGCACTAGATATGCGCTCACTCCTCGTTTTTTGGCGCACGCAGCGAGCTCCCTGTCCATCGTGAGGAGAGTCTTTTTCTTCCTGCGCGCGAGCGCGAGAATCCTGTCGTCGTCAGTGAAGTCCGGGTATTCCACGCTCGTTCCCATTATGCGGAGCCAGCGCGCGAGCTTTTTGAGCATTATGTCCGCGACGAACAGAGCATCACCCACCCGGATAAACGCTTGTGGCGTAACAGTTAAATTTTTATATAGGATATATCCCAAATATATTTGGTGTATATATGGTAAGCGGAATGATAGACATCTCTGAACATGCAAACAGAGTGCTTAGCATAATTAAGGCAAGGTATGGGCTGAAGGATAAGTCGGCTGCTATCGAGCAGATGACTTACGAATATGAAGAGAAGATTTTGGAGCCTGGCTTCAAACCCGAGTTTGTTCAAGAGATAATAGAGGCTAGGACGCATGGCAAGTTCAGAAAAATTAAGAAAATCGAGCAACTTTTCGAGTGATTGCGATGTACGAGCTTGAAATCGAGGGCTCTTGCGAAGCTTCTGTTAGAAAAAAGTGTAAAAAAGACGTGGTTTTGCAAGAAGCGCTGAGCAAAAAAATAAAGCAGATACTCGCAAATCCGCATGTGTTCAAGCCCTTGCGCGCACCATTGGCAAATACGCGGGGCGTTCACGTGGGCTCTTTCGTGCTTATTTATGACGTGGATGAGAGAAGAAAGGTCGTCAGACTGTTGAAATTCGCGCACCATGACGAGGCATACGGGTGATGCGCGCGACGAATAGGTTATAATTTTTATCGGCTAACTTGAATGTAGGTTAGGTCGAGGTTATGATTCGTTCTGTCGAGTTGCGGAACTGGAGGTCGCACGAGACCAGCAGGTTCGAGTTCGGGAAGGGCACTAACATACTCGTGGGTATAATGGGCTCCGGGAAGAGCAGCGTGCTCGAGGGAATCTGCTTCGCGCTATTCGGGACGTTCCCTGCGCTCCAGCACAAGCGCATAAAAATAGGCGACGTGGTGAGCAGGCGCGCGAGGGGCGAGGGCGCGGAAGTGGAGGTTGGAATTGACGTCGGTGGCAAGAATTACACTGTGAAGAGGAAGATAAAACAGAGCGAGATTACCGAGGCCGAGATAAGGGGCGAGGGAAAGTTGATTGAAGGCCCGCAGCAGCAGCGCGTTACGGAGTATGTCGAGAAACTTCTTAAGGTGGATTACGAACTGTTCGCGCGCGCAATTTATTCCGAGCAAAACCGGATCGATTATATTCTAAATTTGGGAAGGGGCGAGAGGAAGAAGCAGGTCGATGAGTTGCTGGGAATCAGCAGGTTCGAGGACGCGCGCGCAGGGCTCAGCAAGGTGCTGAACAGGATAAAGGAGGTTAAGGAGGAGAAGGGCCGCGCGCTGAAAGAAACCAATCTCGAGCAGATTGAGGCAGAGGTGAAGCGAGGAGAGGAGGCAGTAAAGAAAATGGAGGGCGCGAAAGAGGAGTTTGCGCGAGAACTTGCGAAGCTTGCAGAGGAGAGAAAGAGAAAGGAGGAGGCGGTGCGCGCGCTTGAGGCGAAATCAAAGGAGTACCGCGCACTCGCCGAGAAGAAGGCCGGAATCACGCACACTCTCGAGAGCCTGCGCGCTGACATAGCAAAAGCAGTGGTGGATGAGAAGGAGGCCGAGAGGCTGAGGAAGGAATCCGAGGAGCTCAAGAAAGAGATTGAGAAACTGCGGGGAGAGGCGCGCGCAAACGAGCGGGAGATAAGGACGAGCGCGCTCGTGCTCGGAAATGTTCAGAGGAAGTTGGAGGAGTTGAACGAACTGCTCGCAGAGAAGAAGGAGAAGAGCGAGTTCATGGAAGTTCTGCTGAGCGGGAGGACGCTCGACGAATTGAAGGCGCAGATGGAGGAGAAGAAGAAGCGCGTCGAGGAGGAGACTGAAAAACTTGCGGCGCTGAGGTCGCGCGCATCAGAAATAAAGAGCGCGCTCGCCGAACTGGAGAAGGACATCACGAAATGCCCTGTGTGCGAGACGCCCCTCACAGAGGAGAGAAGGGCGGAGTTGAGGCTTGCGCGCGGGAAGGAGATGGAGAAAATACTCGGCGAGCTTCGGGCAGCGGAAAAAAGTTTGGGCGAGAGAAAGAAGGAGGCGCGCGAACTCGAGGATATAAGAACGCGCGTGGAGCCGATGGAGGAGAGGCTGCGCGCGCTGCGGAACGTGGAGAGCGAGATGGAGAAAAATTCGGCGACGCTCGCTTCAACAAAGAAGGGGATTGAGGAGAGGGAGAAACTCGCCGCGAAGAGGGAGGAGGAGGCCGCCGCGCTCGAGAATAAGAAGAAAAATGTGGATGAGAAACTCAGCGAGGTGAGCGGCGCGCTTGACAAAAAAATGAAAGCGAGGAAATTGGAGGAGGAGGCTCGCGCGATAGAGAGAATGGTCGGAGAGTTGAGGTTCGAAGAAAGCGCGCTCGAGCGCGCGAGAAAGGAGGGCGAGGAGGCGCGCGTGAAAGAAAGCGGCCTGCGCGAGAAGTCCGCAGGGGTCGAGAGGGAGATGGCGCCTGTGCGCGAACTCCTCGAGGAGAGGAGGAAAAGACTCGCGGAAATGAGGAAGTACGCGGACGAGATTAAGAATTACGAGAGTTTGGTTGAAAATTTAATGATATTCCAGAATTCGGTTGTCGAGACGCAGCACGTGCTCCGCACCGAGTTGGTTGAGGCGATAAACTCTGCGATGGGCGAGATTTGGGGCGTGGTGTATCCTTACGCGGATTACACCTCAATCCGTCTGCGCGCGGATGAGAAGGACTACGAACTCGAACTGGGGATGCGCGACGGGACTTGGCTTCCTGTCGACGGGATGGCGAGCGGCGGAGAGAGGGCGTGCGCCTGCCTCGCGCTACGCATCGCGTTCGCGACAGTTCTCGTTCCCAATTTGAGCTGGCTCATTCTCGACGAGCCGACGCACAACCTTGATGAGGACGGGGTGAAGGCGATTGCGCGCGCGCTCTACGAGCAGATTCCGAAAATAGTGGAGCAGACGTTCGTGATCACGCACGACGAGAACTTGAGGGACGCGGCGAGCGCGAAACTTTACGAGATAAAAAGAAATAAAGAGGAGGACGGAAGCAGCAGGGTGGAACTCGTTACGTGATTGCTTGACTAGGAAAAGTAGGCGGAGTCGTGCACCAAATATTTAAATGCTTAAAAACACATATAAATAAAGCATGAATCCTGGGAGTGCGTCGGCCGCTAAGGCAACTAAAGCTTCTAAACTTAGAGACTATGAGGCAAGAGCAAATAAAGCGGGATGGATAGTTCCGCCATTCGAGGTTTTATCCAGAAACCTCAAGGAAGAGGACATAACTAGGGTTTTTGGTAAATTCAAGTCAATCTGTCATTCAGATGGACCTCTCGGCAATTGGGTGTTCATAAGAAACAACGGAAAGCCTCAGGGAACGGGGGAAGGGGTGAGCAGGATTGTTCGCCTCGACCTAAGCGAAAAACTAGTTAAGGTTTTGGCGAACAGAGTCATTAAATCAGATCCTCAAGCAGAGGGAGTTATGTTCCAGCCCGTCGTCGGACAAAGTTTTCATATCTACTATTGGTTTACCCCGTTTGTTTCCGGGATTGCCTATACGCCGGAGTGTAGTGAAAGGAAGAATGCGATAGTTGAGTGGGTATACGGGCATCCTGCCCTTGCGGTAGAAGGGGGAGGGCGTTATGTTGCATTCAATAAAAAAACCTTGAAGGAGGAAGTCGAATACATCGACCTTAGCATGCAAGATAACATAAAAGTGGTTGCCCTGAGGGAGCCAGAGTTTTTTCCAGGATATTCCTTTGGCAATGAATTCGCAAGCCTCCGTACGGACAAACATGCGCGCATGGGATTTTTGGAAGAGATGTTTAGGGAGATAGTAGAGAATGAAGGAAAGAGAGAACTGTTCAAAAAATTATTCGAGGCAGTATTAAAAATTGGAGAGCATGGACCGCTCTATCTCGAATGGGCGGCAACCTCCATCTACGGTCAGGTCAAGTTGTTTGCGCTCCAAATTTCCGAATTCGAGGGAAAGCTCGCTGGCTTACCCACGCTAATGGCGGGTAAACTTCTAGAACTTGTAAGGGATGCGCAACTTCCTGAAAACACGGAATTTAGAAACTTAAAGGCACTTTACGGCAAAGCTGTTGAAGACCCGCATGTTTTTGCAGTCGGCTTTGACGTAGTCGGAAAACACAAAAAAGAGTTTGACACGATGATTTGGATGCCTAATGGGAAGCAGCTTAAGCGGGGGGATATTTTTCTTGCCTCCACATCTCTCTTGGTGTGGGACTGCGGACCAGTGACAACAAGAGACATATTGAGTGACCAATTTGGGAAAGGCATGATGGTTGGAGGGATAGTCGAATGGACCGCACAGGCAGGGGATGTGCATCCGTTTAGAGGCCATTTCGGGGAGTATTGCAGACGACATTCAATCCCAGGATTAGGCAACATCCAGAGAATGGAAGATAAGCTCTACGCCCTTTTTCCTTCTGGCTTTAAGGAAGGCCCAAAGCATTGGTTGTTGATAAAAGGGAAGTTTGTGCTGGAGGTGGACGAAAGCATACCTTTCGGAACGCTGAAAGTGCTCGAAGTTAAAGACGTACGAAAATTGGATTAGAATTGCGAGCTGGACGCAAAAAGGGGGGGACTCCAGTGGAATTTTACCGTCCCTTAGCGTATTTAACATTTCGCGCGCTACTATTTCTCATGGAACAGAACGTTTTTTTCAGGCACGCGCGCATGCGCAAGTACCAGGACGAGATGGTAAACGACATCCTGCGCGCGCTTGAGGAGAGAAAGCATATCCTGTGCCACGCGCCCCTGGGGTGCGGAAAAACAGATGCTGCGATGGGCGCAGCGCTTACGCACGCACTCAATAATGATTTGAGCGTTCTCTTTCTCACGCCGAAAATATCCCAGCACAAAATAGCGCTCGAGGTTCTGCGCGGGATTCGCGCGAAATTCGATCTTGATTTCATCGCGGTTGATGTCGTCGGAAGGAGGCACGCGTGCCCTGAAATCTCGCTCGACGAGTTGGATTACGACGATTTTTACAGGATGTGCGAGAGGAAGAGGAAAGGGGAAAACTGCATTTATTACGCGAATGCGCGCGGGTTCAACAAGCAGCAGGAGAGGAAGGCAGGCGCGAATTTTGAGAAAATTAAGGAGAGGTGCGGGCCGATTTTCGACAGTGCTGCCGTGTGCGAGGCGTGCCGCGAGCTCGAGGCGTGCCCGTATGAGATGAGCATGAGGGCTGCGCCTGGCGCGCGAGTGCTGATTGCGGATTATTTCCAGGTGCTCGCACCGAGGGTCAGGAAAGTGTTTCTCGCGCGCACAAGAAAGGAGATGGGCGAGTGCGTGGTGATTGTCGACGAGGCGCACAACGCGGCAGGCAGGTTGAGGGAGCAGCTCTCCTCCTCGATAAACAGTTTCATACTCAGGAAGGCTGCGCATGAGGCGAGATTTCTCGGGAGCGAGTTCGATGTCGGGGAATGCGCGCGCAATTTTGAGAAGTGGTGCAAAAGTGAATTGAAAAATGAGAATGAAATTTTGGTCGGGAAGGACGACATAAAAAATATTTTCGAAAACATGGAGTCGGCGTACATTTCGCTCGAGGATTTGGGAACCGAGTATATTGAAAAAACTAACAAGAGGAGCGCGTGCCTTAGGATAAGCAGGTTTCTCGAGAAATGGGACGAGGAGGAGGGGTTCGTCCGCATCCTGCGGAAAAGAGGAAAGTGGTTCACGCTGAAGCACAAGTGCCTGGACCCTGCGCGCGCAACGGCGCTCAACGAGGCGAGCTCTGCAATCCTCATGAGCGGGACGCTCGTTCCTCTTGAGATGCACCGGGACCTCCTCGGGCTCGAGCCCGGGCGCACGCTAATGAAGGAGTATTCCTCGCCGTTTCCTAGAGAGAATAGATTGAATCTGATTGTACCAGGCGTAACAACGCGCTACTCGAAAAGGACGCGCGAGGAGTTCGAGAGGATTGCGCGCGTGATTGAGAAGGTGATTTCCGCGACTCCTGGGAACGTGGGCGTTTTCTTCCCCGCTTACAACGTGCTTCAATCGGTTCTTCCGCTCATGAAGTTGGGCGCGCCGACGTTCGTGCAGAAGGAGAAGATGAGGGCGAACGAGGTGAACGAGCTTCTGGACGGGTTCAGGCGCGCGAAGGAGAAAGGAGGCGTGCTCGTGGGCGTGCAGGGAGGAAGCGTGGCTGAGGGAATAGACCTTCCGAACCGCGAGATGATATGCGCGGTGATAGTCGGCGTGGCGCTCGAGCAGATGAGCATAGAGGTTGAGGCGCTCATCGATTATTACGACGAGAAATTCGGGAAGGGATGGGAGTATGGGTACATGTATCCCGCGGTCTCGAAGGCGCTGCAGGCAGCAGGAAGATGCGTGAGAGGCGAGAACGACCGCGCGGTGGTGGTGTTCGTGGATGACAGGTTCAAATGGAAGAACTACGCGTGCTGCTTTCCGAAGGATTTCGAGCGCATAATTACGGCTGAGCCTGAGAAATACGCGATGGAATTTTGGGGACGGACATGCTGATACCTCATTTCCTAGTCTATGCTAATCGCTCTCTTTGAGATCGAGGGCCCCGGCTGGTGCTCGAGGTTGAATAGATGGATTGGTGCAGGATTAGGCATGAAAATGCTTGATTGCGGTGGTTATTACCGCAGCAGGTGCGGGGCGAACAACAGAAGCAAACCCAAGACGAGCATTATTATTCCGCCGATTAGCTTGCATTGCTTGGCGTATTTCTCCCCGACTCCGCTTGAAACAGCGAACGCGGCCAAGCCGAAGATTATCAAATCATCGAGCATGAAGAAAAGGTCGTACAAAGCAATGTACGCATAGTGCTGCCACCATTCGAGGTTCGTGAGCGCGAGGACTTGTGTGAACACGGCCGGAATGGCGCTCGAGCAAACGAATTCGACCGAATTGACGACGAATGCGAGCGCGACTATTCCCGCGAAAGTGGCCCACGTCAATGGAGCGGAAACAAGTTGTCTGACTTTATCCATCGTCTTGGTTTTGTCGTCTTCCCCACTAACTTTGCAAACCAAGGCGCCCTTGGTTTCGAAATACTCTTTCAACCCAAGCACGCCAGCACCCAAGGCGAACAACCCCACGGTTATCGTGACTGGCCGCAAAAAGCCCAAGACTAGAAACGCGTTAAGCCACGCGGTCATGAACAAGAAGTACAGCACGCCCGAAGCTAACACGAAAGAGCCCACGATGAGCCAGATTCGCTTGCGGTCGTTGAGTTCCATCACGAGCGCAATCAAGTAAACCAATACCCACATCGCGCACGGGTTGAAGCCATCCACTAGCCCTAGAATGACGGCGAGTGCGGGTAATGAGTAATCCTTGAAATGATTTTTCCGAACAAAGGCAAGTCGATTTCTTGCGGCGCGCTTTCTTTCTCAACTACCGCTTCTTTCTTCCCGCCGTTGACGCACTCATTCAAGCAAGACTCGAGCGCGGCGCGGAGTTTAGCGCCAGTGTTTTCTTCGTTGTCGAAGCCCACTATCGCCTGCCGCTTGAAGAAAGTAGTTGGAACTTCCAAGTCCGCCGTATTCAAGCCGTAATCTCCAGCCATTTCGGCTAACAACGCGGCTTCCTCGGGTTTGGAAACGTCGTGGTAAACCCACTCTACTTCAGGGTATTCTGCAATCAGTTTCTCGTTAAATGGTTTTTGCGCGCTGCAGTGCGGGCAAGTCGGCAGGTAGAAAAAGTGCACGGTAATCTCGTCCGAAACGCTTGCGCTAGTTTCTTGCTGCTGGAAATGGTCTGCAGCGAGCAAGGCGGCTCCTAATACGACTAGCGCGACTACCAGCCACTTGTTGAACGGCTTGGACAAAAACCCGCTTGCTTCTTGAATCGCGTTCATTTTACGAATCCTCCTAATACGCTATACTAGCCCAAGGAAAGACGCGAGATAATACGCGCTTCCCAGCATGAAAAGCCACCCGATGGCCGCATCCGCGATGCCCCCCAACCTGGAGAGAGCGCCTATGCCGCTTCCGGCCTTGCCTGCCGCGTGGAGCGTGGGCACCGCGAGAACGACCGGAACCGCAGTTCCGATTCCATAAGCAACAGGTATGAACAGCCAGTCCTTGGAAGAAATGACGAGCGGAAGCAGCCCGCCGAAGAAAAGCGCGGCGCTGACTGGGCAAAATGCGAGCGCAAGAGCCGCACCAAGCAAAAACGCCCCAATTCCGCCCCTATCTGCAAGGAACCTGAGCTTTTCAGTGTTCATGCCTCCAAAGCTAATGCTGATTTTCCCGAGCAGCACAAGCCCGCAAACCGCAAGAATGATTGAGAGCAGCAGCCCCGAGTACGCCTGCAGGGGCATGAGCGCAGAACCCGCAGCAACCCCGAATACCGAGCCGAGCGCCGCTATGGCTACATAAGTTACTGCCCTGCCGAGCGCGTAAGAAAACGAGTTAAGTATTGCACTTGTCTTGCTGCCCGCCTTTTTTGACAGGAATGCCACTGCCGCAAGATTGGCGCCAAGCGGACAGGGGCTGACTGATGTGATTATGCCTATCAGAAGTGCCGCAACAATGGGCGGGCTGGATGCCGCGGTTTCGCCAAGAAACGATGCAATGTCCATCTATCCACCGAGTTTCCCCGTAATCACGCCACTCAAGTATTGCGCGTATTTCTCCTCATCGCCAGTATAGTACCATGCCTCTGCAAGCTCCTCGAATTTTTCCCCGCCATCGCCTTCAGTCAAAAGGTAGAGTGATGCGTGCGTTGGATGGTACTTCTGCACATATGGGTTTGCCGAGTCAGCCTCTGCGTTTATGTCAAGGTATTTCACCTTTCCTTCCAGAAGCTCTTTCTGGAAATTCCTCTCAAGCGTGGAGTTTGCGAATTTCCCCAAATTCGTGCAGGAAACGCACTGCGAGTTGCCGTGGAATTTTATCAGGGTCAAGCGCGTGCCCGAAGGCTTTGCGCTCGCCGCCTGCTGGCTGCTGTTTTCAGGTGGCGCGTATGTCGAATACGTGGGCACAGCAGAAGTACTCTCAGCCGGTGCCTGTCCTGCGCATCCGAATAAAAAGGCGAACAAGGCTGCCAAAACTGCGATTGCCATGCAGGTGCTGCGTATATTCTTAGCCATGGTTTTCACCCGGCAAACCTTCCGTACAGCAACCCGGCCGAGACAGTAAAGACTAATATCAGTCCAATGTAAACCAAAGTTCTTTTAGTGCCCATTATTTTCCTTACCACGAGTATGCTCGGCAGGGAGATTACCGGGTCCGCGAGGAGATAGGCCAGAAGCGCACCCTTCGACATTCCCAGCTCGAGGAAAGTCTTGGCCATCGGAACCTCAACGAGCGTGGGGAAGTACATGAATATACCAAATACCACAGGTATTATCATTGCCAGCAGATCATTTCCGCCGACGTAGGAAACAACCAGGTCGCCGGGCAGAATCGCGCCGATGATGCCGGAAAAGAAGACGCCAGCCAGCAGCAGCGGGAAGATGCTTTTCACAAAACCCCAGGTTTCAGCCATCCACGCCCCAAGCTCTTCATTGGAGAAATGCCGCTTCCCTATCGCGGCAACCAGGACTATGAGGGCGAGCGTGAGGCCGTACTTCACAAACTCCTCGCTAATGCGCGTTCCCACCAGCAAAATGGCTATCAGCGCGCCGAACAGATAAATGAGGCGCCAGTTGTTCTTGTCACCCTTCTGTTTCTTGCCTCCAAATGCACCCGAGACCGTCCGAGGCTCTTCCTCAGGGAACAGCCTGCTTATCGTGATGCCTATCGTGACTGCGAAGAGTATTGAAAAACCTATTCTAGCGAGCGCAATGTCCCATCCGATGAGGCTGCCAGTATACAGTATGGCCACGATGTTGGTTGCGGGCGCGGTGTAGAGGAATGCAATGGCAGGACCGATTCCCGCGCCCCCCTTTTTTATGCCGGCGAAGAGCGGCAGCACAGTGCATGAGCAGACCGCCAGCAACAGCCCGGAAATCACCGCCAGGGGGTATGCGATTATCTTAGGTGATTTCGCTCCAAGATACGGCAAAAGCTCGTCCTTTGGTATGAGCGCGGCCATCGCACCGGCGATGAAGAACGCTGGAACAAGGCAGAAGAGCGTGTGAGCCAACACATACTCATAGAGGGCGGCAAAGCCTGCACCTATGAGAAAATAACCATCCATATTGCGCGCCTCTATCTAAGCAGTCCCAGTATCTCCTCGACTGCCGGCAGTCTGCCCGCAAACACGACCTTTCCGTCTATCGCGAGCGCAGGGGTGGAGATTACGTTCCGCCTGACTATCTCGTCAAAATCGTAAACGTGCGTTACTTCTGCTTTCGCGCCCGCCTTGAGAACCGCTTCCTTCACGCGTCTTTCAAGCTCTGCGCACTTCGGACAACCGCTGCCCAAGACTTCGATTTTCATTAGTCATCTACCCCCGCACGAGCAAGTGAAGCTCCCTCCGTGTTTAAGGACATCTCTCAAATAGTAACTTGGTTGGTGCATTAACGCTTTTTTCGGGCAAACCGGTTCGCAGCCAGTGCACCCGACGGCGCAGTTGAACGGTTCGACTACTTTCGGTTTGCCTGCTTCTTCAGCGAAGACGCCTCGCGTGCACTTTTTAACGCACGCCATGCACCCGTTGCATTTTTTAAAGTCAATGATTGGAAACCAGAACACGTCCTTGCCGTTAACTAAATCTTTTACGCGCTTGACTTTCCTCTTGTTTTTCGCACCCGCCATTGCGTTCACCATTTTGAAACATCGGCGAGGACGCGTTTTCCCTTGGCGGAAAGCGAGTAAATCCTTTTCGCTCCATCCTTACGCATCTTGACGAGTCCGGCTTCGAGAAGCACTTTCAGGTGCTGCGAAACTGCGGGCTGCGTTTTTTTGACAACTACGGGAAGCTCGCAGGCGCAAATTTCCCCCCTGCTCATCTTCCTGAGCATTTCAAGGCGCGTCTCGTCCGCGACAGCCTTCAAAATATCAGCCTTCATAAATATTAGTTTATACTTATATATTTAAAAAGATGATGCTAGGGGCGAATTGTTCTCATCTCATTGCCCGGAATGCTTATTCGAGCGAAAGAACCAGCGCCTTTACTCTCTTGTCTATCTCGTCTCTTACTTCACGAAACTTTTCGATTCCCTTACCAGCCAGGTCCTCCAGCTTCCAATCTTCGGTCTTTTGAGGCGGCGTTGCCGGGCACTTTTCAATGCAGCCCATCGTGAATATTTTTTCCGCTTTCTCGATCATTTCCAGAGTAAGCATCTTGGGAGCCTGGCCCGATATGTCTATGCCCTTTTCTTTCATGGCAAGAACTGCGAAGGGTTTCACACTTTCCGCCGGCTTCAATCCTGCACTAACACCTTCATACTTTTGATTTTTGTTGTATAAATTGAAAAATCCCTCAGCCATCTGGCTGCGGGCCGAGTTTTCCATGCACACGAAAAGAACAACTTTTTTCATAAAACTGGTTTGACGAGCCTTAATTTAATCTTTGCGGAAATTTACGACACCTCATTTCCGCGGAAATGACGTGTCTTCCGAGCGTCAGGTCAAGAGTCGAGCACCAAGCGGACGGACTAAACTTTCATTTCGCGCAGCGCCTTCGCCGCTGTTTCCGGCGGCATCGAGTTTATCATTATTCCGGAGCCGAACTCGAAACCAGCCCATCTCGCGAGCCGCGGGCAGATTTCTATGTGGAAATGGAAATCCCCGTATTCGCGCCCGCGCGCCTCAGGAGCAATGTGCACGAGATAATTGTAGGGCGGCTTGTTCAGGAGTTTGTCGAGCTTTCCGAGGGAGTTTTTGAGCGCGTCAGCGAGCGCGAGTTTTTGTTTTTCGGTGAGTTGCGTGATAGAGGGGATGTGTTTTTTCGGGAGAACCCAGGTCTCGAAACTGAAACGAGATGCAAAGGGGGCAAAACAAACGAACTCGTCGTTCTCGTAAATAAAACGTTCGCTATTTTTTTCTTTTTTCGCCATATCACAAAGCGCGCATTTTTTG
>CAZWEI010000007.1:0-30749 GCA_964632135.1 Microcaldota archaeon
AAAGCGGACATAAGTTCGACTAACATTTTAGGACAGAAGTCTGGCTACGCTACAGTTACATAATAGTCCTCAAACGCTTTCAATTCTTTTCTGGTCTCTTTTCCATCACTCAGTAAAATTATTGGAACATCCCAGCTTACGTACTGTCGTATGCTGTTAATCGCGAGCCAGAGCATCTCACCTTTGAAGCCGGTGATTGCGAGGTCGTACGGCGTGCCCTTCGTTTTCATTCGGGCCATTTCCAAGAACCCGCATCCCTCCTCTGTGCCCATCTTCACGAGCACCTTCCTCCCTCTGCCGCGCGCAATTTCGTCGACTCGCTTTCCCGTCTCCTCATCCACACCAAAGACGATTATCCGGTCTAACTTTCTCTCCACAGGCTCACCTCTTAAACAATCATGCCGTTCTTCATCTTTGCCCTCTCAGGGTTTCTGTAGCGAGAAATTGGAATTCGGCTGGTTCCTAATAGCACGTCGCGCCAATTCTGGAACTCGGGGTGATAGTTTCTCTCGCCGCCTGTCGTCTCCGTTCCTCTCCCACCAGCCGGGGTTCTTTCCCCCTTCATTGTGCCTCTGGCTTTTATACGCAACCGCGCGTATAACTTGGTTTTTAACTCGTTTTGTTGATCGGCATCAGTCAATTCATCGCTATCAAAGACTTCATGCACCCCAGTTACCCTTCCAGGGAAGATGCTCATTATTCCGCGAGGAGTCATTGTCCAATGTGACGAGCCCCACATACAACCGACGTGCTCGTTCAATTCAGCAAGGCTCATCTCGCCTCCAACATAGCTAATAAGAAGTTTAAACATCCGACCCTCTCGTTTTGCCTGTTCTATCTTCCTGCCTACATCCTCGCGAGTTACTGCTTCCACAATTTCCACGCCCGTGTCTTTTAGTAGATTTTTAACCACTTCCCTACAACTCTCACTTATAGAGTAGAGAAGCACATGGTTCTTATCTGAGTCCATAACTCCACCCCGTAAACCTCAAGAATTAGTACTACTTTATGCCGTTTCTGCTTTTTATACGTTTGCCCGCGCTACTTGCCGGGCTGCTCGCACCTGAGGTGCGCCTTCTTCTCCTCGCGCGTAGAGATCGCGCCGTCCTTTCCGTACCCGTACGCGACGAGCTTAATCATGTACGTGTCAGGGTACGTGCGCGCGCCTGCGTACACCTTGCATTTCCCAACGCGCGTCTCGCCTGGCCCGATGATGCCGATGCGGAGCCTTCCCTTGCCGAGCTCGCGGTCAGACGCGAGCGACAGCGCGTCCGGAACGATCACGTCGCACTCGGTCCACGAGGCAGTGTCGCTCGTGTTCTCAATCTCTATGGTGAGTTCAGCCTCGTTTCGAATGTAGGCGTTCAAGCGAATCGGGTAAAATGAGGAGGATACGCGAAGACCGGCCATTTACAACACCAACACAAACAACACTCGCACGACACGCGCGTCAAATACGAACGCGCGCCTCACGAACCACCAACACCAACAAACTGCTACCTATTGCGACGCGATTCTTTTTAACTTTACTGTCGCTTATTTGTGCATGCGAATCCCTGAGGCCGAGCTCATACGCGGCGAGATTACACTGCGCGAACTGGGGCTGCCGAACGACGTGAGGATGACGAAGAAGTCGTTGATAAGGTGGCTCGCGCTCTCGGCAGGATTCATCTCCCCGAACGAGTCGCGGAGGACGATGCTCGAGCTTCTCGAGGCGATGCTCTACTTCACGTACGCGCGCGGCGCGGACCCGGATATTCACGAGATAGTCGAGAGGATAAGCACGGCAGGCGGGAAAACGAATGAGAAGGCACTCCGGTATCACCTCCTCCAATTAAGGCGCGCGGGTTTTCTCGAGCGCGTGAAAGGAAGGTATAGGTTTGTAGTCGCGCCGACCGCTGAAAAGGGGGATCTCACTGCATCGTTCGAACACGTGTGCAGGGCGCGCGCCGAGGCTCCGCTTCCGAAAATAAAAGACGCGCTGAAAAGCCTGAAAGGGATGTACAAAAAGGAGTAATTTTATGGAGTTCAATCCTCGCCTAGCATCATTAATCTCCGAGCGTTTCGGGAAATTCACTGAGATTCAGGAGAAGGCGATGCCGGTCGTGGCTGGCGGGGCGAACGCGCTCATCCTAGCGCCCACTGGTTTCGGGAAAACCGAAGCCGCGCTGCTTCCGATACTGGACAAAATGTGCGGGGAAAAAGACGCGCGCGGGATAACCCTTCTTTACATCACGCCGCTGCGCGCGCTGAACAGGGACATGCTGAGGAGAATCACGTGGTGGTGCGAGAGACTTGGAATATCGCATAGCGTCAGGCACGGCGATACTTCACAAAGCGAGAGGGCGAGGCAGGCCGCGCGGCCGCCGCAACTTCTCATAACAACACCGGAAACACTGCAGGCGATTCTTCCTGCGAAAAAAATCGGGGACGCGCTCCGCAATGTGAGATATGTCGTTGTTGACGAGACGCACGAGCTGTGCGAGGACGAAAGGGGCGCGCAGCTGAGCATTGCTCTCGAGAGGCTGCGCGGGAAATGCGCGCGTGAATTCCAGCGGATTGGTTTGAGTGCGACCGCAGGCTCGCCTGAAATCATCGCGAAATTTTTGTGCGGGGAGAGAAAATGCGAAATCATACAGACGAATGTTGCACGCGAGCTGAGTTTGCGGGTGGAGTGCCCCCGCCCGGTGAAAAAAGATGAGGAGCTGAGCGAGAAACTTTTTTTGGATGCGCCGGCTGTCGCGCGCCTCCGCCTTATGGATGAGTTGATTTCAAAACACAACTCCACGCTCGCGTTCGTGAACACGAGGCAGATTGCAGAGACGCTCGCCTCACGCCTGCTGAAATTGGAGAGTTCAATCGGCGTGCACCACGGCTCGCTTGCGCGCGAGGTGAGGATCGCAACAGAGGAAAAATTCAAGCGCGGGGATGTGAAGGGTTTAATCGCAACTTCATCGCTCGAACTCGGCATCGATATCGGCGACATTGATTTGGTGATTCAGTACATGTCCCCGAGGCAGGTTGGAAGACTGGTGCAGCGCGTGGGGAGGAGCGGGCACGCGGTCGAGAGGATTCCGAAAGGAGTCATCATCACGAGCGATGCCGACGATGTTATTGAAGCGATTACAATAACAAGGCGCGCGCACGAGGGGAAATTGGAAGAAACGCGCGTGCATAAAAATGCGCTCGATGTGCTCGCGCACCAACTTGCAGGATTGGTGATGGATTCCGGAAGCGTGAAAGTAGCAGATGCGCACACAATAATAACGCGCGCTTTTCCATTCAGCACGCTTGCGCGCGAGCAGATAATTTCTGTTGCGCGACAGTTGCATTCCGAGAGAAATTTATGGTTCAACGCGGAAAGCGAAACGCTCGCGAAATCCGAAAATACGCGCGACTATTATTACTCAAATTTGAGCACGATTCCGAGCGGGAGGAAATTCTTCGTGCGGAACGCGGTCACGAACTCAAACGTTTCCCTTCTTGACGAGGCGTTCGTCGCGAGTTACGTCGAGCCGCACAGCGTGTTCATAACAAAGGGCGTGCCCTGGAAAGTTCTCGACATCGGCGAGGACGAGATAATCGTGGAGCCTTCCGAGGACCTGACCGCTGCGGTTCCTGACTGGGTCGGCGAGGAGATTCCAGTCCCTTTCGAGGTCGCGCAGGATGTCGGGAAATTGAGGAGGGAGATTAAAAACAAAAAAACAGAGGAGGTTGCGCGCGCATACAACGCATCTCACGAGGCGGTTGAAAAGGCAAAGCAAATACTCGAGAAGCAGCGCGTTATTCCTGATGAAAAAACCATTTTCATTGAGAGTTGCGAGGACATAGTGGTTATACACATCTGCGGGGGAAGTCTGCTGAACAACACGCTCGGCCGCGCGCTTTCCTTTCTTCTCACGTCGAAATTCGGCCAGAGCGTGCGCGCGGAAATTGATCCATACAGGATTATTTTACAACTGCCGCATCCGGTGCGCGCGGAAGAGATAAAGAAACTCCTTTTTGCTCTCAAACCGGAAAGCGTGCGTTCGCTTCTCAAACAGAGCATCGCCTCGTCGTCCCTTTTCAAATACAAATTTTTGCACGTGGCGCGGCTTTTCGGACTGATTTCTCGAAACGTGAAATTAACGATAAACATAAAGCGCGTGATTGAAAGGATGCGAGGCTCGCCGATTTACGAGGAGACGATGAGGGAAATTATGCATGATTACGTGGACGTTGAGAGATGCGAGGAAATTCTGCGCGAGATTGCGCACGGGGAGTTGAACGTTCATTTTGCCGACGTGGACGAGCCGACCCCGCTCGGAAGAATCGGGCTCACAAAAATCTCGAGCGCGTCCGAACTCATCGCGCCCATAGAGCCACGCTCTGAAATCCTGAAGGCGTTCAAGAACCAGATTCTCTCGAAGCGCGCGAAGTTTATATGCACGTACTGCGGGAAAATAATGTACCGCGTGCTCCGCGAATTGCCGAGCAAGATAACGTGCGAGAACTGCGGGAGCAGCATGGTCGCGCTCGTGGAGAGAAGGGAAAAGGAAAAGCAAGCGGGTGCGAAAGAGAAGGAGCGCGAGAAGGGAAAAGCAAGAGTGCGGAAAGAATTTCTGCGCTCGGCGAGCCTCGTGGATGCGTATGGACGGAGGGCGGTTTTCGCGATGTCCGTTTATGGGGTTGGGACGGAGACCGCTGCGCGCGTCCTATTGCATGTGCATCCCAGCGAGGAGCTCCTGTTCGTGGACCTGCTCGAGGCGCAGAAACAGTTCATACGCACGCGGAGATACTGGAAAGCCTGATGGGGATACAAATGCCGACAATAGTTTTTTCATCACAGTGTCTTGCAGGAAAAAACATCGCCGAGAGATTGATACGCGGGCACGGGTTTGAGAAGAGCGATAGCATTTCTGGCTTCAATGCCTGGGCGCGCGGAGAAATTTTGATGGTAGAAATTGACACGCGGCTGGTTTATGCTGATTTTTTGGACGAGAAAATAAACACGGACCTCTTCATTTTTGCGAGCACGCACAGGAGCGAGTCCGGCATTCCATGCCTAACCGCGCACACGCCAGGGAACTGGGGACGCGCGGACCTCGGAGGCGCGCCCAGGACGCTCGCGCGCGCTGCCCCAAATCTGCTGAAGCGCGTCCTGCAAAAAACAAATGCGCGCGCGCAGGAAGAAAAATTGGGGTGGACGGTGTGCGCGGAAGTTACGCATCACGGCCCGACCCTCAACACCCCCTCGCTGTTCGTGGAGATCGGGAGCACCGAGAACGAGTGGAAAAATGAAACTGCCGGGCGGATTGTTGCGGATTCGATAATGCACGCACTTGACGATGACACACGTTTTGATTGCGCAATTTTTGAGGAGCAAAAATGCGCATTTGCGCGGCAAGCTTCGAGCTCCGCTCGAAGATGCCCATTTTTCGCGAAGCGAAAAATTGGGAGCGCAAATTGCGCGTTTGGAGTTGGAGGTACGCACTACGCGCCCGCGTTCACGAAAATAATTCTCGAGAGCGAGATTGCGCTTGGCCACATACTTCCGAAATACGGCGTGGATGGCGTGGATGTTGATGTTTTCAGGCAGGGGATTGAAAAGAGCACCGAGCGCACGGGTTTCGTTCTGCTTGACTGGAAGGGGATGAACAAGGAGCAGAGAGAGAAATAATTCATCTCGCGGATGAGATGGGCGTCAAGTGGAGAAAGACTTCCGAGTTCTAACCTATTCCTTCTTAGCCGGCAGCACGCGCTCAATCTGCGTTTTCAAATTCATCAGGACGCGCGCCCTTCCCCTCGGTTTCTGTTTTTCCGTCGCCAATTTGCTCATCTTGAACATCTTGAAATACCCATACGCGAGGAACAGCATGAACACGAACGCGAACAGCTCGTGCACGAACTCGCTGAGCATCGGGGTCCAGTCCGGGTTGAACGTGGCGAGATAGCCTTCTCCGAGAAACCCGAATATGAACGAGATGAGGAGCGCGGCAACGCCTATTATCATGAAGATGTTGAAGCGCGCGAACTTCCAACGGAGATAGAACAGGACAAGGCTCGCGAGCGTGAACGCCGCTAGAAACACGTTTATTATCTTGAGCGTCATCACGTCCTGCTCTACAACCATGCAAACACCATCGGCACTGATACGTGCGCGCGTGCGGTATTTATTCCTTTGTTTTGCCCGAGCGTTTCAATTGCTTTTGAAAAGCGCGTATATGAACCCGAGTGTGAGCAGCAGCATGTATGGCTCCCTGAACAGCGTAAGCTCAGGTATGACGAGCGTCGCATTGAACGCGGAATGGAGCGCGACGGAAATTAAAAGCCCGAGCGCGGTCCTCGTCATCGCGTCCTGCTCCCTCGCCTTCCCGAGAAGAGCGCCAGTCGCGGAGGTGAAGAACCCGTGCCCGAGGGTCGCGAACACCGCGCGGTACACGAGAACGTGCGCCCAGCTGGAGATTCCGAGCGCGAAAGGGCTCGCGACGGACGTGAAGTAAAGCCAGCTCTCAACCGCGGAGAAGCCGATTCCGATGCAGAACCCGTAAAACAGCCCGAGCCTCGTGCCGCCGATTCCGCCCCTCTGCCTGAGCGCGACGAGCCCGAATCCCTTCACGAACTCCTCGAATACCGGCGCGAGCACGACCGCGAGCATCAGGCTCACGTTGGACTGCCCCATAAACGTCCCGATTGAGCGCGAGTATACGAAATTCATCGAGAGCGCCACGCCGCTCGCGAAAACGCCCCAGAGCGCGAGCGTGACTGCGCGCGCGAGCATGCCCTTTTTGTATATGTTCGCGATGAACGCAGCTATCAAAAGCACGGCGAGCGGAAGGAACGCGCCGATTGCGCCGATCAGGAAAACGAGCGAGCTCGCCTTCTGGCTCACGCCAAGGGGCTGGGCCGTGAACGAGAGGGAGACGACGAGAAACCCACACAGTATCTCGAAAGCCCAGAACCAGCCGTCTGTTAGAATGCTCGCGTTTTTCGGAATCCCGCGGGCAGCGCGCGTCTCCTGCACGAAAAGGATCGCAATCACGAACAGGTACAGCAGCACGAGCAGCAGCGCTTCCACGTAGGACAGCAAGTTCGTCAGACCAAGGTATACGTCCTCTGGCGACTCCTCCTGCGCGCGCACAAGAAGGGCGAAAAGCAGAGTGAACAAGATAGCAAATATGCACGCCCTCATTCCATTTCCCATTGAATCACGCACGCTGGCCGCGTATATGCTGGCTCGCCTCGGGTATAAAAATGGATATGATTGCTCTTGGCTTTCAGAACTCACTGATTCTCCTCTGCGCGAGTATCCTGCTTTTCTTCACGTATTCCTTCATCGGGATTCTGAGGCGCGCGGAGATGTCGACCAGCGCCTCCTCTAGGGTCGCGAACTTTCTTTCCCTATTCATGAACGCGTGGCGGACGTTCTCCCTGACCTCCCAGACGCCGACCGGAAGCATGTAGCCCTCGTATATCTCGCGGAAGACGACTGCGCGCGCCTGCCGCCTCATCCTGTCGAGTGCCTCGACAACGCCAATCCTGCCAGCGTAGTATCCGCCTCCCTCGCTCTCCGCGTAATCGCTCCTTCCCCAATATCCCTCGTATTCCTCGGATATGTGCGTCGTCTTCGCGCCACCGCTCCACACGGTTCCTGGCGCCCATGCCTCGAACTGCTCGAACTCCCACGCGCCCGGCATCAGAAGGATTTCGAAATGGTTGTACAAATATTCATTCGAAAACACCGCGAATTCGCTTATCTGCGGATGCTCGCGCACGCGCTTCATCCTTTCCTTTGCGACCATGTCGTCGAGCGCGGTTATGCTCCAGCGCGTGGGAACCATCCTCCTGTTTTTTCCAAGCACGCCAGAGGAGAGGAGTTTTGAGAGATAATACACATCGAAGCCGTGCGAGGTCAGTTCGCTTATCGCTTCCACGGCCTTTAACTTCTCATTAACAACCTCGTCTATTTTTTTTGGGATGGCGGGGTTCTCGCACACGCGGAAATCATTCAGCATCGCTGAAGGGCCCATCGGCTGCGTGACCGGCGAGAAGCTCATGCGGAATACCGGCCTGTTCGCGAAATTTACCTCGACGTCAACCGGCTTCACCGAAAGCACGACCTCCTGCGCCTTCTCGAGAAGGCGCGAGCCCTCGCGCACGTTCTGCTTTTTCTTTCCACGCACAAGAGAGGAGCGGTATTTTATGATTTCGTTGAACCCAAGCCCGTACCACTGCGAGGGGTCGTCAATCGGACCTCCCTCTAAGCCGACAGTCGGGCCCCAGGAAACGTCAGGATACCCGAACCTGCCCACAAAAACGCTTGGCGGGGAAGGACCAAAAACAGACGTACCCACCTTTTCCTGCATCGGAAGCTGTATGCGCATCTTCTCGAGAATAGGGCAGGTCTTAAGCCCGCAGAGCATCCGTCCTCCCTTACAAATTACGCACAATCCCTTGCCCGGTCCCATCTTATCACTATTAATAATTTTGTGCGGAAAGAAGGTTTATGTCCTTATCTGATTTCCTTCAGGAGTTCTTCGTAAATCCGATAGACGACAGGACCGGCTACAACGCAATAAACACGCTCGTCTACGCGCTCATCGCCCTCGCCGCAGCCTACATAATCTACAAGGGATTCAAGAAACTGAAAATAAAAATTGACGAGCGGTTCGTCATCTCGATAATCCCCTTCATTCTACTCGGCTCGACCGCGCGCGTTGTGACTGATGCGATAGACCGTGGAGTGCTGCAGGCGCACAGGGATTTTTTGTTCGGAGTTACAGGCGCGGTTCTTGACTCGCGCATCTACGATTACGGATATTTCACCACGACGCCGGGAATTTACGTTGTCGTCGGCTTGATTACGCTCGCGTCAGTTCTCCTGTGCAGCAAAATAAAGCGAATGGATCTGCTTCCTTACATCGGGCTCGCGCTCTGGCTCCCGCATTTCATACTGCTAATTCCAATGATGAACTATTTCCCCTATCTCGCGCTAATCATCGCCCTTTCGCTCGCAGGATTTCTTGTTGGAATCGCCGCGCTCCGCCTCTCGAAAATTAAAAACTATTTTTCAAGCGTGGTTGTCTTCTCGCACGCGCTCGACGGTGCGGCCACATTCGTAATCCTGAACATATTCAACTCGATGGAAAACAAGGCGTTCTTCGAGCAGCATGTCCTCTCCCGCGCGCTTGGCGATGCGGGCGCGCTCTTTTTCGGCGCGTACGGCATGTTCCTTTTTTACCTCGTGAAGGTAGCTTTCTCGGCGATTGCGGCGGTCGTTGTCGAGAAGGACGCGAGCAATTATGAGGAAAGAAATTACATACTCCTGCTGCTGATTATTTTCGGGCTCGCGCCAGGAGTGCGCGACGCGCTGACGATGTTGTGCGGAACGTGATTTTGTGTTGGCGTTGGTTGGAATCGGAATTTGGGACGAGAAGGACGTCACGCTGCGCGCGCTTGAGGAGTTGAAGACGTGCGACATCATTTTTGCCGAGGCGTACACGAGCAAAATGAAGGAAGGAACGCTCGCGCGCCTTGAGAAAATGATAAATAAAAAAATAATTCCGCTCACGCGCGAGGATGTTGAAGGCGAGAAGCGAGTTTTGGCGGAAGCGGCTGGGAAGCGAGTCGCACTTCTTGTCCCGGGCGACCCGATGGTCGCTACAACGCACGTTTCCCTTCTCCTTGCCGCGCGCAGGAAAAAAATCCAAACCAACATCATTCACGCGCCCTCAATTTTCACTGCGGCGATTGGCGAGAGCGGGCTCCAGATTTACAAGTTCGGGCGCTCGACGACGCTCGCGTTCTGGGACGAGAAATACAAGCCAACGAGCACCTACGACGTCATTTACGAAAATAAGAAGCGAGGGCTCCACACGCTCGTTTTTCTCGATATACGCGAGAGGTGCATGGGCGCGCGAGAGGCGCTCGAATTGCTGGAAAAAATTGAAAAGCAAAAGAAAAGGAAAATTGCGCGTGATGTGGATAAGATTGTAGTTCTGAGCAGGGTTGGAAGCGAGGAGAAAAAAATAACATACGGCGCCGTCCGCGACCTCCTTCGTATGGATTTGGGGCAGCCGCCATCAATTTTAATATTTCCCGGCAAACTGCATTTCATGGAGCAGGAGGCGCTGGAGGCAGGGGTGCTTTGATGTTCACAATACGCACGAGCAAAAAACTTCAACTTGTCGATATTACGGACAAGGTTCGCGAGAGCGTTGGAAAGAAGAAATTCACAGGAGTCTGCCACATTTACCTCCCGCACGCGACCGCGGGGATAATAATAAACGAGTTCGAGCCTCACCTTGAGCACGACTTCCAAACTGTTTTTGGGCGGATGCTTCCGAACGTGAGTTTCGAGCACGACGAGATTGACGACAACGCGTCAGCGCATCTGCTGAGCGCGCTCATCGGTTGCGAGACGAGCGTTCCTGTTAAAGATGGCGCGCTCATCCTCGGCACGTGGCAGAGGATACTCCTGTGCGAGTTCGACGGCCCGCGCGAGCGCACGGTGCTGGTTACGCTGACTGCCGGCGAGATGGTTTGAATGAAAAAATTGAGAAGCGCGACGGTCGTTGCGAACCCAAGAAAGGAGTGGGCAGTGTACGCAAGGCACGAGGTCGAAAAATTCCTGCGCGGGCGAGGGGTCTGCGTTTCGCCGCGCGGCGAGATTTTGATAACAATAGGAGGGGACGGCACGATTCTGTACAACAAGGCTTGTGCGGTGCCTATTTTCGGCATAGGCACGCACACCAGTTTCATCTGCCAGGCGAGGCGCGAGAACTGGAGGGAAAAACTGGAAAAAATAATCGCGCGCGGGTATGAAACAACGCGCCGGGTGATGCTCTCGTGCGAGTTGAATGGAAGAAAAGTCCAGGACGCGCTCAACGAGTTCGCGCTCCGCAGCCACTGCCACCGCGTGCTTGAGTTCGAGTTGAGCGCGCGCGGGAAAACATTCAAATTTTCTGCCGATGGGCTAATTTTCGCGACCCCGACAGGCTCGAGCGCGTACTCCTACTCGTGCGGAGGTGGCGAACTTCCCCATCACGCGCGCAAATACGTTATAACACCCATCGCGCCCCACAGAAGGGCGTTCAATCCGCTGGCAGTGAGCGACCACGCTGTTTCGCGCGTTTTTGTTTTTGCGGAGTGCGAGGCAGATTTGATTGTAGACGGACAGTTCACGCACAAATTGAAATTCGGCAGAAACACAGCGAGGATTTACAAAAGCAGAAAGCACGTGGAACTGGTTAATGTGCAGTAACAATATTTCCTTTCGGATTTCTGCCTCTAGGCCCCTCACTTCTCACTCTTTCTTTTACCTGCAAAACTGTCTCGTTCAATTTTAGTGCGCCCAGCACTCCTTTTACTGCGTCTTTAACCATTCTTAGATCCGCTCCGCCTAGTTTAAACACCTCTTCTTTGCGGATGAATCGGTCCGCGCGACTCGCAAACTTCGATTCATCAATCATCCAACCAATCACTATTGTGCGCGTATTCTTGTTTTCTTTATGTATATCCCTGATAAAATTTAACTCCGGTTTAACCTCAACCTGCGGCGCATTGATGATAACAAGTCCAATAGGCCTGCCCACGCGTTTTTCCGCTTCCATTATCAGCAACCCATCAAATGGCTGGCACGCGATATGTATATCAGGTCCGCCACCCATTTCGCGTATCGCCTGTTTCGTTTCTTCTACAATCAAAGCGAGACTCCTCATATCATCTGGCCGTACTACAAAAAGGATATTCCGATATCCCCCGCTGCCTGTGTTATCCACAAAACCACCTCTTGAGAACAAGTAATATTTTATGCGCCCTCTCATTTTTATTACTTTCGTCTAGCCGAGCGTGAGAAACAGGAGCGCGAGGCCGACAACCAACGCGACCGCGAGCGAGGGGAGCGCGCTCTTTTTGAAATCGTCGGATGCCGCTGTCAACAGTATTACTGTTTTCATCATGAGGCTCGCGAGGCACGCTATTATCACCGCGACTGCGGCGTCGTTCATCCCTATCCCGCCCGCATTCAGCACGAGCGAAACCGATGATGCGACCGCGGCGCTGCTCACGAACCCGCCGAAGAGCGCGGTCAGGAACAGGGAGTTCGGGTTGAGCGCGGAAACGACGTTCACCGCGAGTATGAGCAGGAAGAACACGGCGCCAAAACTAACCCCGTAACTTACTGAAAAAGGCTGCTGGAAAACAATCTCCTCACCCTGCTCCTTCTTGTACGCCGGCGCTGCGAAGAGCGCGAACACGAACGCCATCCCGAGAAGCGGGAGCCAAACCTTGCCCAGGAGCGCTGGTGCGACGATTCCCACCAACAACAAATCGCGCAACAGCATCGCGAGGCTCGCCGCAGCCAGGCCGGTGCTGAACGCGCCCTTTGCTTTCTTTGATTTGGAGGCAAACGACGCGACCGTGAATACAGAGTTTATGAACCCGCCGAAAAACCCGGTGATGATTAGCGCGCGCTGGCCGAAGAACCTTATCGCGAGGAACCCGATGAAACTCATGAATGAGACCATCATCACGATGAGCAGGAACAGGCGGAGGTCAACTCCGATCATAGGCGTTACGTGAATCGGGTCCTGCGGAAGCAGGGGATAAATGACAAACAGCAGAATGCCGAACTGGAGCGCGTCGTAAATCTCCTCGTCGCTCAGATGTTTCACGAAAACATGGGAGTAGCCCTTTCCCATGAGAAGAACGGTCGTTACTATCGCGCCTGCGATTGTTTCGTAAAACATCCCATACCCGACCATCACGCCGAACACGTACGTGAGCGGGAACGTGATGGTGGTTGTCAGACCGTAGGGCCCTTTCTTGGTGAACATCAGATAGTAGAACAAGACCGAGTATGCGATGACGCCAGCAAATCCGATGAGAGGGAGCGAAACGAACGTGCTTGGGAGGACGTTCGGTGACACGAGAACCGCGAGCGTGCCGATGAGCGACATGAGTGAGAACGTCCGCACGCCGACCATGCGTTTGTGCTTCGCGTGCTCGCGCTCAATTCCGATGAGCGCACCCACAGCAATCGAGAGAAGAATCTTGAAAACGAAAACGTTGCTCGCGATTATCTCAACCATTCACGCACCAACCCGCTACTCACACGCACAATTTATTTTTTCTTCTTTCCCTCATCCTTTATCGCTTTCACGAACTCGCCTATCGCGCGCCGCACGTCCTTCGCCTCCTGCGCGACCGTACCAAGATGAATCGCATCAGCCCCGCACTTCACGATTTCGCGCGCCTGCGCGGTCGTCTTTATCCCACCCGCAACTATGTACGGAACATCGATTGCTTTCCTCACCTCGCGCACAATCTCGCACGGCACAGGCCCGAGCGGCGATGCTGAGCCCACGTCGGTTACTATGAAGCGGAAGCCCATGTACTGTCCTGCGAGCGCGAGTGCAGCGGCGACGCGCGGCTTGTGCCTTGGAACAACGTTTGCGTCCCCGACCCAGCCGACCGTTCCTCCGGGCTCAACTACAATATACCCGACCGGGAGCGGTTCGATTTTCATCCTCTTAATCACTGGCGCCGCGAGCGCCTGCGCGTGCGTTATCCAGTATGGATTGCGCGAGTTCAGGAGGGACATGAAATAAACCGCGTCAGCCCACTCAGTAAGAGTCGCGATGTTCCCTGGAAAAAGAACGATGGGCACATTCACGTTTTCCTTAATGCGTTTCGTGACCTCATCGAGAAGCCGCCCCTGCGCGCCAGTGCTGCCGCCAATCAAGATGACGTCGGCCCCGCCCTCGCACGCCTGCTTTGCTGTGCTTACTGCTTTCTCAGGCGCTTCGTAGTCGCACGGATCTATTAGGACAAAAAGCAGCGCGCCCTCCCTAGCGATTCCGTCGTTGATGTACTTTTCGATTTTTCCCATCGTGACCATCGGATCACCCGCCGCCAGCGTCGTCATTTCCCCTTTTTGCAAGGTAATCCTCGACCATCTCCCTTATTCCTTCCTCGAGTTTTATTTTCGGCTCGTAACAAAGTTCCTTCTTTGCCTTCGTTATATCAAATGCACGGTTCGATGCGAGCACGTCGACATATTCAGGAATGATTTTCGGTTTTCTTCCGCGGGCGCGGCTGAGCGCGCCGGAGATGCGCGCGTATGTTTTCGCCACGAATACGGGCACGCTTATTTTTGGTGGAGGAACGTTTAAATACCTGCACGCGATTTCAAACGCCTCCCTCTGCGTCCTCGTCTCGCCACTCGTCAGTATGTACGCGTTCCCGGCCGCGTCCTCGTCATCGGATGCGAGCAGCATCCCCTGAACCACGTCGCTCACATGAACAAACGGAACGTAATTACCGCCAGAGCCTATGAACGGCATCCTTCCCTTGCGCATGAGTTCGAAGATTGGAAAGTAAGCCTCCTCGAAACCCGCCCCATACACGACCGCGGGCCGGACGACGACCACAGGCACGCGGCCCCTGTAACCGAGCGCGGTACGCTCTGCAAGGAATTTCGAGCCGTTGTACTTGTCACCAGGGTTGAAGGGCTCGCCCTCGTCGGCCGGGATATGCTTCAAACTCTTTCCGTGCACGCCGATGGTGCTGCAGAACACGAAACTCTTCAGCCCGCGCTCCTCACAACATAATTTCAAAATATTATCAGTGCCCTTCACGTTCACCTCGTAAAGGAGCGACTCTGGCGCGGAATAATCCACGAGCGCGGCGAGGTGGAAAACGTAATCCGCGTCGCTGACCGCTTCTTTCATTGAATCAATGCGCGTGATGTCGCCTACGAATGCGCGCGTTCCTTCGGGTAACCTCGTACTTTCTTTTTCATTTCTTATGAGCGCGCGCACCTCCATTTTCTTTTTCTTCAGGAGTTCGCGCACGAGGACGCTTCCAATTCTCCCAGTCGCGCCCGTTACTAGCGCTACCATATCCTCCATTTTTCCGCGCCCATTAATAATCCTTGCGAGCAAGTTGGCGAACGCGGAAAGTATATAAACGGGGGAAGAGAAATTAACTCGAGGTGGTGTTCATGGCGTTGTTTCTTTTCCAGGGCGAGGCTTTTGCGCCGCGCGAGGAGAGGAAGGACGAAAAGCATCTCAGCCTGCCCGAGCTCGAAAAATTTTCTATAGCTCTTAAGATAATTGCTCAGAATTATGCGAGCGTCCCAAAGGACAAGGAGCTGGAATTTGCGTTTAAGAGCCTTTGGAACGGAACCTTCAAGGGCGATAAAAACAAGGACAGTAAAGAACCAGACCTTCCGATATTCGGTTATACACATTATATAGCCGACAAAGAGTTCAGTAGGGTCTACCTTGATGATAAGACGCGCGACATTATCTCAAAACTTACTAATCTCGTGAAAGAGACGTTTGACAGTATCGCAAAAGAAATATCGATGAGCACGATAAACGTCGAGTCGTACGCATCTGCCGCAAAACCGTATTTACCCGGTACGAAGATCGCATCCGAATCAAAAATAGTGTCGCGCGAAGTGTCTATCGAAGTTACTCAGCCGCCCCAACAGAACCAGATTCCGCTGGAGGTCGTCAATTCACCCCTCTTCTCGTATTTAGCGGCTATCCTTGCCGATGTTAAACCTACGTTTACAAAAGTTAGACTAGAAGAAATACACGAGCTTCCTGAGCCGCCAATGGGCGAAGCCCAAGCAGAAGAACTGGCGGGGAAACAGCCGGAGTATGCAAGCCAGCTCCAAGAGACCCGCAGCGTCCAGCCCGAATCAGTGAAAGCGGCGGAAAAGCAGGTTGAGCTGAAGGAAATGGTCAAAAACGTGCAACCCAAGGAGCAGATTGTGGTAGAAGAAAACGAGCTGGCAAAAACCGAGGAGCGTCCACCAACCAAAGTCCAGACGTCTTCAGAACTTGCAAAAATTGGGGATGAGTTGGGGAAGAGAGTAAACGAACCGCCACCTCCGGGAAAGTATAACGAACTTTTAGCCGCGATAGAAAAACTTAGAGCGGATCTCAACAAACGTCCTAACACGGAGGAAAAGGAGGTCGGGTGATGTCATGGATGAAATAAGCAACTTGGAAAAACTCACTGAGAAATACGAATCGGTTCTCAAATTTTGGCAGCGGATTTACACGCCGGGCTTCAGGGAGGCGTGCAACAACGTGAAATACACCGCAGACGACGTGGGAATACACGTTCCGGTTATGGAACTCATGCTGCATAGAACTACACTGGACGAAGTAACTTCCAAACTTTCAAAAGAGACGCGCGAGAGGCTCGCGCCGGACATAGCGAAAATAAAAAATGCGTACGAAAATCCGTCACCGAGCCAGACAGAAAAATTAAACTTCGAACTCTCGCTTGAACCCAGCATGGAAACCGGTGAACTAACACTAATTGTAACCCCGAAGGACATCGACAAGATGCTCGCGGACGAAACCCCTCAGTCCCAAAAATTTAAAGTGTGAGGTCCGCGCCTTATTCGACGTCCCCATGGCCAGGGCACAGCAGTCTGTAGTCTATTTTTTGGATGTTTTCGAGCGTGCGCGCGAGCAGATTATCGTCGCCTCCCAAATCCGTTCTCCCGACCGCGCCGCCCGCGAAAAGGGTGTCTCCCGAAAATAAAATCTTGTTTTTCTTTTCGTAAATCACGACAGAGCCGAGCGTGTGGCCCGGAGCGTGAATCACCTCGAGCTCGAAATTCCCAAAATCGAGGTTTTTGAAATCATACGCATGCGCATTCGGCGGCGCGTAAACTATGCTTCCCGCCTTCAAATCGTTTTCATGAAGGAACACGCGAAGCCAGCTGCTTTTCACCCCGCGCGTATGGTCGAAGTGCCCGTGCGTGAGAAGAACATATTTGGGCCTGAAATCGATTGACAGCGTGCCGTCGCCCGCGTCGATTAGCAGTTTCTCGCCTCCGCTTTCAAGAACGTACGCGTTCGAGCACATCTCCGCGCCGAAAATGACGTAAACGTTTTTTGCAACCTCTTCCATAAACTCGCTCACCCATCAACACACGCATCAAATATCGATACATTAAAGATAAATATTTTTAATTCCCTTAATAGGCTTATGCCTGGCGAGAAAAACGAAACTGAGGAGTTAAAGGCGCGCGTTCTTTCCGAGAAAAAAATTTCAGAGAAGGAGTTTGGGGGGCTGGTGGAAAAAAAGAAGGAGAATTTCGGCGGGCTTCTCACGGATGAAACGGCGGCGCGTGCAGTCGCACGCGATTTGGGCGTGCGCGAGCCGGATGAAGTTAACAATGTTCATGTTTCCGAGTTGAAGCCGGGGATGAAAAAAGTGCATGCGCGCGGCACAGTGCTGCGCGTTTTCCCCCCGCGCGCATTTGAAAAGAGCGGAAAGAAAGGAAAGGTGTGCCGCGTGCTCATCGGGGACGGCGAGGCGACCACGGTTCTTGTTTTGTGGCATGGGGATGTTGAGCGCATTGAAAAGGGCGAGATAAGGAAGGGCGCGGAACTGGAAATCACGAACGGGTACGTGAAGGAGGGAGGGGAACTGCATCTTTCTTTTGATGGAACGGTTTCCGTTCTCACGCCCGCATCGCAGAAAACAACGCCAATAAACAAACTGAAGGACGGCGAGAGCGCGGACGCGAGCGGGAGCATTCTGGAAATTTTCCCGAGAAAGGAGTTCGAGCGCGAGGGAAGAAAATCCAGCGTCGCGTCCTGCAGGATTAAAGACGAGACCGGAGAGGCGCGCGTGGTTTTGTGGGACCAGCACTCGCTCATTTTAGGCTCGGCGCGAGTCGGCGATACCCTGAGGGTCGAAAATGGGTCGGTGAAAAACGGCGAGTTGCAAGTCGGCGCGTACGGAAACGTTTTCGTGCTGCCGCGCGCGCCTCAGAAATTCAGCATACGCGCGCTCGCGGAAGGCGCGCACGGGGAAATAGACGCCGTCGTGAAAAAAATTGACGTGAGGAGTTTTGAGCGCGAGGGAAAGAACAGGTTTCTGCTGACTGCGATGGTTGAGGATGGGAGCGCGCCCATCACCGCCGTTTTTTTCGAGGAGGTCGCTAGCGAACTCCTGAAAATAAAAAGAATTCCGAACGACGTTGATGTCCAAACGATACTCGATTTGAAGAAAAAGGAAATAGTCGGAAAGCAGTTGCGCCTGCAGGGAAGGGCGCGCCTTAACAAATTCCTAAACGAACTGGAATTCGTGGTTGAAAAAGTACAGGACTAGTTCCGCTTTACGAGCAAGCGAGCTCGATGTCCTTCCGCGTGAGCGTCTTCCTCCCGGCGTAGCGCGATATCCTTATCGCTCTTTCTATTATCTCGTTCGCCCTGTCCTCAAGAATCTCGGCGAGTTTCTCGCCTGCGTCAAGACCGACGCGCTCGGCGCCCGCCCTTCGTATTATCCTCTCTATCTCGAAACGTGGAAGAACCCTAGCCATAAATTCACCAAGCGGGTTTGGAAACATCAGTTTTAAATATCTATCCCACGCGCGAAAAATTTTTGGCAGAAAAAGCAGAAACGGAGTTCACGACAGAATCTCGTCGACGATTTTGCGCGCGTCGAACTCCTCCAAATCCTCGTAATTCTGCCCCGTGCCGATGTAAACTATCGGGACGCCTGCGGTCTGCGCAATGGAGAGCGCGCTCCCGCCTTTCGCGTCGCAGTCTATTTTCGTGAGTATCACCCCATCGAGCCCAAGAACCTCGTTGAATTTCTTCACCTGCTCCACAATCGCGTTTCCTGCGATGCTCTCCCCAATGAAAATTTTCAAATCAGGCTTTGCGATGCGCACGATTTTTTTCATCTCATCGAGAAGGTTCAGGTTTGTCTCCTGCCGACCCGAGCTGTCTATCAGCACCGCGTCGATCCCATGCGCCTTCGCGTAATTTATGGCGTCGAACGCGACTGCCGCTGGGTCTGCACCATATTTGTGTTTGATGACTTGGATACCGAGCTTCTTTCCGTGATGCTCGGTCTGCTCTATCGCAGCGGCGCGGAACGTGTCGCTCGCGGAGAACACGCACCTGACCCCGTGCTCGCCAAGAAGGCGCGCGAGCTTCGCCATCGTGGTGGTTTTCCCCGCACCGTTTGGTCCGAGAAAAAGAATCTTCACCGGCTTCTGCATGCGCGCAACTTCGCCCATGAAATCAAGTTTTCGCGCGCCCAACTTCTCGACGAGGACATCGCGTATCGCGTCGCGCACCGTCTCACTGACCCTGCTTTTATGGACCTTCATTCCGACAAGCCGCTTCTTCAAATCCTCGCAAATGCTCCGCGAGACTTCATACGCGACGTCGGCTTCAAGCAGCGACATCTCGAGATTCGCAAGGAGGTCGTCCACATCCTTCTCCTTTATCTCAATCTCGCTTAGAATGAGCGCCCGTGCCTTGCTCTCCAAACTAAGTTTTACTTCTATTTTTTCCTTTACGTCTTTTATCTCCTTTACATCGCGCGCACTCGCAGGCCGAGTCTCCAGTGCCTCTTCCTTCGCCCTCTCCTCTATTTTCTCCTCTGTCTTTTTGGAAAAAGAACTTATGAAAGAAGAAATCTTATTCTTCAGGAGGTTGAACATCAGACTCCCTCATTTTGCCGACCAGCCGCTTCGCCTCGGCGTCGAGCTTCTGAAGACGGCCCCCGAGTTCGTTAAGCCCGCGCTCCATCTCGCTGCGCGCGTTCTGGAGGCTGGTCCTCCTTTCCGTGAGCGCGCCGATCGCCTCAGCCACGCTCTTCTCAACAATCACGCCCGCGCCCACCTCGTACAAAACCCTCTCGTTGTCGCTGATTTTCCCGCGCGCCTGCACTCCTGCTCCGACAGGCACGAGAACATTACTGTTCTTCAACCCGCCCATCGCCCCCAGCGTCTCGAGCGTCGCGTCTATCTCGGCCGCGCTCGCCTGTATCGCGGAAAGCTGCTGCTGCAATGCCTGCGCCTGCTGCTGGTAAACCTGGGCCTCGTAAACTACCCTTGATAATGCCTCGCGGTCTCCGCCCTCGCTGCCGCCCCTCGCGCCCCCAATTTTTGGATTTTTATCCGCCACAAAATCACCACGTAAATGAACTACTGCTTCGCGCTCACGCTCGTTATCTTCACTTCGCGCCTATTTAAACCATGCTTGCTGCCCAGGTCGGCGTAAATCCGCTCGCGCGCAACGTTCTCGGTCGGCGCCTCGACCTCTTTCGTAAATTTCCGCGTCTCATTCTTCTTCAAAATCATATTGCCTTCAACCAAATATTTCATCTAATCACCAACGCACGAACACACTTATCTAACCGGCGTCCCCGGAAGCACGTCCCCATCCACGGTTAGAATTACGACCTTTCCTCCATCTGCTGCGAGTATCATCCCGTTTGATGGAATGTTGCGCACCATTTTCGGCTCGAGATTCGTGAGCACGACGATGTTTTTTCCGATGAGCACCTCAGGTGCGTAATACTCGGCAATCCCTGCGACCAACTGCCTCTCCTCTGTTCCGATATCCACGACCAGTTTGAGCAGCTTGCCAGAGCCCTCAACCCGCTCGGCATTCTTGACTCTCCCAACCTTCATCTCCAGTTTATTGAAATCATCGAACGTTATCATACTCCACACTCCCTTCAACCTTCAATTTCAATTTTTCACAAAAATCCGAGCGACTCGTCTATTCTCTGCATTTCGAACCCGCTCGTCATTTCTCCAACAACGTAACCCTTCTTGTTCGCGAACATGCTCAAGCCGACGAAAGGCACGCCCATGTTCGCAGTGCCCGTTCCCCCGCGCACGCCAAGCGCGCTCTCGACGCGTTCGACCTCCTCCTCGCTTGCCTCGTTGTGGAGGATGAATCCGCTGTTCGTTGCAACGCACGCGCTTCCGACAGTTTCGTACCCCGCGAGTTTCATCCTGTGAATCTCCACGCCAAGGCACTCGCCGATTGCGAGCGCATCCCTCTCGTTTATCCCGGGGTTCAGTATCGCGCCCTTGTCGTTCGCCACGATGTTGTTTCCAATCGCAGTCCGCCTGTCCTTGAGCACGAGGCAGCGCAGCCCGAACTTTTCAATCTCGCTTATTTCCGATTTCGTGACGTTCGGGGGCAGGATGATCCCGCTGCTGTTGAGCGCGCAGAACAGGCCGATGATGTTCGAGTCGACGATGCTCGCCTCGACGATTCTTGTTCCGAGCGCCTCCTCGCACGCGCTCCTGACTTTCAGGGGCGCGCTTCTGGGGAGGAGCGTTATCTCGTCGTTCGTTTTTCCGAAAATCCCTATGAACGGGTTTCCCTCCATAGCGACCTTTAAGGCATGCATCGCATCACGTTTTCGCTTCTGCTGCCTCTGCCTTCGCTGCCGGTTTTTCCACTGGTTTGGCTTCGGGTTTCTTCCCGCTTTCGGCCTTCGTTTTCTCATGTTCCTTCTTTCTTTCCGCTTTCTTTTTCTCTTGTTTCTCCTTTCTCTTTTCCTTCTTCGCTTCGACCTGTTTGTTCTCGTCAACGAGGCTCGCCAAAACCTTTCCTGTTGCGTCCTTTTTCACCAGCGCCTTCACCCGCCTCGGAGGTTTCTGGATTCCGCGCGCCCAAATCAACTCATTGAGCCCCTTGCTTATGTGCACGTTCTCAATATCCGCTTTCATGTGCCTCGCGAGAAATTTCTTCAAAATATCAATAGCGCGAATCGCGCGCGCAGTCCTCTTCCTCTGGTACGCCTCGCGAAACGGAATCGTGTAAATGCGCTCAACCTCTCCAGCCATATTTTCACCCTTTTTGTTACGAATAACTCTAACTCTACTCAACATGAAGCCCCAGTTTCTGCCTTCTCCACTCGCGCCTCTTCCTGTTCGTGGTCACGCGCCTGTCTGTTTTCGCGACCGCGAAAAGCGGCACGCGCCTGTTCTGCTTCAGCCTCTTTCCAAGCATGCTCTTTTTCAACGCCGATTTTATACTTCCCATAGAATCACCACATCAAACAACGCCAAGTCTAGTCTTTTTAGCATACGGGAAATTTTTATCTCTCAATCCCAAAATTTTCTCACTTCTCGTCCGATGGGCGTCCAGGTCGAGTTCTGCCATTTCTTGCATCTTTTTTAAATTCGCGCGAGCCAGCAATCTACCGAAATTCCCCTTAACCCCCTCTCGGCGAAAGTTCTGCTTCATTTCTGCAGCAGCAAATATTTTCACGTCCAACTTCCCCAGTTTCTTTATGTTTTCTAAGTCGGTTTTCAAGTCAACCATTACGGCCACTTGCGCGCCCATCTTTCTTAAGTTGGAGACAATCTCCATTGCCTCAAGCGGCCTATCCCGCGCATCGATTATCGCGAGGTCCGGTTTCCTATTCTCAAGCATTTCTCTTGCTAGTTTCGTTACGGTCACATCTCCCATTCCTGCAGCCAAATGCCTAATCACTTCGCTTATTTTTTTATCATCGCTCATGATTAATATGGTTGTTTTCATTTGCCCTTCCTCTCAATCGTCGGCTCGCGCTTGCGCGCGGCGACCTGCGTGAGCAGTTTCACGAGCTTCTCCTCGTCAACTTTTCCAGCGAGCTGCTTGTTTTGATACAAATACGCGAGCAATGTTACAACCTGCTCGTAGAGCGCGGGGTTCGCAAGCCTCACGTTCATCATCCGCTCGTACGCCTTCGCGTCGAGCAGATGCCTGAGAAGCATCTTCCTCTGCAGTTCCCTCTCGCGCGCCTGCTGCGCTGCGGCAATCCTCGCGCGCAGATCGTCGCCCTGAAGGATTTCAACGTCCTCGTCATCGCCCATAGAATGCGCCAGCCTTTCCTAAGCGGACCTTACCTCTTTCGCGACTGAATCGAGAAAAGAGCGCCCCTTGGCGCTTATGAACCTGCCCTTCTTCTTTTTCTGCTCCATGAACCCCGCCTTCTCGAGTTGCTGGAGCGCCTTCCTTATCGCAGACCCGCCGCCGTCGGCGTGGTGCTCCGGCCTGCTTCCCCTCTTCTTCCTTCCGCCGTATTTCGTCCTGAGCCTGCTCACGCCCGTGGGGCTTTTCACGTACACGCTCCTGAGAAGAGAGGCGCACCTCACGTACCAGAAGTCAGGGCTTTCAGGCGCGCGAATCGCGTGCGAGCCGCTCTTCGCGTACGCCGCCCACAAGGGCGGAACCAGCTCCGGAATCTCCTTCAGCTTCTCGGATGCCCTTTTTATCAGTTTGCCCGCAGGCACGTCGTAAACCGTTATCATAATCTCACTTTCCTATCACTCCCTCTCGTTGTTTTGGGGTAGTATTTAACGCCGGAAACTTATTTAATCCTATTCCTCCGCCTCCCTCGTCCCTTTCTCTCCGAACGGGAACCTCGTCACGAACCCGCACGCGCACCTGTACTCCATCGTTTTCTCGCGCGAGTGTACGCGCACGGAAAGGTTATGCCCCGGCACCCAGAACGCGCCGCATTTCTTGCACGCGCGCCTCTTAATCTCCGGCACGCGCACGTTATATCTCGTGCACAACTTTCGCGCGAGCCCGACGTACCGTTTTGCGCGCGCAGGCTTTGTTTTCGCGTTCTTCTCAGCGAGCGCGAGCAGTATCCCAACTCGCTCGCGTACCACGTCTGAAATAAAACCAGGTTTCCCCGCTCGCCTGCGCATGAAATCACGAAAATGAAACAAATTATGAATGATTATAATGGGCCCGAGGAGATTTTCAACCCTCGGTTGCTGGAGGGTAAAGGGAACCGCGCTGGCGGTTCCTTTTTGAACTCCTGACCTACAGCTTTCTTAGATGTCCGTTGTATCAGAACGCGTCGTATAAGACTGCCGCTCTGACCAGGCTGAGCTACGGGCCCACGCGTATATTTTTTCATCTATAATTTAAAAGTTTATACCTGCTAATTCTACCTATGGATTTGGGTTACGGGCTGCGGCGCGCGCTGGCGAAAATCACCGGCGCGGCAATCGTTGACGAGAAGGCGGTAAAGGAGTTGGTTAAGGAGCTTCAGCGCGTGCTCATCACCAACGATGTAAACGTGAAACTGGTTTTCGAACTGTCGAAGAGGATTGAGGAACGCGCGCTGCGCGAGAAGCCTGTTGCAGGCACGAGCGCGAAGGAGCATGTCGTGCGCGTCGTTTATGACGAGTTAGTGAAGATGATGGGCGAGCGCCACGAGCCAAAACTAGCGAAGCAGAAACTTCTTCTGCTCGGGCTCTTCGGAAGCGGAAAAACAACCACAGTCGCAAAACTCGCGAAATTCTACAAGGAGAAAGGGTTGGGCGTCGGCGTGATTTGCGCCGACGTGTCGCGCCCTGCCGCGTACGAGCAGTTGGAGCAACTCTCGCACAAGGTGGGCGTGGATTTTTTTGGAGTGAAGGACGAGAAGGATGCCGAGAAAATCGTGCGCGACGGGCTCGCGCGGCTTCGCAATGACGTTATAATAGTTGATTCCTCTGGAAGGAGCGCGTTCGACCCTGCGCTCATAGAGGAGTTGAAAAAAATTGAGCGCGAGCTGCGCGCGGACGAGAAATTTCTCGTGATAAGCGCGGACATCGGGCAGATTGCAGGAAAGCAGGCAGAGGAATTTCACAACGCGCTCGGACTGACGGGGGTAATAATTACAAAAATGGACGGGAGCGGGAAAGGAGGTGGCGCGCTCAGCGCGGTCGCGGCTTCGAAAGCGAAGGTGGCGTTCATAGGGACCGGCGAAAAAATGGATGATGTCGAGCCGTTCGATGCGCCGAAATTCGTGGGAAGGCTTCTCGGTTTCCCTGATTTGGAGGCTCTGCTCGAAAAAGTGAGAAAAGTTGCAGAGGAGGAAAAAATAACGCCTGAGGCGCTCGAGGAAAAATTCACTTTCAAGACGTTCCAGGACCAGTTGCGCGCAGCGAAAAAACTCGGCCCTCTCAAGAACGTTTTCCAGATGCTGGGCGCGTCGGACCTCCCGCCCGAACTGATGCAGCAGAGCGAGGAGAAACTGAAGAAATACGACGCGATAATAAACTCGATGACAAAGGCCGAGCGCGGGGACGCGAGCCTTCTCAGGAAAAACAAGAGCAGGATAGAGCGGATTGCACGAGGCGCGGGCGTTTCGCCGGAGGATGTGCGCGAACTTCTCACTCATTTCGAGAAAGTAGAGAAGATGGTCTCCTCCTTCAAGAAAAACAGAGGACTGAGAAGGCAGATGGAGAAGTTGATGAGGTCTGGAATCAAGTTCGGTTAAGCAAAACACAACGACAACATATAAAAACTTCCTCGCGCCCATAGGTTGGTATGAAAAAACGCGTGCTTTTCTTTGTGGCTCTTCTCTTGGCGATAGTCGCAGCCGTATATCTTTTAGAGTCAGTTCTGCCCTCTCTTGAGCAGCAGTACAACATCCCGAAAAACATCACGCTGCTTCTGAATAAGGTGTTCATCGCGCTTCTTCTCATAACGTTCGCGTTCGTGCTCACGTACCTAGTCGAAGGTTTTTTGAGGGGCGCGTTCTACGCCATTTCAGAAGAGAACATACGCACAATCACCAACGTGGTCCGCTACTCTCTCATTGCAATCACAACTATTCTCGTGATTTTTGTTTTCATCGCAGATTTTTCAGCTTTCACACTGTTTTCCGGTTTGATTGGCGCTGGCCTCGCGATCGCGCTTCAGCAACCCATACTTTCAATAACCGGCTGGCTTGTCATAATCTCCTCGCGTCCGTACAGAATAGGCCATCGAATCGCAGTTGATGACGTACGCGGGGACGTGATAAACATAAGGCTATTTTTCACAGATCTTGTGGAGTTTGGCGGGCCCGGAAAAGAAACCGAGACTGGGCGCCTGATACACATGTCGAATAGCATGGTGATCCAGAAGGCGATTGTGAACTACACCTCGGACAGCCCATATCTCTGGGACGAGGTCGCGGTTTCAATCACATACGAGAGCGACCTGAAGCTCGCGAAGAAACTGATGGAGGACATCGCAACCGAAATAGTCGGGGAAAAGATGAAGAACGCGGTCCGCTTCCTTTACGAGAGCAGGGAGTACAGGCTGAAGTTCAGGGACACGCACACCGCGCCGCACATATACGCTGTTTTCGCCCCCTCCTGGCTCGACCTTTCAGTGCGGTATCTCGTAGAGGCGAGGAACGCGCGCGCCATACACACGCACATAACAGAGGCGATATTCGAGGCGTTCAGGAAATCAAAGAAAGTCGAAATCGCGTACCCGCACGTCGAGGTTGTAAGGAAATAGCCGAGCGCACACCAGCCATACCACAACATTTAAATATCTTATTTAACAATTGTTAATTAGTGATTCGTGTGAAAGCGCCCTGCCAGGTTGTTTACTGGTATCTTCTGCCCGCGATGAGCTCCGCGCTCTCGCGCGAGCTCGTGAAATTAGGCATTCCGCAAAAGGACATAGCGTCCGCGCTCGGGCTCACGCCTGCCGCGGTTTCCCAATACATCAGCAGGAAAAGGGGGAAGGAGATAAAACTCGATAAGCGAACGCGTGCGGAGATAACAAAACTCGCGAAGAAAATCGCGCGGAAAAAAATGAACGAGTGCGACGTGATGTACGAGGTGTGCGGGATATGCGCCGTCGCGCGCAGGTCCAGAACCCTCTGCAGGATGCACAAGGAGATGACCAACCAGCGCGAATGTCACGTGTGCATGGACACGCGAGGAGCGAGCAGGCGCCGATGATTTGCGGATGATTTTATGAAACGCATTTACATGGACCATGCCGCGACTTCTCCTGTTGCGCCGGAAGTCCTCTCGGCGATGAAGCCCTATTTTCTGAAGTCTTTCGGAAACGCATCGAGCCTGCACAAGTTCGGCAGGGAGGCAAAAAAAGCACTCGATGAGTCAAGAACAACAATAGCTGGCGCACTGAATGCAGATCCAGAAGAAGTCATATTCACGTCGGGCGGTTCTGAATCTGATAATTTGGCTTTGGTCGGAGCCGCGCGCGCGAACAAGTCAAAAGGAAATCACATAATAACCTCCGCAATCGAGCACCCCGCGGTCCTGAACACGTGCAAATATCTCGAGAAGCAGGGCTTCAAAGTCACGTACGCGCCCGTCTCGCGCGGCGGAATTGTCGATGTCGGGGCAGTTGAACGGGCGATTACAAAGGACACGAGTCTAATCTCAATAATGCACGCGAACAACGAGATAGGCACGATTCAACCGATAAGGGAAATTGGAAAGATCGCGCGCGGGAAAGGGATTTTGTTTCACACTGATGCGGTGCAGACATTCGGAAAAATTCCAACTGACGTGCGCGAACTGGGCGTTGATTTGCTTTCGATGTCCGCGCACAAGTTATACGGGCCTAAAGGAGTGGGTGCGCTTTTCGTGAAAAAAGGGGTGCGGCTCGAGCCGCTCGCATACGGCGGAAATCACGAGAGGAATTTGCGCGCGGGAACCGAAAACATATCAGGAATAGTGGGTTTCGCAAAGGCGGCGGAGATTGCGCGCGCAGAGATGAAAAAAGAGGGCGTCAGGCTCGCGCGCCTGCGCGACAAGATGATAAAGGAAGTGCTGAAGATTGATGACTCGTGGCTGAACGGGCATCGCACGAAAAGGCTGCCTAACAATTCAAACTTCGGCTTCCGCTACATAGAGGGCGAGGCGATGGTTCTTTACCTTGACGCGAAGGAGATTGCAGCATCAACCGGTTCCGCCTGCTCCTCGCACTCGCTCCAGCCTTCGCACGTCCTCCTCGCGCTCGGGCTCTCTCCTGAGGAGGCGCACGGCTCGCTCAGACTCACTCTCGGCCGCGATAATACCGCGCGCGACGCGGATTATTTGCTCGAAGTTCTTCCACCTGTTGTTGAAAAATTAAGAAAAATGTCCCCGCTTGGGAAAGGAGTCAAATTCAAGCCGAGCGAGGGATACGAGCACGAAGGCACGCACGAGCGCGCCGAGGTGCACGGGCGCGAGGAAATCAAGTGTTAGTTTGAGGTTGTTTTATGTACTCTGAAAAAGTAATCCGGCATTTCGAGCACCCGCACAACATGGGCGAGATAAAAAACGCGGACGGAGTGGGAACGGTCGGAAATGTTGTGTGCGGGGACATAATGAAACTCTACATCAAAGTGAAAAACAACCGCATCTCAAACATAAAATTCAAGACGATGGGTTGCGCTGCAGCGATAGCGACGAGCAGTATGATAACCGACCTCGCGAAGGGGAAGACGCTCGAAGAGGCGATGGGAATAACGCGCGAGGATGTCGCCGGCGGGCTTGAGGGGCTTCCTCCGATAAAGATGCACTGCTCCAATTTGGCTGCAGACGCGCTTCGTGCAGCAATAGAGGACTACGGGAAAAAACAGAAGGGGAAAAAGAAATGAATGACGAGATGAGGGAGCAAATCCCGAAAATGCTGGAAGAGGCAGAGCTCGAACTTCATGGGATCGAGTTTTCCAGTTTTGTTGTTGGCTCTCTTTTGCCTGCGAAAATAGAGGCGGAAGAGGAACTTCTCTGGGAGAAAAACGGAATTGCGCGCGCAGCCGGCAGCGCGAAGCAAAAAATAAACAGACTGATAGGTTCGCGCCTCGAGAAAAAATTTAAAAAACGCGTCAGCCACGTTGAGCCGGACGTTCTGCTTCTTTTTGATTTCCAGAAAAACAAGGCGACTGTGCATTCAAACCCGCTTTTCATCTACGGCAGATACACAAAACTCTCGCGCGAGATGCCGCAGAATCCGATGCCGGCATACTACGCGAGTTCAATTGAGGAAATTGTCGGAAAAGTTTTGTGCGCGCATGCGCGCGGAGAAAGTTTTAAATTACACGGGTGCGGCCGCGAGGACATAGACGCGCGCATGCTCGGCGAGGGAAGACCGTTCATCCTCGAGATAGCAAATCCAAAAACAAGAAACATAGACCTCGCGCTTGCAGCGCACGAAATCCATCTCGCGTCGCGCGGCGATGTTGAGGTTTTTGGCTTGAGGTTCGCGCGAGCCTGGGAGGTTGCGATGCTGAAGAACGCGCGCCCTGACAAAACATACCACATGAGCGTTATTACGGACAAAACAATAACAAAAAACGACCTCGCGCGCGTGGAGGCCATTTCCGGCGCGGTTGTCCATCAGCGTACACCAACGCGCGTCGCGCACAGGCGCGCAGATAAGGTGAGGAAAAGGAAAATAAGGAAAATTTCCGCGCGCGCAATTGGTGCACGCAAGTTTGAATTAGAAATAACAACGAGCGCGGGCACTTATGTGAAGGAGTTCGTGAGCGGGGATGAAGGAAGAACGAAGCCGAGCGTTTCGGAAATTCTCGGATGCGATGCGAGGTGCGAGGAACTCGACGTCATCAATGTAAGGCACGAGTTTTTGAGCGATTTCTGGTGATTAATCGATTCCAATAAATTTGTTTACTTTCCCTTCCAACTTTTTCGCCCATTCAGGTATGTGGTAGTATTTTGTTCGAAGATCCGCGTCGCCGTATTCCAGTTCTCTTCCGACAGTTTCTTCAATCCCTCTATGTTCTCTTCTTACTACTGCTAAGGTAAATAATCGGTCAATTTCCTTCTTAAGCGTGTCTCTTTCTTTCGGGTCTCCCCCTATCCCATCCAATTTCTCTTTTAATGAGTTACAACTTTCCCGTCTTTCACCATACTTGAGATCCAAATTAGTTAGATCTTTAACTAGTTTTCGAATAACTCCGGTCTGTTCTAGGAGTTTTTGTTTTAGTTCCGGGCTACCCTGTTCTTGGAAATTCGAATTTCTCGCGTATTGCCAAAATGGGCTTGTGCTTCGATCCCTAGGTCCAAACAGATTAGCCATCCCCAAAAATTGGTGCATCTCTTTACTATTACCTACCTTACACACTTTCTGAGTCATAAACCCACCTCCATAGAATAAGTACTATCTTATAGCGATTCCCCTTAATAAGCGTTTCGGTGAGTTAATATTTCTTTCGCCGCGTAATGCTCTCATGGAGTTCGAGCTTGCGCGCGTTATGGTCGCTCTCGTGGGCGTGGGATACGCGGCCTACCTTGATTACGCGAACAACAGGAACATACCCGACTGGCTTACTTATTCGCTCGTTGCTGCTGGCGTTCTGGTGAATGCGGCGACTTTGAATACCGGTGTAATTTTTGGCGCGTTCGCGGTCGCGTTTGTGATTGCACTAATCGGCTATCCGCTTTACCGCGCAGGCGAGTTGGGCGGCGCGGACATTTTGATTTTCATCGCGATTGCGCTACTGCTTCCCACGCAGCCAAAACCGCTTCTCGCGCCTGCGCAGGCGGTGCAACCGATTTACCCATTCGTGCTTCCGCTCTTCCTAGTTTCAGGAGTTATTTTCACATTCTATATGCTGCTTCTTTACGCCCCGCGCGTCATCCTTTCGCTCGCGCGAGGCGAGAGGGTTGAGATAAGCAAAATGCGCGCGGCTTCCGCGCTCGTAATCATTGCTGCGTACAGCGTGATATTGTGGACCGTGAGTTCAATCCTTCCGTTCGCGCCGTTCCTCCTCGCGCTTGTGTTTTTCGTGGTTCTCGCGAGCACATTTTTCGCCGTCTTCAAGGAGCACATTGCGCGCGCATACCTGATTGAGTGGGTTCCATTCAAAAAAATTGACGAGGAGGACGTGCTCGCTCTCGAGATGATGGGCAAGAGAACGGTTGCGAAATACAAACTGCAGAAACTGCTGAGCGCGCCAGAACTTCAGAAATTGAAAAAACTCAAACTGAAAAAATACCCAATCTACAAAAATTTGCCCGCGCTCCTCCCTCACGTTTTCGTCGCGCTCCTCCTGCTCATTCTTTTCGGCGACCCGCTCTCGAAACTTTATCCCATCATATAAACATCACATAATAGCCCGCGAGTGCGCCGACCGCAGAGCATATGACGTTGGTCGTCGCCTTGTTCCCGAACCCGAACGTCTCGAAAACCCCGACCACGCTGTCAATCAAGTTGCCGAAAACGCCG
>CAZWEI010000008.1:0-28886 GCA_964632135.1 Microcaldota archaeon
GAAAGCGGACATAAGTTCGACTAACATTTTAGGACAGAAGTCTGGCTACGCTACATCTAGGGTTAAGCCCGATCCGGTAACGATTCTCCAAAAATTATCCGAATTTGGAGTTAAAAATCGTGTAAACCTAGTCGAAATGCTGAACCCCAGCCAATCCGAAGACGAGAAGGTGCCTGTAGAGGATAGGGCCATACGCGGGGCGACGCTCGCGCTCGCGTTTTTGCATGATAAAACGCCTAGCGAGATGCTGGCGACAACCACGGTACTTGCAAACAACTCAACCGACCTTCTTCTTTCTTCCGCGTGCATCGATGTGATTGGCGGTTCTCTCGGAATCGTGCCTACTGCGCCAGCCAATCTCATCTCTCTCGTACTTGGGTCACACTCCAGTTATGCGCTTGGTTATGTACATAATCTCGACAAAGAACAACTCCCGCAGCTATTCAACAAATTGGTCTCGCAGTTTGTTGTGGCTAATGAAAAAGACCAGATGAGAGCTGCTGACGTTTTGTTTAAGCTTAAAAATTGTGGATTGTTGATTATACCCGAAAAGGAAATGTTGCAAATTGTGAACGAAGTTCTTGCTTTAACACCCTTTAATGGTGCCGCTACAGCAAAGAAAATCCTTCTTGGAATAATAAACAGCAACCAACTATCTACCAACGATATGGTTGAAGCGTTTCAACAGCTAAGAAGTTTACAAAAAGTGAACGTGTCACCAAAACGCTTGGGCAAGCACCATCTTTAACTCCTCAATTAGCCCGCACCTCTTGCACACTCTTGCAGACGACGGCTCCCCGCATCTCGCGCACCTTCCTATCTTCTCCTTTCTTCTGTGCGCGTACTCTTTCCCAAGGGATTTTCTTATTCTCATGAAGCTGTTCAGCGCGCGCACCTTCGTTCCCGGGAAGTCCGCCTCCATCTCGTTCAGAAAAATGCGCACTCTTCTCCTGAACGCCTCGTAAACATTCGGGCAGCAGGTTTTCTTCCCCGTGCCTATTCCCTTCAGTTTCGCGTACAGCGCGATTTCCTCCTCAGGCGCGCGGAAAAGCGGTTTTATTCTCGGGACGAATCCCTCATCTTCCACCATGCCGCCGACAGGACCGAAGCGCGCGAGCCGGAAAGGTTCGTTCCGCAGGATGTTCATGAAAAGCGTCTGGACGAAATCATCAAGGTTGTGTCCGACCGCGAGTTTATCCAACTTCAGCTCGCGCGCGGTCTTATTTAAAATCCATCTCCTGAACACGCCGCAGTAGGTGCATAATGTCTCGCGCTCTCCTCTTTTCTTTCGCGCGATTTCATCCATCGTTATTCCAATTTCTTTCTTGAAACTTTTTACAACCAACTTCACGCCTAATTTCTTGCACGCCGCGCGCGCATACGCAAGCGTCTTATCCCTGTAGCCCCTTATCCCCTCATCAACGCTTATTGCGATTAGTTCAAATTTCATCTCGTCGGCAAGAGGCTTCAGCAAATAAAGAAGGGTCGTGCTGTCCTTCCCGCCGGAGAGCGCGACTCCAACGCGCTCGCCTTTTTTCACCATCCCGAACTCGCGAATCGTCTTGCGCGCGCGCCTCTCGAACCTCTCGAGAAAATGCTTCCTGCACAAATTAACATTGGAGGCAAAAATAGCACTTCGTTTGCAACGATTACAACGAGCCATTTTCTTACCTATACCCTAGCGTCTGACTTTGCCCTGCTCAGTCTCGAGCGTGAACAGCATCCTGTCGGGATAGACGACAACACCGGTGTCGGTTATATCGAGCATCGCGACCTTTGTCATTATTTTTCTCCCGCGCATCTTCATAACCCAGATCGCGCGCTCCACGACTTGCCCGCGCCTGCTCCAGAAGAGTATTATCGCCCCGTCCGCGAGGCTGAACTCCGGCGTGTACTCGAGTTTCGGGAAGTCCCTCTTCGTCTCTGCCGTCACAAGGGCGGTGCAGTTGTTTATTTTCACCGCCTTTATGAACATCAGCAGCCCGGTCCTGCGCGTGCTCTCGTCCTTGTAAAGGTAGTTCAGCAGCGTGAGCGAGTCGAGCGAGATTCTCTTCGCGCCGGCGTCCTTTATTATCTGCGGTATCTGCGCAATCACGTTCGTGCTCGACTCGTAAATGGGAAGTTCTACGATTTTGATGAGGCCCTGCTTCTCGAACTTCTCAATGTCCCAGCCGAACTTGTTCCCGTTCGCGCGTATGTCCTTCGCGCTCTCCTCGATTGTTATGTATATCCCCGTCTCCCCGAATTTGCGCGCGCCCTCGTATATGAACTGGAGCGCGAGGTTCGTCTTTCCAGTGCCTGGCGCCCCCCCTACGACGGTCACCGAGCCGCGCGGAATCCCGCCGTAAAACAAATCATCGAGACCGAAAATCCCGGTCTTGACAAGTTCATCATTCTCCTTAGCATCCTTCGCCATGCCACCACCCCCGCAACCACGCTAACTCATCACGCGCGACGTATAAATAACTATTGTGCACTCCGCGCCCCGCGTGCGAAAAGCATATTAACGTAAGATGAGCAATAATCACGCCGGATTAATACCGTTAATTCGCGGGGTGGTTTTGTGGGTGCCGCTGCTCAAATGTATGAAAAGGAGAAGGAAAAGTCTGCTGATTTTTTGGCAAAAGGGAATTTTGCCCCTATCAATATTGAGAAAGGCAATTATAACGAACTCGTAAAAAAAGTGAGCGGTTCGACGCGGATGACCGCGTTCAGTTATAACGACTATTACCTGAAATATTATCCTTTGATGGAAAAGTTGGGGATGTCTGAAAAGGACAAGTTCGTTTTTATGTCTCTTCTCGGGATGCACAAGGCAAGCGGGCGCGCGATTGCTGCGCTCGAGACAGATGGAATAAACTGGAGAAACTCGACAAAACTTTCAGCCTCGGACAAATTCTACATCAACTTTGCCGAGGACCGTTTCAAAGAGCTCGAGACAAAAGGAATATCGCTGGATACGCCGTTAGGGGAAGTTTTGGAGAAAACGGAGAAGGGGTACGGGCCGATAGGCCAGAGGATAGTCGAATATGCGCGTCTTATGCCGATTTTCGGAAAAGTAGTTGAAGTTAATGAGAAGAACCCCCCGCAGGAGGGGGACGTCGTGTTTGTTTTCAAGGACGGGAGAATGCGCGCGATTCGCGACGCCAATGTAGGCGCGACCGTGATGCTCTTGCTGGTAACATCCATGACGTGCCAGGGAAAAACAGTTGAACAATTCGAAAAAATCGCGAAAAACAGCACAGAAGATACTTTCTCAGAAAGTTCAGATTATAATGCGCTTAAAAAGAAGGGCTATAGCGATGAGAAAATAGAAACAATCAAAAGACAGAAAATGTTCTCAGAAGGGGCTATGATGTTCACCGAGGGCCGTTTTGATGACATGCTCAAGGGCGTCAGCAATGTTTACGTGGCTGGCGCGCAGCTCAGTTGCGAGGTTACTCTGTGCGCGAATCTAGACCGGTTTGTTGAGGGCAAACCCGAAGAAATCCAACTCGATGGTTACCTCACAATAATGAGAGGGAAGTTACCAGTAACGCCGAGTGACGAGCATCCGACCATGAAAATCGCGATAAGGTCAAAAACCACTGCTTTGAAACCAGTCTATGACAAGGCTACAAAGACTTGGAAGGAGGTAGAACCCGAACCGATTTACACGGTTCAGGTACCAATAGACAAAGCGACCGGCGAGTTTTCTCTGACGCTTACGAAAAAAAAGCTTGAGGAATTGGGACTTAAGGCCGGCCAGGTTACAATTTCTGCGGATTACGAAAGCGAAGGCAAAGTGCTTGGCGAGAGAGTGGCTTGCGGGTCCTGGGTGCCTCTCAATGTTGAGAAACAAGAGATAAAAATAAGTGAAGAAAAGAAGCCAAAACTGCAGATTGGAATAACCCTATGGACTCCGAAAAACGTAAGCGCGCTGTATGAGTTTTCGAAAGAGAGCATGGAGTGGATAGAGAAGGGAGGCAAGGGAAAGAAAGGCCATCCTCCTCATCCTCCTTTCCCACAGAACATATCCGGTCATCCCGGCGAGGGCCATGGCTGGGGCAAGGGAGGCACTCCCTGGAAGTTTAGAGACAAGGACAAGTGGCAAGAGAAGAAGGGTGAGACAACGATTACAGAAGAGTTGACGAAGGGAAGCATAAACTTCAAAGAAGACGTTGATCTTTATCAAGCGCAGGTCTCTCGAATTATCTCAAAGGGTCCTCTGAGCGGGTTTGGCGTAAGGGGCACAGTGGGACTCACAACCCGCGAATGGGAATGGGCAACCGAGTACAAGGAAACGATTGAGAAGAAATCCGGAGGAAAGTATGAAAAAACCGAGACCTTCCTGAGCGCGGGCGGCACCGAGATGGAGAAAAAGACGGATGTCGGTGTCCAAGCATTGTTGGAAAAGCAAGTAGCAAAACTGCCGCTTTACTTAGAGGCACGCGCAGGCGGGTTCCTAACTGGTAAAAAAACTGGTTTGTTCGGCGCAGGAGTCACTGTGAATCCAGAGCCGTGGCTCAACTTAGGGGTTACTGTTGGAAATGATATCGGCAACGGGCTGCGGGATGCTCTCGGGGGTTATCGCACGGTATCTGCGGGGCTCTCAGCAGGGGTAACAATGGAGCACGCAAACTTTAACGTCATACTCGTGGACCCGCACAAAGACCCTGTCATCGGTTTCAGAATGAGCTACAACATCCGATGGTAAAAAGAAAGAAAAAACAGTAGCATAACTCGGGCGCGTCGAGCGCGCCGCGAATGCCCCGGATGAAGTATTATAAATTTAAAGTGAGTAAAGATTATACGCATTCTGAGATGTTTACGAGGTGGTTTTGATGATGCATCCAGGCCTTTTCGAAGTACCCAAAGCCCGTCGTTCCAGCGCATTCCTAGACGAGCTTAACAAACTTGGGAAAAATCACGAACAACAAGTGGCTGCTCTGCGCAGGAGACTCGACTCAAATAATCTTAAGACGAAGATAGAAGCACTGGATGACGTGTTCGTATCTGGTTTTGACGAAACTTTTTCGATTTTAACCGAACAACTTCGTAAAGAAAAAAATACGAAATTTGCCTCCTCTATCATAGACGTTATGATAGAATCGTGGCGCAACACTTCCCTTGGCGATTTTCTAAACTCTATCCCCGCACTGGTTAAAAAAATAGAGAATAACCGGCTGCGCAAGAAAGCGTTATCGGCCGTGTGCGAGTTCATGCCATTTTTATTCGGAAGAGAGTTTGGCGGGGAAATATCCGGACAGTTGCCTTCCCTAGTAAAGCTTCTTGATTTTAAAGATACAATGCCGGCTAAAGTTAATTTTTATGCTCCTCGTGATGACCCAAAGTCCATATCGCATTGGGAATGTAGCAGGAAAGATTCAGTTGCATGCATGGCGGCTCATATTATAGGAAACAGCGATGACCTAGTATATGCCCGCATCCTCTATAAGAAAGGAATAGCAATAGAACGCAAACCAGAAGACGCGAATGGGAAAAGATTAATAGCGCACCTGGCTGATGCGATACTCGCTATTGGTGATAACTTTTTGCAAAGCAAAACACAACAGGATCTAGCCAACATCGACCCTAAGATTTATGCCTGGGCTCCAACGGTTTTACAATGGGCCGTAAAGCACAAATCAGAATGAGACTAGACTGCTCTAATTTACTTAACTTTTTAATTCTTCTCATGCACAATATTCCCACTCGGGATGTTGGGGTTATTGCGCGCGAGAGCGCGCGACCTGAACCGAGAGGTGAGTTAATGGGTTTTTACAAATACTTGAAGGAAGCATTTCAGAATGAGTATGCCGCTCGTTCTATGGTTTACAGGAAGCGCGTGAGTGCGTGGAGGAAATCCCCCCCGCTCGTGCGCGTCGAGCGCCCAATTAATATTGCAAGGGCGCGCGAACTGGGTTACAAGGCGAAGCAGGGCTACGTTGTTGCGCGCGTGAGGATACTCAAGGGTATGAGGAAAAGGCCTGCGCCTGACCTCGGAAGGAAGCCCTCAAAAGCAGGGAGGTTCTACTCGCCGAAGAAGTCGCACCAGTGGATGGCAGAGGAGCGCGCCGCGGCGCATTTCAAAAACATGGAAGTGCTGAATTCATACTGGATTGGCGAGGAGGGCTCTCACTCGTATTTCGAAATAATTCTCGTTGACAGGGAGCACCCGAACATCAAGAACGATTTCCCGAACCTCGGGAGGGGAAGGGCTGCGCGCGGGCTCACGAGCATAGGAAGAAAAGGCAGGGGACTGCTCCACAAGGGATTCGGCGCTGAGAAACTACGACCTAGCATAAGCGCGAAAGAGGGAAGGGGAAAGTAAGGGGTGGCGAACACGCCGAACTACTACGACCTTCACGTGAAATTCGAATTCGGGGACTACAAGAAGTTGGGATTCGCAGGAGTCGGAACCAGCGGGAAAAACATCGAGGAGGTCTCGGAGTCTGGCGCACGAGCAAAAAACAAAATCCCAATCCTCACTACAAACAATATTGAATTCCTGAAAAAGGCTGCGCGCTCAGGCGAGTTCCGCGTTTTTTACCAGCCGAACTTCATTCCCGATGTCGGGCTGATGAGGTCGATGGCGCAGAACAAAAAAATATTCGAGATTCCAGTAAACGCGCTCCTTCTCTCGAACGGGGTGGAGCGCGCGATACTGATTTCGAAGATGCGCGCGTTCATAAAATTCTGCCTCAAGCACCGCGTTGATTTCGCGCTCACAACGCGCGCGCAAAACGAGTTTGAAACAAAGACGCCGGGCGAGTTAATTGCTATTGGCGAGGTTCTCGGGCTCGAGCGCGACCAGGCGATGCGCGCGATAAGCGTTGTTCCGGAATCGGTGCTCAAAAAAGCGTGATGAAAATGGTTTACAAGCCGACGATGCGCGAGAAGAAAAGGTACATTCTTTTCGAGGTCAGGGCAGAGGGAGCAGTCGGAGAAAGGGAGGCGCAATTTGCCTCTCCGGCAAATGCGCATTTTTGCGAAGCAAAAATTGCGCGCGAGGCTGTTTACAATGGAATTTTGAAATTTTTAGGGGAATACGGCTCCTCGCTCGCGAGCCCGAAAGTCCTTGAGTTCGACGAGAAAACCGGAAGAGGCGTTCTGAGGTGCGCGCGCGACGAGGTTTCAAATGTGAAGGCGGCGCTCGCGCTCATGAACAGCATCGCAGGAAAGAAGGCGGCTGTGCGCGCGCTCGGGGTTAGCGGGACGATAAAGAAATTGAAGGGAAAGAGGAATGCGCGCGAGGAAAGTTTATAAATTTAAAATGCGTAAAGATTATGCGTGTTCTGAGGGTTTTTCGAGGTGATTTGAGATGCCATCATGCACTCCAAAGCCGCTCGCATCGAAGCTCACAAAAGCAGATATTCTGCAACTTGAGCTTTTTCCTGGTTTTCAAAAACAAAAAGAATTCCACGAAATAAACATCAACGCCTTAAGAGAGGCAATACGCTCAGAGTATCCCGGCGAGCGACTCCAAGCAGTGCAGAAAATCTTGAACTATGGTACCCCCGAAGCTCTGGAGCTTTTAACTTTAGGACTTCGAAGAGAAGAAGTTCCTTTAGTGGATATGGAAATCCTCAGCGCGATGAGGCGAGACGACGTGTGGAAAAAAGCCACGCCCGAGGATATGTTCAGAGCGCTCCCGAGAATAGTCAAAAAACTTGAGAGCGAGAACAAAAATTTGCGTGACGAGGCATTGCAGACTCTGGCGACTTTCCTACCCGTGCTGGCCATAGAGTTTAGAGAACTGAAAGACGAGAGGCTGGCGACCATACAAGAAATAATCGACATGCGGAAAGAATTCTCGCAGGATTTGGAAACGTTGGAAAAAACGGCCTTCAAGGTAATATCGCAACTGCAAAAGGACAAGCCCGGCTTTTTAGCAAAAGTATTGGCTAAACTTTTCAGAAGCATCGGGGCTATACCGCCCGAGTTTGAGTCGTGAGCCGGAGCCCTCGCGCGACCGCGTGCTTCGACTAAATCTTTATAAATTTACTCGTTCAAACAAATTACGTAGCGAGAGAAACGAGAGGAACTGTTTGTTGTGTTCCTGTTGGCCCTTCGGCCGTTGGATGTTCATTGTTGAGTCTAAAAAATGAGTCTAAAAAATAAACGAAAAACAAAAGAAAACAAAAGAGGTGTTTTATGTACCCTGTTTCTCCGCAGGCATATGACCGAGCGATTACGGTTTTCAGCCCTGATGGAAGGCTGTTCCAGGTAGAGTACGCCAAGGAGGCGGTGCGAAGGGGCGCGACCGCCGTTGGAGTAGTGTGCGCGAACGGAGTCGTTCTCGCCGCGTACAAGAACATAGCTTCGGAACTGCTCATATCCGAGTCCATGAGGAAAATATTCAAAATCGACGACCACATGGCTGCGACCGCATCCGGCCTGGTCGCGGATGCGAGGAGGCTCGTCGACATCGCGCGCCTCGAGGCGCAGAGGCACAGGATGACCTACAACGAGCCGATGGGCGTTGACGCCATCGCGCGCCATCTCTGCGACCTCATGCAGATATACACGCAGTATGGAGGGATTCGTCCGTTCGGGGTTTCACTTCTCATCGCTGGAATTGACACAGAGCCTCGCCTCTACGAGGCAGAGCCGAGCGGCGCGCTCACGGGCTACAAGGCTGACGCCATCGGCGCTGGAAAGAAGGAGGCAGAGGAGTTCTTCGAAAAGGAGTACAAGAACGGGATGGGCATGGACGAGGGGGTCGGACTCGCCCTGCGCGCGCTGAGGAAGACCATCGAGTCAAAGCCCAAACCAGAATCGCTTGATGTTTCTACGATAACTGTGGAGAACAAAAACTTCGTCACGCTCACGAACGAGGAGGTAGCAAAATATCTGGCAAAAGTTGCGTAGGCCGAGTTCTCGTGTTATGGTAAGATTATGGTAAGCCTGGATAATGCGATAATCGCGCATCTGGATTCCCACGGCGAGAGGTTCGAGATTATGGTCGATCCCGACCTCGCGTACATGTACAAGACAGGGAAGAAGAGCGACCTTCTCAACATACTCGCGGTCGAGGAGGTCTTCAAGAACGCGCGGAAAGGCGAGCGCCACACCGCAGAAGCGGTGAAGAAGGCGTTCGGCACGAACGACATCATGCAGATCACGGATGTGATACTCAAAAAGGGGGAAATCCAGCTCACGACCGAGCAGAGAAAAAAGATGCTGGAGGAGAAAACAAAGAAAATCATCGCGATTCTTGCGCGCGAGACCATCGACCCCAGGACAGGCGCACCGCATCCGCCCCAGCGAATCGAGAAGGCGCTCGAGGAGGCTAAGGTGCACATTGACGCTGGGAAGGACGCGGAGGCGCAGATTGAAGAGGTGCTCAAGGCGCTCAGGCTCGTGCTTCCTCTGAAATTCGAGAAGGCGCGCATCGCCGTGAGAATTCCCGCGGAGTTCGCGCCCAAATCATACGGGACCCTGAAGGAGTTCAACATGCAAAAGGAGGAATGGCAGAAGAACGGGGATTTGATTGTGCTCGTGGAGATGCCTGCCGGCTTGCAGGCTGAATTTTACGACAGGATAAATAAATTGACAGGAGGGAAGGCTGAGACGAAACTGCTGAAACAATAGATGAAACTGCTGAAACAACGAGTGATTTTATGGCGGATGCAAACTCAACGAGGATTGTGGTTCCTGGCGAGGTCCTTTTCGAGGCGCCGCGCACAATTGCATATGCGTACGTTCAGGATGGGAAAACATACTCGAGCGTGGTCGGGCTTTTCAGCGACAAGGAGGGAAGGCTCATCCCGCTGCAGGGCGCTTACACGCCGCTCGGAGAAGATGTCGTGATAGGCGTGGTGAAGGAAGTGAAGTTCTCGGGATACGTGGTGGAGATAAAATCCCCGTATCTAGGCTTTCTTTCTGGGAAGGAGACGCGCGACGAGTTCCAGATGGGGGACATCCTCATCGCGAGGGTGAAGGGCGCTGACGAGGTCAGGAACGTGGACCTGACAGAGGCGAAGAGGCTTCGCGACGGCGAGATAATTGAAGTTGCATCAGTGAAAGTTCCGCGCGTAATCGGAAAGAAAAATTCGATGCTCAACATGCTCCGCGACGCCACGAGGAGCGAGATACTCGTCGGAAACAACGGAAGGATATGGATTAAGGGCGGGAACTCGAGCCTTGCCGCGCGCGCAATTCTCAAGATTGAGAACGAGGCGCACACCACAGGGCTCACGGACGCGATTCATGATTTTCTGGAAAATGAGTTGAAAAATTCCAATAGCAGGTGATTATTTGGGAGGTTCTGAAAAACCGGTTTTAATCAGAGAGGATGGAAAGAGGATGGACGGAAGGGAGCTGAACGCGCTCCGCCCGATAAAGATTGAGGCAGGCGTGCTGAACAAGGCGGTCGGCTCAGCGTACATCGAGTGGGGCGAGAACAAGGTTCTTGCGGCTGTCTACGGGCCGAAGGAGTGCATTCCAAAGCACGAGACAGACCCGTACCGCGCTGTGCTGCACTGCAGGTACAGGATGGCGCCGTTCTCATCGCTCGAGGAGCACGGGAGGTCGGGGCCGTCGCGAAGGTCAACGGAGTTATCGAAAGTTATTCGCGAGGTTTTCGAGAATGTTGTGCTCACCGAGCAGTTTCCGAAAACCGCAATAGACATTTTTATTGAGGTTCTTCAGGCAGACGGGGGGACGAGGTGTGCGGGCATCGCGGCTGCTGCGGTCGCGCTCGCGAACGCCGGAATACCGATGAAGGATTTGGTGTGCGCGGTCGCCGTTGGGAAAATCGACGGAAAAATCGCGCTTGATTTCTCGCGCGACGAGGACAACTACGGGCAGTCCGACATACCTGTCGCGCTCGCGCCCCGCAACGGGGACATTTTGTTGTTCCAGATGGACGGGATGCTCACGCGCGACGAGGTGAGGCAGGCGCTCGAGATGGCGCGCGAGGGCTCGAAATACGTCCACGGTCTTCAGGCAGACGCGCTCAGGAAAGTTTACGAGAGCAAAAAGGAAGAGGGCGAAAATTCGAACGGCGCGAACAACGCCGGCGCAGTTGGTGCGGCCGGCACAGGGGTTGGATAACATGGAAATTCTCGACGAGGTAAAAAAGGATTACGTTCAGGATTTGATACGAAAGGGCAAGCGGCCAGGAGAACGAGGGTTCGAGGAGTACAGGAAAATAACCCTCGAGCCGAACGTGCTCACCTCGGCAGAGGGCTCTGCGAAAGTCAGAATAGGGGACACGCAGGTTCTCGTGGGTGTTAAGTTTGGAGTCGGCATGCCTTTTGCAGACAGGCCTAAGGAAGGGGTTCTCTCAACCAACGCGGAACTGCTCCCGCTCGCGTCGCCCACGTTCGAGTCAGGCCCTCCTGACGAGAGGTCGATCGAGCTTGCGCGCGTCGTCGACAGGGGGATAAGGAGCGCGGAAGTCGTTGATTTGGAGTCGTTCTTCATAGAGGAGGGGAAGGTCTGGTCGCTTTTCATAGACCTCTACGTTCTCGATTACGATGGAAATTTGATTGACGCAGCTGCTCTCGCCGCGATGTCGGCGCTCCTGAACGCGAGATGGCCGAAGTACGAGGACGGGCAGATAATACGCACGGAGTCGCAGGGAAAACTGAAAATCGAGAAAAAAGTGGTCGCGTGCACGTTCGCGAAAATCAACGGCAGCATAGTTCTTGACCCGTGCTTTGACGAGGAGGTCGCGATGAGCGCGAGGCTCTCGTTGGCGACGACAGGCGAGCACATCTGCGCTGCGCAGAAGGCAGGAAGCGGCTCGTTCGCGCAGGAGGAGATACTGAAGCTCGCTGACCTCGCGTTCGCGAAGGGCAACGAGCTGCGCGCGCTGTTGTAACAATTATAAACTGTTGCAGAACTTATTGTTGGTTGTGATCGCATGGCAAAGGAAAGCGTGAGATACGGGGCTGAGATAAGGAAAATGGCGCGCGCAGTGGACAAGCAGAAGCGCACGAGATACCCCTGCCCGAAATGCGGCAAGAAAAGCGTGAAGAGAAAGGGGAACTCGCTCTGGGAGTGCCTCTCGTGCGGTGGCGTTTTCGCAGGCGGCGCGTACTCGCTTTCGACAGGAATCGGCGAGACCGCGGGCAGAATCATCGCTGATGCGCGCGCGGGCAGGAAAAAATAATCGTGAATGTTGGTGGTGCTTGTGTACAGATGCTGGAACCCGAAGTGCAGGAAGAGCATAAAGCAACTTGATGAGACTTTCGTGAGATGTCCCTACTGCGGGTGCCGCGTGCTTTTCAAGGAGCGCCAGCCGATTGCGCGCGACGTGAAGGCGGAATAACCCCCCACTCGCGCAAACGACACCCCGGCGGATTCTATGTTTTACATAACAACGAGCAGGAAACCCTCATTGACCACGAAGCGCCTGTGCAGGGCGCTCGCCGCCCTTCTCCCGCGCGGGTTTTACGAGAACAGGGGGAAGAAAGGCATCGACGATATTTTCGAGCGCGCGAAGTCGCTCGGTAAGAGGCGCGCGCTCCTCCTTTACGAGCAGAACGGGAATCCCGCCTCAATCTCGTTCATGAGAATAAACGACTCCTGGAAATGGCTCGAGCCGGAGATAAAAATTTCAGGGGTGCGGATGAGTACTGCGAAAATCCGCGAGCAAAGCGCAGGCGCGAGGATTTCAGGAGAGAAAGCAAAGACGCTCGCGCGCCTTTTCGATTTCGACGACGCGGAATGCGGCGAATGCGACGAGGACGAGATAACCGAGATAAAAGTAGGCGCGAAAGAGATAAGTTTCTCGCGGAATAAAAAAATCATGATTGTGCTGAAAACCTAATGTGGCGAATGATTCATATGAACGACTCAAAATTTTCCTGCGTGATAATGGCTAATTTTGATAGCGAGAAAGAAGCGGAGAACGCGCGCCGCTCGCTCGCGCAGGAGGCGAAATTCAAGAAAAGAAGCGTTGCGAGCATGGCGCGCGACGGAAGCGCGCTTGCGATAACAATTCACGCGGATGACGTTTCGGCGCTGCGCGCGACGGCGAACTCCTACCTAAGGCTTTTAAAGGTTCTACTGTCAGTAATAAACGTTTCGAAGACGAAAAAATAGGGGTGAAAACATGGCTGCTCCGAATATTTCAAAAGAAACCGAACAGCAGATTGCCGAGTTCCAGAACGCGCAGAGCGCTCTCCAGCTCACGATGGTCCAGAGGCAGCAGGTGCAACTCCAGATGGACGAAATCGACAACGCGCTCGAGGAGATGGCGAAATCAACAGGCGTCGTTTACAGGGCCGTAGGCACTGTTCTCGTGGAGTCGAAAAAGGACGAAACAATAAAGGAACTCACCGAAAGAAAGGACACGCTCGCCGTGCGCGTGAACGTTCTCACGAAACAGGAGGAGAAATTGCGGGCGAAGCTCACGGAACTAAGGGCGAAAATAGAGGGAAGCACCGGTGCTGGCTGATGCCACGCGCAACCGAGTTTTTCAGGCGCAACGAGAATGCGCGCGTTCTGATTACGTTCCACTCGCTAGGCGACGTTGACGCCGTGGGGAGCGCTTTCGCGCTCAAATCATTTTTCAAGAACGCGCTCGTTTACGCGCCCGACCCCGTGAACGCGCAGGCGAAAAAACTCATGAAATATTTGGGCGCGGAGTTCGACGAGTTCCCGCAGGACTGCGGCGCGCTCATAATTCTCGACACGAACTCGCGCGGGCTTCTCCCGCAACTCGAAAAACTCTCGAATTTTTCAGATGTTTTGATAATCGACCACCACACGGTTCATCCTGACTCGATTCACGCGCGCAACGAGATGATAGACCCCTCATATTCATCAACTGCCGAAATAGTATACGAACTATTGAAGGAATTTAATTTCGGAATAGACGATAAAACTGCAATCTGCCTGCTCTGCGGTATAATCTCGGATTCAGCGAACTTCCAGAACGCGAACACGAAAACTTTCAAATACGTGGGCGAGCTTCTTGAAAAAACGAAAACGGATTACAAGGAGGTGCTCGCGCTCACGGAAACCCCGATGAACATTTCAGAGCGCATCGCCATCCTAAAGGCGTGCCAGCGCGCGCAGCTCACCCGCGTTGGCGATTTTCTCATAGTTACTTCGATGGTGAGCGCGTTCGAGTCAGCAGCCGCCTCATCTTTTCTCACGCTCGGCGCGGACTTCTCGTTCGTGGGTTATGAAGGGGAAGACGCGCGCATCTCCGCGCGCATGAAGACCGAGCTCGCGAAGACAGGCGTGAACCTCGCGGACATAATGTCAAAGGTTGCGGGCATGATTGGAGGAAGCGGCGGCGGCCACCAGTGCGCGGCAGGAGCGAACGGACCGAACATGAATGAAGTTGAGGATGCGCTCGCCGAGTGCGTGAGGCTCGTGAAGGAAAAGTTGATCGAGTATGACGTCAAAGTTTGAGAAAATGGTCTTGGTCGAGACGTGCAAGATTCCTTTCGGAGAGACGAGGACTTACAAGCAGATTGCGCGCGCAATCGGAAAGCCGCGCGCGTTCCGCGCAGTGGGGAATGCGTTAAACAAAAACAAACTTCCGCTCGTCATCCCGTGCCACCGCGTCGTTCGCTCAAATGGCGACGCGGGCGGATACGCTCTCGGAAAGAAAAATAAAAAACTTCTTCTTTCGCTCGAACGCGAGTTGAGTCAGCTCGCTAGAAGGTAGATGCTCACGAGTCCGAGCACTATCCCGGCCCCGCGCGCGAGGCTGAGATGCTCGCCCAAGAATAAAATTCCCACCACCACGGTTACCGCAGTGCTCATGCTTATTATCGGGATTACGACGCTGAGAGGCCCGTCCCTTATCGCCGTATAGGTGAAAACGGCGGAAACCGCAAAAAGCGCGCCGAGCACGAGCGCGTATGGCAAGGAAACCCCTGTGAACTTCACTTCCTTGTAACTCATGACGAAATAAACGGTGAGCGCGAGCGCGACAACGGCTATAAGCGGGAGGAGAACCCTCCAGTCCTCGCTTGTCAGGAACTTCTTCACGATGACGTTGTAAACACCCAAAACAATCATACCGCCTATTGCCCCGTGCAGCCAGTATATCTCCATAACCCCACCCCGCGCCCTCGCGAGCAATTGAATTTTTTAATTCTTCCTTTTAAACCTACTCTTGCGGGATTGCCATGCTCATGCTCAAGTACTCGGAGCCGCTTCTGAAGGCGAAGATGACGCGCCTGCGCCTTGAAAACATATTGGTGGAGAACATACGCGCCTCTCTTCTCTTGCGCGGAGCGAAAAAATTCAGCATCGCGAGGGAGGGTGGAGTGCTTCTCATAGAAGTAAAAAATGAAAAAAAGCATCTCGCGCACCTCTCGCGTATTTTCGGGGTGAATCTCCTCCTCTCGTGCGAGGTGGTTCCCGCAAAAATGGAAAAAATCGCAGAAAAATGCGCGCGCGCTGCGGGAAAATTCAAAACGAACACCTCGTTCGCGATACGCGCGCGCCGCGTGGGCTCGCACACTTTTTCGAGTGAGGACATAGGAAGAATATGCGGCGCGGCGGTGCAGCGCGCGAGAAAACTCACAGTCGACCTGGACGAGCCAGATAACGAGCTCTTCGTTTATGTTAGGTACGAAAAAGCGTACGTTTCGACGCAGGTTATACGCGGGCCAGGCGGGCTTCCGCTCGGCTCACAGGGAAAGGCGCTCGCGCTCATATCAGGAGGACCGCGCTCCCTCCTCGCCGCGTGGATGTTTATGAGGCGCGGGTGCAGGCTTGTATTGTTAAACGCAAAAACAAAAAACAACAAGCGCGCGTTGCACGTTTATCGCGAATTGAGAAAATGGCACGTTGGAAAAAAATTGAAATTATACCCGATGAAAATCCAGCGAAACTTGCTGCTGCGCGCGGCTGACGAGCTCGCGGAAAGGACAGGCGCGCGCGGAATCGTGGTTGGCGATGATTTGAAGGGCGCGCTCTCCCGCGGGAAAACGGAAACTCCTATTTTCTATCCGCTCGTCGCGTTCGATGACGCCGAGGTTAAGAAAATGCTCAAGAAGGCGGGAGTAAGCGCGCGATGAAAGCAGCCGGCTAAACCTGCACAATCTCTTTTTTGTTGCTACCAGACAATTTGTTATGCAGAGCAGTGGCCAATTCCATCACTGCTTTTGCCTCTTTCCTAGAGCGCAATCCTGAGAAAACCCAACTGCCCACACCTATTGCTATGCCCCCAGTCATACCCCCAATCCCGTATATAACCATTGGTAAGAAAACGTTATCAGACATCCCTCCCAATCCTGATGCTGCAAAACACACGGTTCCAATTGCAAACGCTGAAAAACCTAACGCAAGTACAGTTCCGGTAACTTTGTGCTCTTTCCATGCCGCCATCACTTCTTCCTTGGACGGTGGATTAAAAGACTGCCTATTAAGAAAACCTAAGAACCTCTCTTCAATTTCGAAGGAAAATGAGCCGCCTTTGATAACGTGATCAGAAGGCAAATCAAATTCGAATCCTCTTTTTACTTCGCTCACATATTCATTACGCAATTTTTTAACCGCTTTACCCAAACGGGCCGTCTCTTTTGCTTCGTTGGAAATTTTGGCCTTTTCAAAAGCGTTCTTAGCTCCGCATAATCTTGTCGTCCTGCCGTCTAACCCAGATAAAAAATTGACCGCGTTATCATCCCCATGCGCGCGTTCGGAAAGTCTCCCGAAGGTGTCCCGCTCCCGCTTGGAAAGTTTGGGTATAGTATCTAATACTGCCTGTGTCGAATAAGCCATATTAGTATCACCTCGAGAATTAGTATTATTTTATAACTCTTCGGCTATATAAACCTTTGTTTTCGAGGTTCGTTATTCATGAAACTCGCAATCCTCGGGGATTTCCATTTCGGGTATGAGCGCTTCTACGACGACTCGTTCGCGCAGGCTGAGCGCGCGCTGCGGAAGGCGTGCTCTGAGGCGGACCTGGTTCTGCTCGTGGGCGACCTGTTCGATGCGCGCGTCCCGAAGCCGGAGGTTCTTGCGCGCGCGCTGAAGATTTTCAACACTCTCGCGCTTCCGTCATCCGCGAAGCGCGTCGGAGATGGAAAGAGCATTCCTATAATCGCGATTCACGGCACGCACGAGCGCAGGACCAAGGATATGGTGAATCCGATTCAGACTCTCGAGACCGCGGGCTTCCTTCTCAACGCGCACAACTCGAAAATAGTTTTTGAGAAGGATGGGGAGCGCGTCGCAGTTCAGGGTCTTGGAGGCGTGCCTGACGAGTATGCGAGGAGCGCGCTCGCAGTCCTCAGCCCCAAGCCCGTGGAGGGCGCGTTGAATGCTTTCATGTTCCACCAGACGATGAACGAGTTCGTCCCTGCTGCACGCGACTTCCTGAGCGCGGAAAATCTCCCCGATGGGTTCGATTTGTACGTGTGCGGTCACATCCACAGGAAAATTGTCGAGACAGTGCGCGGGAAACCGCTTCTCATCCCCGGCAGCACAGTTCTTACGCAAATGAGGGAGGACGAGCAGGCGCCGAAGGGATTCCTCATTTTCGACACGAAAACAAGGCAGACGACTTTCAGGGAAATCCACACGCGCGCATTCTTCTTCAGGCAAATCACGCTCGGAAACGCATCGCCCACAGTGGCATCAGACGCGGTCTCAAAAGAAATAGGTGACATCATGAAGAAAGTCGCGCCCGACTCCCATCCGATAATAAAAATAAAACTTCTCGGCGCGCTCGCGCCTGGCTTCGAGAGCGCGAACATCTCGTTCGACCTCGCGGATTTCGAGAAAAAGGCGTTCATAGAAATAGACAAGGAGCTCGAGTCATCCTCGCTCGCTGAGAAAATAGAGAAGTTGCGCGCGCTCCTTGACAAGAAGGTTCCTGCGCGCGAGATGGGGCTCGAGGTGCTCAAGGCGCGCCTCAAAGAAAAAAATTTCAAAATTGACGGAATAAGCGCTGAAGAACTCTTCTCGCTGCTCACAGAAGACCCTGAAAAGGCGCTCCAGAAACTTCTCGAGAAATAGTTCTATCTCTTCTTGTTGCCGCGGAACTTTCCATACTCGATAAATTTCTTTACCGCGCGCATTGCGCTGCTCGGCGACGAGTAGGTTGGCACCCCATAACTGTCGAGAATGCGCCTGTGCATTTCAGTGTATTCGCCGCCGGTTGAAATTACCACGATTGGTTTTTTCTTCCTGTTCGACGCGTCAACAATTACTGGCACCACGCGCGAATCAACCCCCGCCGTCTGGAAAAGAACAACAACCGCGAGTAGATCAACGTTCGGGTCGTTCATCGCCGCGTTTATCGCCATCTCGTATCTTGCCGCGTCAGCGTCGCCCACGAGGTCAAGCGGGTTTCCCACGCTCGCGTACGCTGGTATTTTCTTCGCGAGTTCTTTCTTCGTCTCTTCGCTGAACTCCGCGAGCTCCATCCCGTTCTCAACTATGCTGTCCGCGGCCAGAACGCCTGTCCCGCCCCCGTTCGTAATCACCGCAATCCTGTCTCCGGCGCAAAGGGGCTGGTCGAAAATTTTCGAGAAGTTGAAAAGGTCGTCGAGCGTATCCGCCTCTATGATTTTAGACTGCCTGAATACTGCCTGATACGCAGCGTAGCTTCCTGCGAGCGAGCCTGTGTGCGACTTCGCCGCAATCGCACCCTTCTCAGTCGTGCCTGCCTTGAGCACGATTACAGGCTTAATTTTCGTGACCTCCTTCGCAATTTTCAGAAATTCCCGCCCGCGCTTAACGCCCTCGAGATACACAACTATCACGCGCGTTCTTTTGTCGTGCGCGAGGTATTCAAGCAAGTCCGTCTCGTCAATCACCGCCGCATTTCCGTAAGAAACGAACTTGCTCACGCCAAGGCCCGAGCGCGCGACCAAATCAACAATGCAACCGCCAACTGCGCCGCTCTGGCTTATGAAACCGATGTCCCCAACGCGCGGGCGCCCCAGTTTGTATATCGGCAGGAAAATGCTGTCAACGCGCGCAGCAGGATTCAGTATTCCCATGCAGTTCGGTCCTATCACGTTCAAATCGTATTTGCGCGCGACCTCCACGAGCTGGTGTTCGAGCGCAGCGTTCCCCACTTCGGAAAACCCGCCGCTTATTACCACGACCCCCTTTATCCCCTTCTCCCCGCACTCCTTGAGCGCGTTCGGCACGAACGGCGCGGGTATAGCAATCACAGCAGAGTCGATTTTTCCAGGAACGTCCTTCACGCTCGGATAGCATTTCATCCCCAGAACCTCGTCCGCTTTCGGGTTTATCGGATAAACCTTACCCGCGTACCCGCCGTCTATGAAATTCTTCGTGATGACGTTCCCGATTTTGTTCGGCTCGCGCGACGCGCCGACAACCGCGATGCTCTTCGGGTCGAAAATGCTGTCAAGGTTTCTCAACAAACCACCAATTACCCTCTTCACAATCGCTCGCCATCAATCCGCAATCCTCACGTCAACGATGGAATAACCCGTCCTGTGCGCGATTACCGGGTTGAGGTCCAGCTCCTTTATCTTCTCGTTTTCAAACATCAGTTTTGAAACTTTCACAATAAGCTCCGCGAGCGCGTGTTTGTCGGCAGGCTCGCTCCCCCTGTAACCATCAAGAAGCACGCGCGCCTTAATCTCATTCATCATCTCGAGCGCATCCTCTTTCGTAATTGGGCACGCGCGCATCGAAAAATCCTTCATCACCTCAACAAGAACGCCGCCAAGCCCGAACATCACGAGCGGGCCGAACTGCTCGTCCCTCTTCCCGCCAATTATAAGTTCAAGGCCTGGCCGCGCCATTTTCTGCACGAGAACCCCGTCAATCCTCGCGTGAATTTTCCCGGCATTTCTAACGACCGTGTTGTACGCGCGCCGCGCCTCTCCCTCGTCCTCAACGTGCATTCTCACTCCGCCGACCTCAACCTTGTGAACCACGTCGCGCGAGATTAACTTGAGCACGACAGGATACCCGACTGCGAGCGCGGCAGCCATCGCCTCCTTCTCTGTTTTCGCGAGCCTCTGCTCTACTACCGGTATGTTGTATTTCTTAAGAAGCCCGACACCAGCGAGGTAGTCCATCTACGGCCCCTTTTATTTTGAAGTGTAGAGCAGGTATATCAGAACGACCGCAATCAGCACGAGGATGACTATCGCGTACTTGAATATCGTCTGCGAATGGTATTCCGCCTTCGCGCGCAGCCTCGTCCACTTATCAATTTTGAACCGCTGCGGCGGGACCTGCGCAGCCTCCTCCTCAACCTGGCGCGCGGCCTTCACGGCCTCCTCCTTCTGAACCTTCTCCTCTTTTTTCGCAGCGCGCTTCTCAGGGCTCACGCGGTTGAACCCTTCCTCAGTGAGCATGAGTTCGACTTTCCCCGAGTGCACCTCGTAATCAATAAGATTCTTCTTCACGAGCTTGTAGATGTGGAGTGCCAGGTCGCTGCTTCTTACGTTCAGTTCGCCGGTGAGCGCGCTTACGTCGCGCATTCCAACCGCAATGGCTTCTATCACCGCGGTGTCGAGCGCGTCAACCTCCTCCCCGCTGCGCGCCTCCGCCTCCTCGAGAATTTTCTGCCCGCTCTCCGTGATTTTTATCTCGCTGTTCCCGGGCGAGGATAGGATGTCTATGTAGCCCTTGAGCTTTAGCCCTCCGAGTATGTTTGCGGTGTCGAAGAAAGAGGAATTGATCTTGCTTCCGAACCTCTCCACCAAGCTCTCCGGCTCGATTCTCTGCATGACAACTATGTCAAGAAAAGTAAGCTCCCTCATAACCCCCACCCGTTCCACGATAGTCTTTTTTACTTAATGTTTAAATACCTATTTGATTCAATGGCAAGTCTCACGTTTTTGGGCGGCGCGGGGGAGGTCGGGCGCTCCGGAATCCTGTTTGAGGACGACAAGAAAATCCTCATGGATTACGGCATCAAGATTCACGAAAAGACGGAATACCCACTTCCTTTCCAGGGCTTCCTGAACGCGCTCATAATCTCCCACGCGCACCTCGACCACTCAGGATTCTCGCCTGCGGCGTACGAGAGCCAGAACCCGCTCTGCTTCGGCACGTATCCAACGCAGGCGCTGAGCTTGCTGCTCATAAAAGATTCGATGAAAGTTCAGAAACTGAAAAGGGAGAAGCAGCAGTTCTCCTCATCCGATTTCAAGAAAATGCTGCACGCGTACGTGCCGCTTCCATACGACACGCGGCACAACCTCTCGCGCTCGCTGAGTTTATCGCTGCGCGACGCGGGCCACATTCTCGGGAGTTCTCTCGTTGAGCTGAATTACGGGAACAAAAAACTCGTTTACACCGGGGATTTCAAACTCGGGGAGACTCGCATGCACAGGGGCGCGCGTCCAATCAAGGACGTCAATGTCCTCATAATCGAGAGCACGTATTCCGACCGCGACCACCCGGACAGAAAGGAACTAGAGAAGAGGCTACACGACGAGGTCCGTGCTGTTATCGAACGCGGCGGCAATGTTTTGTTTCCCGCGTTCGCGGTCGGCCGCTCGCAGGAACTCCTCCAAATCCTGCACGCGATGAAAGAGGATTTCCCGGTTTATTTGGATGGAATGGCGAAGACGGCCTCTGAAATTTCTCTTGATTATCCGAGTTACATGAAGGATGCGCGTGCTTTCCGCGAATCGCTGAGCGAGGCGAAATTTGTTATGTTTGAGGGGCACAGGAGGCGCGCGCTCTCGGAGCCGAGCGTCATCGTCTCGACTGCCGGAATGCTCGAGGGCGGGCCTGCGATGGGTTACATTCCTCGCCTGAACAAACAATCGAAAATTATCCTCACAGGCTACCAGATGCCTGGCACCAATGGCTGGCACCTTTTGAATAGCAAAATTGTGAGGACGAACGGTCTCGAGATGAAAGTCGAAATCCCTGTGGAATATCTGGACCTCTCCGCGCACGCTGGCAGGAGCGACCTGCTAAAGTTTATAAGCGCCGCTGCCCCAGAGAAAATATTCTGTATACACGGGGACCACTGCGACAAGTTCGCGGCAGAACTCAAGGAAGGCGGTTACGAGGCGCGCGCGCCGAAAATCGGCGAGAGTTCGGAGATTTGATAACTATGGAAATATGCATGCTAAATCCCCTCTTCTGCCCTTACCTGGGCGGGACCGAGAAGCACGTGTTCGAAATAGGGCGGCGGCTTGCGAAGAGGCACAACATCGTTGTCCTTACCTCTCATCTCGAGGGAACGCCGCTATATGAGGAAATCGACGGGATGAAGGTTTACCGCACGCCCTGCATATATCTAAACACGCTTCCGCCCCCGCTTCCGCCTCCTTACACAATATCGCCCACATTCATCCGCGAGCTCATGAAACAGAAAGCGGACATATTCCACATCCACAACCGCTTCTGGTATTATGCAGGAACTCTGCTCGCGATAAAGATGAAGAAGAAGAAACTCGTGCTCACTCTCCACAACGCGAAGACAGAGGGAATCTCGCCTATGACCGACCGCCTCGGCGCGTTGTATGATTTTGCCTGGGGCCAGCGGATAATGGAGGCGTGCGACAAGATAGTCGCGGTGAGCGATTACACGCGCGCAGTAACTGTTCCGGCTCGCCTCCAGTACAAATCCGCAACAGTTTACAACGGCGTGAACACCACGCTTTTCTCACCAAAAGACCCATCAGAAATTAAAAAACGGCTCGGCATCAGCAGCGAGCCGGTCATCCTATTCGTGGGCAGGCTTCTCGAGCAGAAAGGAGTTGAATATCTGATTCGCGCGTTCGGGATGCTGAAAAAAGACGTTCCTGACGCGCGTCTCGTGATAATCGGAAGGGGGCCGCTCGAACTCCACCTGCGAAAGGTTGCAGGAGAGGTCGGCGTTGCCGACTCTTTACGCATCATAAACCGCGTTCCTGAGCACGAGCTTCCCCTCTACTATAACATGGCGAGCGTTTTCATGCTCCCCTCTCTTTGGGAGCCCCTCGGCATCGTCGTCCTTGAGGCGATGGCGTGCGGCATCCCGGTCGTCTCCAGCGACACCGGCGGACCGCGCGAGCTCGTCACTCCTGACTGCGGCTTCCTCGCGCGCCCCAAAGACCCGGCGGACATTTACGCGAAACTCAAACTCCTCCTGCAGGATGAGGGCTTGAGAAAAAGAATGGGCACAGCCGCGCGCAGGCGCGCGGTGGAGAATTTCACCTGGGACATCGCCGCGCAGAAGATGGAGAAAATTTACGAGAGTTTGATGGAACCTGCACTCTGACTAGTAGCAACCCTTTCGTTTTTCTTCATTTTCTTCTCCGCCATCTTCCGCATGAGCACGACGAAAAGCATAATAGTTTTTACATCGTAAATTAACCTGGGTGGCGGATATGGTCGGCACGAGTCAGCGATCAATAGAAAAATTGCTGAAAGGCTTGCTATTGGCTATGTCAATCTTGCTGAAAAAATATTTACTCATGCACCACGCACTCTAGCGGAAAAAATCCACAAAGGAAAAATATTGGACACTCCGGAAAATAGGCGTAGATTATCAAAAGCGGGGCTGTCTCCCTTATTCAATCAAAATGATGTGGATGAACTTGCTCAAAAAATTCACGAGATGAACCCTAAAGGCTTCGTGAGTTTTCAAACCTCAAGAGAATTTGTGAACTGCATTTTAGAAGATGCCAAAAAAGAAGGCGCTTATATCGTCGTCGTAGAAAATCCGTTTAAAAGGCCGGATTTGATCGATATTGTAGCCTATCACCACTCTTTTCTAGAAGGAATTGGAAAACACGGACGACCAAGAGGAGAGTGGTTTAACGTTGCATCACTTATTGGCGATGATATTGATTCCGTTAGACGTGTGTGGTATATCCTCCTCCACCTAGATCCTAAAAATGAGGCTGCGCGTCGTTTATGCGAAAGCGGATGGGACCGCACAATACGTTTTGATGACCTTGAGAAAAACCACAAGTTGATGCAACGTACCCCAGGTGGTCCGGAACCAGTTCTCTACAATTTCGCGCCAATCGCAATGGAACGCGAGAGGCGTGAGAAGTTGTCCAGTATCGACCCTAGTGTTTTATCTCTTCGAAATATTTAGTTTTTATCGGCCTGCCCAGGAGGAAATTTAAGAACGCCTGAACGTTAATCATCCCCAACTTGATGTAGCCCATCTGCCTGAACCTCCTTATCGATGTTGCGACCACCATGTTCTTGTTCACCTTTACCCTTCCGACTTTTTTCATCCGCATAGAAAGTTCAGTATCCTCGAAAAAACTTATGTTCTCGTTGAACCCCCCTATCTTCAGGAAATTCGCGCGCCTGTACGCGCAGTTGTTCCCGTAAAGTTGGTAAACCCCAAAGCGCGCGCTCAGCCTCACCCACCAGTCCGAGTTGATTTTGAACATAAGCCCGTCGAACCAGTTCCCGCCGCTCGGGCGCACGATCCCGCCGAGCCCGACTATGTTTTCCTTGAAACTTTTCTCAATCTCCTCGAGCCAATTGGGCGCCGCGATGCAGTCTGCGTCTATGAACGCGACTATCGGATATTTTGCCTCCCTCGCGCCTATGTTGCGCGCTGTCGCAGGCCCCTTCGGCGGCTTCACGAGCACCTTATCCGAATATTTTTTCGCAATTGCCTGGGTCCTGTCCCCGCTCTGCCCGTCAACTAGTATTATCTCGTATTTTTCCTCGTACCTCTGCGCCCTGAGCGAGAGAAGGCACTCCTCGATGCATTTCTCCTCGTTGAGTGTTGGAATTATTATGCTTATCATCGTTCCTTCACCAGTTCATAGTAGATTTTCAGGAGTTTGCGCGCGCAGTTCTCCGCCGAATACTCCTCTGCAGTTTTCCTTGCATTCGCGGACAATTTATTCCTTTCCCTCATCGTCCTTATAACCTTTTCAGCGCAGTCGTCCGCGTCGTCCGGGTCGAAAAGATATCCGTTATGCCCATCGCGCACAAGTTCCTTTATCGCGAGGAAATTAGCACCCGCGACAGGCTTTCCGCAGCCCATCGCTTCCAGAGCCACGAGCCCCTGTGTCTCGAACTTCGATGGGAAAACGAAAACGTCGCACGCCGCGTAATATTTCGGCACTTCCTCGTCCCTGAGCAGGCCCGCAAACGTGAAAGAGCCCTCGAGCCCCGCGTTCCTCACGAGGCTTTTGTAGTAATCCTCGGCGGGCCCCGTCCCAGCGATAACGAATTTGCAATCGGGAATCTCCTCCATTATTACGAGCGCGGACCTCACGAGAAGCTCGAGATTCTTCTCCTTCACGAGCCTTCCCAAATAGAGCACGACCTTGCTGCTCTCGAGCCCGTGCTTTTTCCTTATCTCGCTCCCGTCAACGCCAGGATTGAATCTCCCCGTGTTTATCCCGCTGGGCAGCATTGTCACATTCTTGATTTTGTGCTCCTCCATAATTTCCTTTATCACGCCGCTGGGCGCGAGCACGCTGTCGCACAGGTTGAAATACCAGCGTAGATAGCCCCACGCGAGCCTCTTGCTCAGCGCCATCGTCGCCTTGCGGTGCGCGACGTAATGCACGGCTTCTGGGATGAGCGTGTGAAGCGTTCCCACGATTGGAAGATGAAGAGTGCGCGCGGTCCGGACGGCGGCGAGCCCCATCGTCGCCATCCCGTGCGTGTGAATCAAATCTATTCCGAGCTGCTTCACCTTTCTCTCGGAGAAAAACGGGAACAGCGCGAGCTTGTAGTCCGGGTAGGGGCTGAACGAAGTCGACGCGTGGTAGAACGCGCGCGCATCCTTGTTCTCTTTTTTTGCCTGCCTCGTCCCGGCGCAGAAGACGTAAACCTCGTGGCCCTCCTTCTCGAGCGCCGCGCGCGTGGTCAAAATAGACGACACCACGCCGTCGCGATTCGGTAAATACGTTTCGGTGAAGAACGCGATTTTCAAAGTTTCACGCTCACACGAGTTCAAGGGCTCTTCGTATCAATCGTTCGGCTTTCTTTGGGTCACCTAGCATCGTATTCCGTCTGCGCTTCCTAGCAGCAGCCTCAGTAAGAAGCGATTCTATACTCTCGTGAACTCTCTCGTTCACTCTTTTGCATGAATTTATGGCTACTGTCAAATCGTCTTTCGTTGCCTCACCTTTATCATATCTGGAAACGATCCGCTTTGCGAGTTTAATTTTTCCATTCGCAATTGCGATGTTCTGTCTGTCCAACATTCTTTTATTATCAATTCGTAGTTGTGCAACATTCCGCATATCCTCACCTCTTAAATTTTCGTTATCCCCCACAGCACTATGAAAACGCTCGCGATGAGTATGAGCGGCACGAGTATGCGCGTGATTGCGACGATCGCATTCACTGTTCCAATGAGTTCGGATGACTGCTTCGCGCCGAACACGCTCAGCCCGCTCACTTTCTCGATGCGCGCGCCGCACTCAACAGTTTCAACATCCATCCTCGCCTCTTTCGCGCACGCGAGTATGCGCGCGATTATCACGTCCTTCATCTTATTCCCCACCGGATTAAGGACACCGCTGACGACATTAACACTATGTGAGTCCGTTGTAAAAATCTCGCACTCGTCAAAACCATCGCTTCTGAGTGCGTCAAGAACCTCGCGCCTGAAAACAGGCGTGATTCCATTCGCATCCAGAAGCACGAGCGCGTAGTTCTTTTTTCCAAATTCAAATACGGCGCACTTCAGCCCGGCCCTTCCTACCCCTGCGCCGAAAAACTCAGCCATGTTATCCTGTGCAATCCCCAATTTAATTGGCGCTCCCTCGCTTTTCGCAGCCATCGCGCGCCTGACCGCCTCCATGTACTCAAAACCAATCGGGTTCCCAGACTCGACGCGCGTTATCTCCCCGGTTTCGGCATTGTGCGCGTCAGCTACTATCGCGCTCCGCGCGCCACCCGCCTCCGCGGTTTTCATGAGCGCGAGCCCGAGCGAAAAATCGATATCCTCCGTCGTGCGCGGCGCGCGGCTGAGCCCTATGAACGCGTCCTCGCCGATGCGCAGGCATTCCGCCCTGCACGTTCCGAACCTTCCGGTTGCGATGCTCCCCTTCGCTTTCTCGAATTTCATGTTCCTGAGCGCGGCGTCGCACGCGTTGTAAATCTTGTAAACCTCCGCGCTCGCGGACGGATTGAAATCATGCGTCACGGTTCCGTGAAACACGAAAGCAGGCGCCCTCCACCTGCGCGCGAACTCGCTCGAAATCAAATAGGGAAAGTCGCTTCCCCCCAAATTCCCGAAAGGACCGAAATGAACATAAGGGACAACGAACGCGCACTTCAACTTACTCTTGGCCCTGAAAGCAAGCACGCCGACGAGCGTGTCGATCTTCTCCCCGACGCTCTCAAGAAGGCTCTCGAGCCCGCGCGAATGCTCGAACCACTGCGCGAGGAAGAGGCTCACCGCATCCACGCTGCTCACGCCGTACGCGCGCTTCATCGGCGCGTTGATGAGCCAGAATATGGCGTATATCGCGCCCAGGAACACAAGCGAGGCGAAGTAGATTTTCGCGAGTATCCAGAGCGGCTCGTTCCCGCCCCAAATCCCGATGCTCTGCCCGGCGAGCGAAAAAGCGACGTTGAGCGCGAGCTGCACTGACGCGAAAAGCAGAGAGCCGTACCACCTTATCCCGAAAACAACGCGCGCAATCAGATACCAAACAACGAACACGAGCCCGTAGCCCACGAACACCACGCCGAGCCCGCTTCCGAAAATTCCAGTCCCGACTCTCGTGAGCATCAGCGCGGCGATGTAGAAAATCGCATACACAACTGAGCCGACGAGCGCGAGGAAAAGCATCCTCTTCAGTTTCAGTTCGCTCTTCATGAGCGCGCACGCGAACGCAGAAAGGAGTGCCGGAAGCCCGATTAGGAACACGCCCTCGCTTCCCCCGTACATCACTGTTTCAAGTGTGAGCGCGCCAGGGAACGCCACGAGCCTCATTATTATCCCGAAGCCGAAGCTGAGAATGACGATTAGAAGGAAGCTCTGGAGCGCGCTCGGGAGCGCGACTATCAGTTTCGTGAGGCTAACTGCCTTCTGCTCTGAACTCTTCGCCTTCGCCACAAATTCACCTACTGTGTTCTATACGCGCGGATTTAAATTTATAATGGCGAGCGCCGCGTATGCTAAGAAATCGAATCTCCTCAACTCCCGGTCGCCCAACCCCAACTGCACGATTAAATTTTCCCGTTGCCGTTCCACTTGTCCTTCTTCACGGCCGCGGGCCTTGCGCTCCTTACTCTTATCCTCGTGTTGCGCACGCTCCTGGCCATTATCACGTTCTCCAGGATGTACGCGTTCGATATGAACTCGTTCGCGACTTCCGCGAAACTGGTGCGCCTTCGTGAGGCGAGCTTCATCAACTCCAGGGTGATGTACCTTATCTCGGAGTTTATCGATGCGACCTCGTCCTCATACATGTGCGACTATTAAAAAGTAATTTATATAAAGTTTTCTTGGGGCGATTTCCGAACCGCGCGCGTTCGCATACGTTTATTATTTTTCTCCGCGCACAAAATCCCATGGAAAAACTCTGCCCCTCGTGCGGGGCGCGCTCGTCCTCGAAGAATTTCGTGGGCGCGTTCTGCATAGACTGCATTTCGAAGAAAATCGACATTTCGCTACCCTCCAAGTTCGAGTTTCAGAAATGCAAGCGATGCGGTAAAATAAATCTTGGGGAGTGGCGCGACGCGAGCGAAAGCGAGTTGGAGCATAAAATCCTGAAAAGCGCGAAGGGGAGTTTCGAGAGCGCGCGCGCGGAGTTCACTGCGGATGGTTTGTGCGTGCTCACGTTCATCGTGAAGAAAGATTCCTCGTTTATCGAGACCAGGCGTGCCGTTCCAATCAAATTCCTGCCTTCAATTTGCACTGATTGCACGCGTGCTTCAGGGGGATATTACGAGGCGATAGTCCAGGTGCGCGGAAACAAGGAGAGGGTGGAAAGGTTCAAGGAAAAATTCCTGCGGGATATTGCGCGCGATACCTTTGTCTCGAAAATCGAGGAGATGAAAGAGGGCGTGGACATTTATGTCGGTTCAAAAATGGC
>CAZWEI010000009.1:0-28055 GCA_964632135.1 Microcaldota archaeon
ACCCGAACGGCGACGGATACGACAATGATGGAACGGTAACGTGGAAATGGAGCGCGTACGATTTGGGCTCGGGAATAGACCATTACGAAATATACGTGTCCAGCCCTGTTGGCGTGTACACCACGACCACTGAGACTGTTTTCACAATAAGCGACCTAACCGACGGAGTGCATTCCGCACAGGTGCGCGCGGTTGACAAGATGGGCAACTACGGCGAGTGGTCGGATTACGCGTACATAACAGTCGACAAGACGCCGCCGACAGTGCAAATAACACAACCAGCAAGCGATATGAAAGTGCGCGGTGACGTGGACCTTTGGGTGCACGCGGACGACGCGAACCTGCCGCCTCTGCAGGACGTGGTTGTGCAAATATCAACTGACGGAGGCGCGACCTGGAGCAACATGAACTGCAACCCGGACGACTCGGTCGATTGCGTGCTCGAGTGGGACACCACAAATGCGTATGATGGCGCGCACGACGTTATTGCGCGCGCATACGACGAAGCAGGAAACGTGGGCTACTCGCAGAAGATGGTGCTCACGGTTGACAACACAGGGCCGACAATTGGAATTCTCTCGCCAGAGAGCGACTCCACGACAGGCACGAGCGCGAGCCTCGCGCTTATCACGGGCGAGGACGCGGGATGCTACTACTACGTGGACGATGGCGAATACACGCTCATGAGCGAGACGTGGGGCATACTCCACAGGCAGACACTCTCAGCATTGAGTGACGGGCAGCACACGGCGTACGTGAGATGCTTCGACTATCTCGGGAACGATGGTGACGCCAGCGTCACGTGGAATGTTGACGCGAGCGCGCCTGACACGCCGGTCCTCACATCGCCAGGAGCGTGGAGCAGGACAAGGCAACTGGTGTTCATGTGGAACCCGGTTTCAACAGCAGTGAAATACCACATAATAATAGACGACAACAATTTCGTGCCGCCTTATCTCGCGGACACGTACGTGTACAGCAACATGCTCGCATATCTCGTGAACGACGACGCGACATACTACTGGAAGGTGAGCGCGGTCGACGAGCACGGGAACGAGGGCGGGTTCGGAAGCTCGGTTGTCGGAGTTGACACGGGCAACCCAAGCGCCCTCATAAACTCGCCTGAGACAGGAGACCATGTGAGCGACACGGCGTATGTCGCGTTCAATGGAAGCGACACAGGTGTTGCTGGTGACCCGAACACAATGAATTACCTGCAACTGTACATTGATGGAACACTCGCGTATTCAGACACGTGCGGCGGAAGCTGCTCAGGAATGGCGAGAAACTACGAGTGGGACACAACAGAGTACTTCGACGGACAGCACGCGCTGCAGGCAAAGGCGGTTGACGACGCAGGAAACGAGGGATACAGCGCGCTCGTGTACGTGGTCGTGGACAACGCGCGGCCGACAGGCGCGACACTCGACTACCCGATAGAGGGAATGTATTACGAGACCTCGATAGAAATGAGCGCGGAGGCAGCAGACGCGGTTGGCGTGGACCACGTGACTTTCTATGTTGATGGAAACAACACGGGCGAGGATTACGACGGAAGCGACGGCTGGACGATGGGCACAGGAACGCTCAGCGACGGCCCGCACACAGGATATGTGCGCGTAACAGACCTCGCAGACAACGAGTTGGAGTCCCGCCACGTGAACTTCTACGTGGACAACAACGACCCAGAATACGTTTCCATGACCTCGCCGAGCGGGGGAATGCAAAGAGGCGTGATTGAACTCGGAGCGGAGGCAAGCGACTACTACTACGGTGAAGACGGAATCGCGGAAGTGAAGTTCTACAAACAGCAATACTACTGTGAATACGAAGAGGAATGCTATTACGGCGAGCCCGTCCTGTTGGAAATAGACGACACGTATCCGTTCACGTACTCTTGGCACACGACCGACGCGGACAACGGAATGTATGGGTTGTTCGCGGTCGCGTACGATATGGTTGGACACAGCAACGCATCCGAGCCAGTGTACATAACAATCGACAACACGGAACTCGAGATATCAGAGTCAGGGCCGAGCGGCATCCTCGAGTACAACGAGGTCGAGCTCTACATATACACGACAAAGGAGGCAACGTGCAGGTACGACACGGAATACAGGAGCTGGTATTACATGTCCTACGATTTCGACACAGATGGCGGCTACTACCACACGGCAGACGTGGGCGAACTGATGGACGGATACCACGCGTACTTCGTGGCGTGCAAGGAGAACACGTTCGGCGATGTTGTCGATGGAGGAATCGTGTTCGGAGTAGACACGCGCGGAAACTTCCAGATAGTGATACCTGGAGATGGAATGGGCGACTACTGGACCGCAGGATGGCATTCGTTCTTCCTGCCGAGAATGCTGCTCGAAGAAATAGAGGAGCTTGGCGGGAACTTCTCGGTCGAGAACGTGCTCGCTTCAATAGCAGGCAACTACGAGATCATCTACTACTACGACGGTAGTGGATGGAAAGCCTATGAGCCGGGAAGCCCAATAAACGACCTCACGGAGTTCAACGACACGATCAGCAACCCATACTTCATAAAAATGACTGCAATGGACAGAATTGAGATACCATACCTCTTATTGCCGTAAACGGGTGATCGATATGAACAACACACAAAAAATCCCAATATTGCTTGTGGCGCTGGTCGTGCTTAGCGCGTCAGTTCTAGCGGATATACCCCCAATCCCAGGAGACTGGTGGGGCACAGTGAATGTGAGTTGCAGGGAAGTTAATTACACGACGCTAAATGTAACCGGACATCTAAACAACTCGAACACATCCGCGGCTGGCACTTTTTTCGTCACTCCGCCCTACTACCGAATACACGTGCAAGGGAGCCTTGGCGATATGGTTTATTTCCGCGTCTACAACGTTTCAGTGAACGAGCTTCCCCAGCCTTGGAGCTCGGGTAAGCATCCTTCGCTGAACCTCAGCATAAACTGCACGGAGGACGGGGGCGCGTGCACTTACAACGAGGCGTGCGCCTCTGGATACTGCGTTCACGGGTTCTGCAGACCCTCCTCCTCGTACTGCGGTGACGGCTACTGCGAGAACGGCGAGGCCTGCGGAAATTGCGCGACTGACTGTGGCTCGTGCCCAGGCGGCGGAGGGGGCGGAGGCGGAAGCAGCGGAGGTTATTATGGCGGAGGAGGCGGAGGAGTGAGCACGACGAGCGCGCCTACAGAGCAGCCGCAGCAGCCCGCACCAAGCGCGCCTGAAATCGCACGCGCAACACTCGATGCGCCGCTCACGGCAGACCTCGGAACAATAATCACCGTGACGCTATACGATGAGAACAAGACAACGACAATACCTAACGCGCGCATAACCGTAGTTTACCCGTCGAACAAGAAACTCACGCTGACAACTGACGCGGACGGAAAGGCGTCGTACACAGGAGACGAGCTCGGGGGATATGATTACATAGTGCCGGATTACATGCTGACGACATTCGTGTCCACATTTGTGACAACGCCGCCAGCGCCAAGCCCGAGACCTGCGCCAACGCCGCCTGCCGGAATGGCGGAGGAAACAGGAGAGCAACAGCAGCCAGCGCCCACGAGCGCGCTGTTCCTCGGAGGATACGCGCCGTTGCTAGGAGCGCTAATCCTATTGCTAGTAGTGGTCGGCGTGGCGTGGTATCTGAGGCGGCAGATGAAAAAGGAGCAGTAACCGGCAAACCAAAAACACGCCGGAACGCCGACGTGCTTAATTTATTTTTTTAATTTTATACACGCTTTATGGGAGAGATGCGATATGACGCAGCTTCAACAGAATCAAAAAGCTTCGGCTCTGATTCGCGACTTAGGATTAAGGGATACTATAGTACGGGCGAAACAACTGTTTGTCGAGTCGCGCAGACGCGAAGCTCCTCCTCGAAGAAAAGATCAAATTGTCCTTCTAACAGACTCGCTAAAACTTGTTGATAAAGCCGAATTTCAACTTGAAGCGGAAGGGTTGGGTAAGCTAGAAGTGCTAAACATGCTTGCTGCACTATATCGTTTTGAAGCCAACATACGCCTTCAGCTGTCCAACGCGCATAAAAAAGATGTAAACTTTGACGCTGCAGAAGAAAACCTGGTTCATGCGGTGAGAGCACTTGGAAGGGAGGGCTTTACGCACGTTCGGCGCTATCACATCATACTCCGCGATTCCGGCAACCAAAACGCCGCGAACAGGGCAGGCGAGCAGGCAGAAAAAGCGTTTAAAAATTCAGAAGATATTTACCTGACGCTATTTGATTTGCGCATTGAAAAAAAGCGCACTTTGTCGTACCGTTAATTCTTTTTCGCTCGAGCGCTGATTATACGCACGCAGATGTTATCGCGCGCGTCGCAAATAAAGTCAAAATCAAACCACTTTCACTTCTATTTTCCCTCCTGATTTGCTCTCAACCTCGCTCTTGAATTTCTGCGCGTCAGCCGCGCCGCCGGTTCCGCTGATTTTTCCATAGTGCATCGGAATCGCGAGTTTTGGATTGAGCGCGAGCACCGCGCCCACCGCCTCATTGGCGTTCATCGTGTATGTGCCGCCGATTGGAAGAAGCGCGGCGTCCGCGCGGATGCCTTTCATTTCGGGAATGAAATCAGTGTCGCCAGCGTGATAAATCCGCGCGCTGCCAATCTCGACGACAAATCCAACTCCCACTCCGCGCGGATGAAATTGTTTGTTGATGTTGTATGCGGGGACCGCCTCAACTTTCGCAAAGCCAACATCCTCCACGTCGCCTTCCCGAACAACAACAATATTCGCGCCGCTACCGAGTTTTTGCGCGCACGCGCTCGTGGTTATTATTTTCGTGTTTGTTGTTTTTATTTTTTCGACGTTCGCGACCGCGCAGTGGTCGTAGTGGTCGTGCGTGACGAGTATGAGGTCCGCCTTCTTCGGGCCCGCGGGAAGAATATACGGGTCGACGTAGATTGTTTTTCCGTCGCTTTCCAGAAGCACGCTCGAGTGCCCGAGCATCGTGATGTTCACGTTTCCGAAAGAAATTGAACCAGCCATGCTTCCACCTCCGTTTGAACCAACACCACCAACATTACTACCGCCGATGCAGCCGAATAAAACGAGAAGCTCGAAAATGAGGACGAGCAGCGCATCCCTCATAATACTTTTTCGCAGGCATTAATATTTATATATGGCGCGCGTATTTATCCCGTGGTCTGATGGCCAAAATCATGCAGACAGGAATAGCGAAACTGGACGAGATGCTGAACGGCGGCATCGGCGAAGGCGGCGCCGTCCTGCTTCTGGGAACGCCGGGCATAGATGCGACCACGTTCGCGTGCCACATGCTCATCCACAATCTCAAGAAGGGCGCGAAGGGGCTCTATTTCGTCGGCAACAAACTGCCGCAGAGCGTGCAGGACAACATCGGCAAGACGAGCTGGGGCTCAGGCGCGTGCCAGAAACTCGTTTTCATCGACGGGTTCTCAGGCGCGGTCGGGATGAAGTCGAACGCGCGCTACATCGTAAAAAACCCGCACGACATGGGCCACGTTTCGGATACGTTCATCACCGCGATGAGGGACATGGACAGCAACACGGTCGTCGTCTTCGACGCGCTCTCGGACCTGTTCGGCGGCGCGCGGGAAGCAGACGTCGTCGAGCTCGCAAAAAAATGGATAGACAACGCGCGAATCGCCGAGATAACTTCGATATACCTTTTCACGAACTGGAATTTCGACGAGAACGCGATAAAAAGCCTAACGGATGTTTTCGATTACGTCATAGACCTGCAGTCTGTCGAGGAGAGAATCCTGCTTCGAAATTATTTCTCGGTTTCAAAATCCCCGTCGGGTGCCGGAAAAACGGCGGTTCCTTTCAGGGTGGGCGCGGATGGAATCGCGGTTTACATCCCGAAAATTTTGGTGACAGGTCCTTATCACGCAGGCAAATCAACGTTCATCCACGCGGTCAGCACCAAGGCGGTCTCGGTCGACAGGCTAGGAACTACCATCGCGCTCGACCACGGATACATCGATTACGGCGAACTGGTCGCGGACCTTTTCGGGACCCCGGGGCAGGAGCGGTTCAGCTTCATGCTCGATGTTCTCAACAAGGACACGTTCGGCGTGATCGTTCTCGTGGACTCCACCGACCCGGACTCGTTCCCGCGCGCAAAGGAAATCATCCAGCACACGACCGGATACGGGATTCCCTATGTTATCTCTGCGAACAAACAGGACCTGCCGGGCGCGCTCAGCGTAGACGAGATAAGAAAACAGCTCGGGCTGGACGAAAGCGTTCCGATAATAAACACCGTCGCGCAGCAGAACAAGGGTTGTATAGAATGCATCTCGGCGCTGACGAACATCATAATCGCAAAAGGAAAAAAGCAGGTGCAGGCTAGGTGAAAAAATGCCTGAAGACATAAAGATAAAACTGGAGGAGCTCCTCGGAGAGCTCGCGTCATCAGCAGGAGACATAGAGGCATCCGCAGTCGTCAGAAGGGATGGGCTGATGATTGCCTCCAATCTGCCGTCGAGAATAGACTCCCACACGATAGCCGCGATGACCGCCGCGATCGTGGGAACTGCGGAGACATGCTCCAGCGAACTCAAGAGGGGGGACTTCATGCAGGTGATTGTCGAGAGCGAGAACGGGAAGATAGTCTCAACAGGCGCGGGCAAACTCGCGATTCTCGTGTGCCTGGTGAAGCCTACCGCGAACCTCGGGCTCGTGCTTCTCTCGATGAACCGCAGTGCCGAGAAGATAGCGGAAATCGTCGGGAAATAATATGAAATACAAATGGCGTGAAAAGGTGTGTTTATGTTGCGCAGCGGAATAGACGAACTGGACGACCTCATAGGCGGAGGCCTCCGCGATGATGCGAACATTTTGCTGATTGGGCCGCCGGGGCAGGAGAAAACGCTTTTCGCGCTGCAGTTCGTAAACGAGGGCCTAACGATACGGCAGCCTTGCGTGTACCTCACCACCGACGTTTCGCCGGCCGAGGTCGAGTCGAGGGCAGGCGAGTTTGGCTGGAATTTCTCGAAATTCATAGGAAACGGCCTCTGGTTCGTTGACTGCTATTCCTGGGCGCTCGGGGCGAAATCAACACAGAGGAAGGACATAATGGTGCCAGGGCCGAGCGCGCTCAACGACCTGTCTATAGGGCTTGCGCAGGCGCTTCAGGAGGCGTACAAGCCGGCGCTCAAGAGCAGGGTCGTGTTCCAGAGCCTCTCAACGTTGCTTTTATATAACAATCCCGACATAGTATTCCGATTTACGCAGGTGATAGGCGCGAGGCTGAAGTCCGCGCAGGCGACCTCGCTGTTCCTGCTCGACACCGGAATGCACGACGAGAGGGTGCTTGTCACGCTGAAGCACCTCGTGGATTTCATAATAGAGATGAAGTTTGAGAGCAACAAATGGTACATCTCCGCCCCGCTGAGCGGGCTTACGGAATGGGTGAATGTTCGCTCAACGAAAAAAGGGCTGGAAGTGCTCAGATAATGATGGTGCTGAAATGCCTGAAGACATAAAGATAAAACTGGAGGAGCTCCTCGGAGAGCTCGCGTCATCAGCAGGAGACATAGAGGCATCCGCAGTCGTCAGAAGGGATGGGCTGATGATTGCCTCCAATCTGCCGTCGAGAATAGACTCCCACACGATAGCCGCGATGACCGCCGCGATCGTGGGAACTGCGGAGACATGCTCCAGCGAACTCAAGAGGGGGGACTTCATGCAGGTGATTGTCGAGAGCGAGAACGGGAAGATAGTCTCAACAGGCGCGGGCAAACTCGCGATTCTCGTGTGCCTGGTGAAGCCTACCGCGAACCTCGGGCTCGTGCTTCTCTCGATGAACCGCAGTGCCGAGAAGATAGCGGAAATCGTCGGGAAATAAACGCCCATAAAAAGCATAAGCGTGGTAAGATGAAGGAAGAGGAATTGGAAACCGTCATTGCGAAATTCAGGAAGATAATCGGCCCCGTTGCAGACACGCTTGCGAAGGATGCTGCCGCAGAGATAGGCGCGCTTTCTCCCGGCGGAAAAATTTCCCCGAAGAGCGAGGACCATTACAAGATGCTGATGATAAAACTGCGCGAGAAATTCTCGAAGGTCATCGGTTTTGCCGCAACGACCGGCATAATGGGTGGTGAGTTATGACGAAAATAGACAGGTTGATTGCTTATCTCAATGAGAAAAAGAACAAGACGGTCCAGGGCTACGTGGTCGCGCGCAACGACGGCATCCTCATACACTCGACGCTCAAGGAGACCGACCCGCACCTCGCCGCGGTGATGGCCGCGATAATCGGCTCGAGCGAGACGTTCATACAATCCACCGGCGCGCACGTGAAAAACGTGACGGTGCTCATCGAGTCCACCGAGATAAACGTTCTTATGACCGGAACCGGGAAGTCGGTGCTCCTCGCGGTCGTGACGAAGCCGGAGGTGGAGACATACACGCTCATCCCGCACGTGCAGGCGGTGTGCAACGGGATAGCGAAAATCATCGAGTAGGTGCGGTATGAAAAAAGAAAAACGCCCGCGCGCGGCCCCGAGAGTCCCGAGAGATTTTGAAACCGAGGCAAAGAAAGGCGCCGCCGTTGTTTCTGACGACAGGGTGGAGACCGGAATACCGGGCCTGGACCAGATGATGGACGGCGGGCTTGAGCGGAACAGCGTCGTTCTCGTCGCCGGCGAGGCGGGCACGGGAAAAACAACGCTCGCGCTCCAGTTCCTTTTCAACGGGATAACGAATTACGGCGAGCCGGGGCTTTACATAACTTTCGAGGAGCAGAAGGGGATGCTGCTCAAGCACATGGGGAAGTTCGGCTGGGATTTCGGCGAGCTCGAGAAGCAGAAGAAAATAAAATTCCTGAGCTATCCCCCGCACGAGGTCGAGAGGTTCATAACCGAGGGCGGGCTCATAGAGGACATAATACGCGACATAGGCGTGAAGAGAATCGTAATCGACTCGGTGACGTCCCTTCTTCTGCTTTACGAGAACGAGTACAAGCGCCGCGAGGCGTTCATAAAAACCATCGAGGCGCTGCGCAAATGGGGCTGCACGACCCTTCTCACATCAGAGGGCGAGAGCGGCGCGCAGCACGAGGCGCACGCGCGCTTCGGGGTGGAATTCCTTGCCGATGGTCTCATCATGATTCATTCGATAAGGCGCGGGGACGTGAGGGACCTCGCGCTCGAGGTCGTGAAACTGCGCGGAATAAACCACGACAGGAAACTAAGCCCGCTCAAAATCACCCCGAAGGGGGTGAGCGTGTTCCCGACGCAGCCTGTTTTCGGCGATATAAAATAGGCGAGTTAGAAAGTGAGAAGACTGCTAACCTCATCTGTTTCAATGAGTGGATACAGTAGCCCTCCGATTTCACTAGAAAGTTACTCTCTGCTCAGATATTTAAAGACGAATACAAAGAGAAGAAATATGAGAGCTTACAAGTTTCGTTTATATCCTACAAAAACACAAGAGAAAACGATGCGCGCACATCTTGAGATTTCAAAAGATCTATGGAATGAGATGCTTGCTTTCACTAAAGAAATGTACAAGAATTACAGGAAATTCCCAACAAAGAAAACTCTGAGGGAGACGGTAAAACGAGGCGGGCCGTACTCTCAGGTTGGACAAGAGCTTGTTAATAGGTTATATAACCCAGTATGGAGAAAAGTGAAAAAGCAACAGAACGGATTTCCGCGCTTCAAATCAATAGAGCGAATGAAAAGCCTGGTCTACCCGCAATTTGGCTTCGCTCTTGATAAAAAACTCAGTGTAACTCCATTTGGACAAATCGCTATCAAGAACCACAGGAAGATTGAAGGTGAAATCAGAACACTAACCTTGAAGCGAGAGGCATCTGGGAAATGGTTCGCGATATTCTGTGTGGAGCAGGATAACAAACAGCCAAGAGAAAACAAAGGGGCAAAAGTTGGAGTTGATTTGGGTCTATTTAATTTCGCAACGTTATCAAATGGGGGAGTTATAAAAAATCCAAGATACTTCAAGAAACACGAGAATAACCTTGCTTTCCTACAGCGGAGATTGTCGAGAAAAAAGAAAAGGAGTAAAAATAGATACAAAGCAAGAATCAACGTAGCACGAATGCACGAAAAAATAGCGAATGCAAGAGCTGATTTTCTGCATAAACTATCTGCGAATATGGTTGCAACTTATTCATTGATAGGACTGGAAAAACTGGCATCAAAAGAGATGGCGGAGCACCGATTTGGTAAATCAATAAATGATGCAAGTTGGAGGATGTTTACAAATATGCTTGCATATAAAGCGGAGGAAGCTGGATGCAGGATACTATTTGTAAACCCAGAGAACACAAGCAAGATGTGCAGTTGCTGTGGCGCAGTAATAGACAAGGTTCTTCAGGAAAGGATGCATAATTGCCGTTTCTGTGGGCTCAGCATAGACAGAGATTTAAATGCTGCAATAAATATACTCAAAAAAGCTACCATCGGAACGATGGGAAGTAACGCTTCTGGAGACGAAGCAGTAGCTTCGTCAAGGAAAGAAGACGCCACTCGATTTATCGGGTGGTAGTTCACCAAATGATTTAAATAACGCGCGCGTTATCCTTTTATGCGCGCGCAGGGCTCTGTCGAACTACTGATAATCCTTTCAGGAGTGATGCTCGTACTTCTCGTGATAATAAGCACGGCCTACGACCAGCTCGCATCCTACCAGACGAGGACGAGCATCGGCTGGGCGCAGGTCGGCGTGGACGAGCTCGCCGATGCCGCGGCGCGTGTGTATTCCTCGGGGCCAGGCTCGAGCGAGAGGGTTTTTCTGAACATGCCGGACAACACCGAGCCGGACAGGGTATTCGTGCGCGAGCGCACGATAAACATAGGCCTCAAGACGGGCTCCGGGACAAGGGACATAAACGCGCGCGTGCGCGTACCTGTGGAAGGAAACCTGCCCGCTGAATCAGGCGGCTTCTGGATGAACGTCGTTGCATACGAGGGAAAGGTCAGAATTTCACCGGAATCGGCATAGTGCCGGCATAGTGCGTCACACACCCACGCCTAACACGATTTGCGCCGTTGGCGCAAATATGTCCCATTCGCGCAAAGCGCGAATAGGGAAGGCGAGAGTTGTCGTGATTCGAGGGAGCGGTTGCACCCGCGCCTTTACCCGCGCCTCGAGGCGCGGGCTCCCAATTTTTGCCTGTCGGCAAAAATGGGCGCATTTTTGCGGAGCAAAAATTGCGTCGGACGTGGGTGTGTGGTGAGTTTATGGGAAGGGCGCAAATAACCGTCGAGTTCCTGATAATTTTCACAATGCTGGCGCTCCTCAGTCTCGCGCTCGTGAAGTTCTACATCGGCCTCAGCGAGGACGCCTCAGCCATGGCTGCGATGCAGAGCAGCCGCTCAACGGCGCTTGCGCTGGCGGCAGCGATAGACCGCGTCTCCCAGGCTGGCGACGGCGCGTCCGCGGCGCTACAACTTCCGGACAGGCTTTCCACCGGCGCAACCTACACCCTTTCGGTTTATGGCTCCCTCAGAAGAATCGAGGTCGTAAGCGCCGCGCGCGCGGGCGCGATGAGCGTCGCGGTTCCGATAACAACCGACAGACTCGAGGGCGAAATGCAGTTATGGGGCGGGGTCCTCGTGACATTGAAAAACGCGGAGGGTGTTGTTTTTGTCAGCGCGTAAATCCAACGAATCCCACAAATCCCGCAAATTTCACAAGGGGCAGATTTTCTCCCAGGACGCGCTTTTCGCGTTCATGCTGCTGTTCTTCATTATCAGCGGGGTTTTTTTTGCGATTGAAAAAGTGAGATACAAGATAACAACCGCAAGCTCCGAAACCGAAATCGCCTCGTCCGCCGACACCGCGCTCTCGGCGCTCCTCTCGCCCGGCGTCCCGTCGAACTGGAAGACGATAGACGGCGCGAGCGCGCTCGGGCTCGCGAGCAGCCCGTACACCATCGACGAACGGAAGGCGGATGTTTTTTTCTCATCGGCGCGCTCCGCGCAGGGCTATGAAAAAATCAAAAACCTCCTCGGGCTTTCGCGCGCAGCCTATGGCGCGGAGACTGGAAGCTACGAGTTCGACGCGTCCATCTTCTCCGAAAACGGCGCGAAAATATTCTCGACAGACAATCCCCCGCCAATGCACGCGTCTGCGGTTTCGCGTTCGTCAAAAGCGGTTTTTAAAGAGGGAGTCGTTTCTGTCCAGTTGATTGTTTGGGTGAGAAGATGACGAAAATGATGAAACGGAAAAGCAGGAGGGCGTTCATATTCACCGTTGACGCACTGCTCGCGCTGACCCTGTCGGCGCTCCTGCTGTCCAGCCTGCTCGCGTTCGTCTCGAAGGTCGCCCCGGAAAAATATTCGCCAAACGCGCTCAGCGCGCTTGCCGCGATGGAAAAGACCGGCGCGCTCGCGTCGAGCATAAACTCCCCGGGCGCGCTTCTGAAGCACGCGCCTCCGAACACGTGCGCGTACATAAAAATAAGGCTTGAGGGCGCGCTCGCGTCCTCGGCCGGGGGCGCGTGCGAGTGCTCGGAGCTGAGCGTGGCGAGAAGGAGTTTCGTGGCGATAGAAGACGGCGCCGTAAAAAATTATGTCGCGGAGATGGGCGTATGCACGCGCTGAAAGAAAATGTAAAAAAGGGATTTACGTTCACTCTTGTCACGCTTGCGGTTTTCGCGCTGCTCCTGTCGATGATGCTCTCGTATTTCGAAACCTCGTCGGCTTCGCGCCCTGTCGCGCGCGATGTCGAGAAACTCGCCTATCTGCGGGACGACGTCTCGGATGATTTCCAGGAGATGCTAGGAGTCCGCGTCTATGCGCTGCGCGGAGTCGCGACCGAGGTGCATTTTGCCGACGAGTTCCCGGCAAGAATCGCCAATATCGAAAAAGAAATCAAAGAACACGCGCGGTTTCTTGAGGATTACGCAATTTCGACAAACTCAAAAATGACGCTCGATGTCTCCGAGATGGAGCGTGCGCCGCGCGTCGTTGTGCGGTCATACAACATCACCTACGCGTACGGAAATCTTGAAAAGAAAAATCTCAGCATCTCGTCGCGCGGGGCAAAGGGCTTCATCGTCTCGCTGAATTTGGATGGCGAATGCGCGGGCGAGTGCGTTTCAGGGAACTGGAAATGGAAAAACGAGGACGAGAATGCGGGCGCAGGCCTCGTCGCTGTCGAATTCAAAATCCGCGACAGGGGCGGAAAGACGCTCGACGTTTTTGGAAAAACATCCGGTGCCGTTGACGCCGCAAAACAAAACAAAATCACAATAAAAACAACGACGGGCGAGGTTGTGATTTCAATTTCAGGAGAGAGTGATGCACCGGAAATAAATGTTGGAGTTGAAGGCGTGCGCGCGGCTACCGACATCGCGCTCATCTTTTCAGAGGATAAGGAGGTTAAGGCGCGCGTTCCAATCAGGGCTAGAATAGAGGCCGGAGATGCGAGCAGCGATTCGGAACTGACGATATACGAGAACTAGCACTTCGAATTCTGCTACTGGTATTTTCCAACCCAGGGCTTGTCGCCAGGGAAGGAGTAGACGAAACTCGGGTTGTTCGCGTCCCTGTAGGTTATCGCTACCTCGTGGCTGTAATCCGCGCCAGGGGCGCCGGCCGGCCCCCCGCTTGCGCTAAGTATCACACGCGCGCCTGGCAGCAGGACGATGTTGTTGAACTGCGGCGAGCTCAGCGGCTTGCCTGCAACGTTGATGCCGACTATCTGCACGCTCATGGACTTCATGTTCTTGAGAATGAGCTGAACATCGCCGCTCGCGCCCTCGATTCGCATCTGCTCTACGCTTATCTCCGCGTTCTTCCAGTACGCCTCGCTCTCTATGCGCGACATCGTCTTGAACATCGGGAACCCGCCGATCACGTTGACTACGATGAGCGCTATCGCCACCACGACCGCGAGAATCATGAGATATTCTGTTGCCGCCTGTCCCTTCGTGTCCACTCCATCACCACTCAAACGGGCGCGATTGCGCCAAGCACGCAAATCCTCATCACGTAGAACCAAACGAGCGCGCCCCCAACCAGAACCGGTGCGTACTTGAGCCCGTTCATCTTCTTTCCGTCGCGTATCACCCCTATGAGCATACTCGTTATCACTGATGTTACGAGCATCATCAGAGTCGAGACGCTGACGACAAAATTTCCCGATATGGGCTCGCCCGCGTAAATACCGCCGTAGCTCCCAAGCGTCCCGCCGTTGCCCTCTGTTCTCATCCTGCCCATCATGTCAACAAACTGCGAGGAGACTGCGAGCAGCGAGGGCATTCCTATCACTACCGTGAAAATTATGAAAACAACGTACATGTTCGTTCCCGCGATCAGGCTCTGCCGCAGGCCGTGGGAGTTCCGTATGTCGGCAGCGGCGCCTTCAAGCAGCCGCGGGAGATTTCCGCCTGATTTAAGGCTGACCGAGAAAAGCCTGACGGTGCGGTCGAATATGTCGGACTTGATTCTCCCCGACATCTCGCCAAGCGCATTTGCGAAAGAGTCCTTACCGAGCGATTTTCCGGCGACATATTTTATCTCCGAGTCAAGGGGCGCGAACTCCGGTCTTGCGGCCATTCTCAGCGCCACGAGCGGGGTTATCCCCGCGCGTATGTTCGCAGCCATCAGCAGGAGGACTTCCGGCAAAATTTCCTCGACCCTGCCCCTGCGTTCCTCTATCCTGAAATAAAGCAATAGGTAGACGGAGAAGAAAACCACGAGAAAGGCGAGAACGAACGCGCCCAAAAAACCAACCGTGTCCAGCGCGGCGGAATACCGGATGATAAGCGCGGAAAAAACAGACAGGATGGCCGCAACGACGAGCGTGCGTCCAATCCACTCCCGCGCGCCCGTCTTCAAGCCCGCGTGGCCGAGCATCTCGGATATCCTGTTCTGCGCACGCTGCGGGGCAGCGCCGCCGACAATGTTGTAAAAATTCAAGAGTATTCCCATCGCACCACATCAAACGCCATGCGCGTCATATATACACAAACGGCCTCCTCACCTTCATGAACTCCACGAGCACGAGCTCGAGCGCGAAGCATCCGACCACGAGCGCGAGGAATGTGCCCTCACTCATTCCCACGCCCCCAAGCGTTGAGAGGATTATCAGCAGCGTCGCGCCCAGGCTTGGAATCACGACCGCGACGATTATGAAGAGGAGAATCCAGAGGTTCATCTCCTGCGTGTATTTCTTTATCTGGTTGTTCTGGTGCTCCTGCAGGTTCTCGACGATGCCCTGCAGCGCTCCCTGAAGGCTCGCGCCAGACTTGAGAACCGTTATCATCTGCCAGAGCGTGCGCTTGAGGAACTCGCTATCCGTGCGGGCAGCCATCCTCTCGAGCGCGCGCTCCTCGGGCTCGCCGGAGTTTATGTCCTTCACAACGAGCCCGAACTCCTTGGAGACCTTCCCGTGCCCGGATCTCGAAACGCTCTGGAGCGCGTCGAAAAGCGGCACGCCGGAGTTTATCTGCACGAGGAGCTCCTTGAGCGCGTAAACCAGGTCCCGGTCAACCATCTCGACGTTTTTTCTGACGATGACGCGCGGGTAGTACATGAAAAACACGAGCAGTATGAAAAACGTCGCGAGAGAGGGCGCGAGCGCTGCGCGCGCGCCTATGCCAACCGCCCCGCCTTGAAAATAAAGGATGAAAATCACGAGGAGCGCGAGAAGCACGGACCAGGCAATGGCGTTCAGCGCCGAAACAACCGCGTATTCCTCCGGCGCGTAATCCACGTCAAGTTTCCTCATGTCCCGTCCGAGGTTCGCGAGTTTTGCCAGCACCCCCCCGAGCCCGAGAAAGGGTCGCGCGAGCCTCCTCGCGGTTTTTTCAGGGAGTATGAAAAGTGCGATTCCGATGCGCTCACCATTATATAACTTTTTCAACAGGCAGATTCTTTTCAGCGGCCTTTATCACTATCTCCGGAGTCTTGTAATACACGCCCATCACGTTCCCGATGTCGTCGACTGCGCGCGCGTGGTTCTTGAGCATCCACTCGAGTATCGTTTTTTTCTCGTTAACGTCGTCCTCTATCTCGTCGGGCGTCATCCCGGTGTGCAGGTCCATCTCCTCAACCACGCGCATGCTCTCGTTCACCTTTTCAAACGAGTCCTGCCTGGCCTTCCACCTGTACATCGTGTTCAGCGAAATCATGTCCGCGGACGAGGTTATCACCTCGCTTATCTCGTACGTCCTCCTCACGCCGGACCTCCTGTCGCGGTACTGCACGAGAATGAGTTGCAGGGACTGTAGTTCGGTCATTGGAAGGTCGATTGGTGGATGCGTGAGCCTGCGGAGCATCTGCGAGCCCGTGTCCGCGTGCATCGTCGAATAAACCGCGTGCCCTGTGTGCATCGCCTCGAACAGGACCTCGGCCTCCTCGCGCTTCCTCACCTCGCCGACTATTATCCTGTCAGGCCGCATGCGGACTCCGGAAACCATCAGGTCGAGCATCTTGACCTCGCCCTTTCCCTCCGCGTTCGGCTGGCGCGTCACGAGAGGAACCCAGTTCCAGTTCAGATAGGAGGGAAGGTTCAGCTCGCGCGTGTCCTCGATTGTTATCGTGCGGTGGAAAGGAGGGATGAGCGCGCTCATCGCGTTCAGCATGCTCGTCTTTCCAGACGCCGTCCCGCCCACCACTATGATGTTCATCTCGTACTGCACGCACAGCCACAGGAATGCGGCCATATCCGAGGAAAGCGTGTGGGTGACTGGGTCGATGAAGTCTATGAGCGTCCAAGGGTCGCGCGCAAACCTCCTTATCGTTATGGTATCCCCGTGCGACGAGATGGGGAACATCGTCGCAGTCACGCGGTCGCCTGTCACTAGGTGACTGTCCATCACTGGCGCGAGAAGGGTTATCTCCTTTCCCGACCTCCTGCCAATCTGCGAGGCGTAGTTGTATATCTCCTCCTCGTCTGCCACGCGCAGGTTTGTCTTCAGCCACCCGAACTTCCTGTGATAAACCGATATCGGCTCGGCTGCGCCGTTGAGCGCGACCTCCTCGAGCCAGTCGTCGGCCATCACAAGTTCTATGTGTCCGAGCCCTTGTACCCTGTTGAGCAGCAGTCCAGCAAGCGTCTCCTTTTCGCTTTGTTTTATCCCGGGCAGAAGAGAGGCGAGCATCCCGCCCGCCGCAGAATAAAATCTGTCCATCACGCCTGCCGCCCTCCGCTGGTCCATTATCTCCTCAGTTTGCAGCGGGACGGTGCGCGCGAGTTCGTCATGAACGTAGTCCAGAAAAACAGAAGTGTAGGGTCCAACTTCCGGAATCGCAACATTGTAAATGGGGCGCGGCTGATTTTTTACGTCAAGAATCGAGACCGCCGCACTGACGTGGTTCGCCTTCACGTTGTAATTTATCAGGCTGTCGCCCATAATTCGTTCAGCCCTTTTTTCACCGAACTCTGTTTTCAGCTTCAGCGCAGGCTTTTGCAGCATGTTCACAGGATAGATTATCTCGACCACGTCGCGCTCCTGGAGAATCGTCCCCAACTTCTCAACAACGCCCAGGTCAACATCGAGCCTGCTCGCGAGCGCATCAACACTCATCTGCCTGCCCTCCTCCTTCGCGAGGGCCATGCACATCTCGTCAACAGCGGTTATTATCATAAACTCACCACGCACTCACCGCGCACAATGCATTGCACGCGCAAACAAAGCAATATTCTCGCGCGCTATATTAAAGTCTTGCGTTCGCGTTTTTGTTCATCTCCCGCCAACGAGCAAGTCCTTTATTCTGATGTGCGGCCCCCTGTCGCCGACGTTTATGCTCTGGTCCATCTTCCCGCACATCCCGGGATGGAAATCGCTGCTGTCGCGCGCAACCGCCTCGACGGATTTCAGCGTTTTCAGAATCTCGCCGCTCAGAAGTATGTCGCGCAGCGGCGCCGCGAGCTCGCCGTTTTCAATGAGATAGCCCTCCTCGGCTGCAAAAACGTATTCCCCGGTTTTGGGCATCACGCTCCCGCCCCTCATCCCCTTCGCGTAGATTCCATTTTTGATTTCGAAAAGTTCGTCCTTTTTCCATCCCCCCCTCTCTACGTAGGTGTTGCTCATCCTTATAATCGGAACATCGGAATAGTCCGCTGCGCGCGCATTTCCAGTGGACCGCGCGCCCATGCTCGCCCCGCTCTCCCTTGAATGCAGGAACCCACGCAGAACCCCGCGCTCGACCATGACTTTCTTCCTCGCGCGCACGCCCTCGTCGTCGTAATCGTAACTCCCGAACGCGCGCGCTGCGGTCGCGTCGTCGCAGATGGTTATCTGCTCGGAGGCGATGCGCGCGCCGAGTTTCCCCTTCAATATCGAGTTGTTCGCCATGAGCGCGTCGCCCTCGCACGCGTGTCCGACCGCCTCGTGCGCGAGAACCCCGGAAAGCCTGCCGTCGACAACCACTGTGCATTTTCCCTTCGGAGGAAGCCTCGCGCCCAGCGCGCGAACCGCCTTTTCGCGCGCGTTTCGCGCCTTCTCGTCGCTATCCCGCAATACCTCGTATCCCGCGCGTGCTCCTATGGATTCGCTCGCGCGCTGCATCACGCCGTTTTCCTTTGCGACAGCGCCCATCCCCAGAAAAGTGAAAATCCTCTCCTGAAAAATCTCCGCCCCCTCGGAGTTCAGAAAGACGTGCTCGCCGACGGCATCGGAATAAGCGAGTGCTGTGTTTTTTATGCGCGCGTCTGTCCTCATCTCTTTCTCCGCGCTCATCACGAGCCTTATTTTCTCCTCGACATCAACGTCGCGCGGGTTTATCTTGAATTTCGTTTTTGTTTTTGCGCGCGCCGGCTTCTCATCCGAAAGTTTGCTTTTTCCCCTCGTAAGTTTCGCGAGCCTGGCAGCCTTTTCAAAAATCTCGCCTATCCTCCCGCGCCTGTTCGCGCTCGCGAAGCCCCACGAGCCATTGACGAGCACGCGGACGCCGATGCCCCACGTGCTCGCGCTCGTGACGTTCTCAACCTTTCCATCCTTGACAATTATCGAAGAAAAAGGGCCTGAGTTTATGCGCGCGTCAACGTAATCCGCGGGGCAGGAGTCAATCAATTTCCTTATCTTGTCGATCACCGAATCACGGAACTGCGTTTATTCGATTTCGGTTTTGAGCGCGCTCTCCATCAGCTCTATCGTGCTCTCGACATCCTTCAAACTCAGCACGCCCACGTTCGAATGTATATAGCGCGTGGGCACGCAAACCGCGACAGAGGGAATTCCCTCCCTCACGTTGAACACGTGCGCGGCGTCGGTCGCGCCCCCTTCCATCACTTCAAGTTGGTACGGGATTTTTTTCTTCTCCGCGATCCTGATGAGCCAATCAACCAATCCCTTATCCGCGACGTTCCCGCGCCCGCCCCATTCGACCAAGCTTATCCCCACGCCCGCGTTCATCTTCACCGGGTTCTCGTCCTCAGCGCATTCCGGATGGTCGGATGCGATGCACGTGTCGAGCGCGATGAAGTAATGCGGCGTCTCGCGGTAGGCGCTCACCATTGCGCCCTTCCCGTACGCGGAAACCTCTTCCTGAACAGTCCCGACAAAAATCAAATTCACGTCGCGCGGCACGCGGCGCGCGAGCTCGAGCATCACGTAGCATCCAATCCTGTTGTCGAGCGCCTTTCCTGTCACGAGCCCGTTCGCGAGCTCCTTGAAACCCTCGTCGAACCCTATCGGGTCCCCGATTCTCACGCCCATCTTCTCGGCATCTTTTTTGTCCTTCGCGCCTATGTCTATGAACATGCTCTTTACTTCCACGATTTTCTTCATTTCTTCTTCCTTCTGGAGATGCGGCGGCTTGTTCCCAATCACCCCGTAGAGCTTTCCGCGCGCGGTGTTGAGCACCACATGCTGGTTCAGGAGCACGCGGTCGTCGATTCCGCCGATTTTCATGAAACGCAAGAATCCCTTTTCAGTTATGGTTTTCACCATCATCCCAATCTCGTCCATGTGCGCGCCCAGCATGATGACTGGTTTTTTCGGATTCACGACGCGGCGCGCGACCACGTTTCCCATCCTGTCGATGCTGACCTCTTTGCAGTGCTTCGAGAGCTCGCGCCTCATGATTTTCGCGACCTCGTTCTCGTAACCAGGAACTCCGAACGCCTCGCACAATTCCTTCAGCAAATTCAAATTCGCGGCCACAAAACCACCTCGTAATTATCAACAGGATGAAACTATTTCACACTAGGTATTAATAGGTTTTTTGTATTTCACGAGTTCGTCATAAACTCCTACGCACATATAATTCCAAAAGAAAAAACATAAAGGAAAAACAAAATACATCGCGATCCATCGCGTAGAAAAAATATCCATGTATCTTGAAGGAAACGCGAGACTCACGAACGACCACCATACGAGCACGAGCAAAAGCATAAACAAGATAATTATCATTTGACATATGAAAATGTCTTTCGTTTGTCCTTTCGTCATGTGCCAAGATCCATCAAGCGCGTCCGATGTTTTTTCAATTTTCTTGGAGAGAAAAATAGGTGCCGCAACGCTTAGGCGTGTTGTGTAATATGCAACAATAAAAAATTCTACTATACACAACCACCACCATACATCGCGAACAGCGGCTCTTACATTTTCTTCAGCAGGACTATATCCTAGAAGATACGGCGCGGATACTACGAATATTAGCGCGACAATCCAGCCTATAAAAACAATAGAAAACCTCCGGTCATATCTTGAAAACAAAGCATAAATCGCACCAAGCACATGAAGCTCGATGTAGCCCCAGTAGTTTCTAACAAAATGCTCTGCTGATATTTTTTTAGCTCTGAGCGCATTTAGTGCTATACTTGCCGAAGCAACCGCCGTCAATGCCATACCAACAATAATCGGTAGAAAAGCAATCATCCCGACTGCTACTGGGACCGACCAAACTCTGGGGTCTAAAAAATCGTAGAAACCCGGTTCTCGTGTGGGATAGCCCAACGCCAATCCCCCTAAACCAAGAAAGAAGAGCAGCAATCCTGAAATGCTTATTGGATTCCCAAGCGAGAATACACCACCAAATGCAACTAAGTACAAGATCAGGTTTTTCGAATCGAATATCCCTGAGCAAGAAAACTTCAAAACTCTAAATACGTCCGCAGAATCACCTGTTCAAAATATTCGCACCATATATTAATAGATTTTCGCATGGAAAAAATAACGAGAACTCGAAGTGATTTTCATGATACGATTGGTGATTCTGGGTTCATCCGCGAGCGTCCCTTCTGTCGAGCGCGCGCTTTCGTGCGTCGCGCTCAGGCACGAGGGAGACGTGTACCTGTTCGACTGCGGGGAGGGCGCGCAGAGGCAGATGATGAGGTACAAGGTGAGTTACGCGAAGGTGAAGGCGATATTCATCACGCACCTGCACGCTGACCACGTTCTTGGGATTCCGGGCCTTGTTCATACCTTACGAATGATAGGAAGAAAGGAGCCGCTTCTCGTGTTCGGGCCGCGCGGGACTTGCGAGTACATCCGCGGGGTTGCGCTCGACCACGAGTTGGTTGATGCGCGCGACGTCGAGGAGAACTTCTGCTTCAAGGGCGACGAGTTCAGCGTGCGCGCGTTTCCAGTTGAGCACGGGCTCGACGCGTACGGGTACGTTTTCGAGGAGGAGGAGAAAAGGAATTTCGACAAGAAGAAAGCAGAGGGGCTCGGGATAAAGGGGAGGATGTTCGGCGAGTTGCAGGAAAAGGGCGAGATAAAAATAGGGAGGAAGAGAATCTTGCTCGGCGAGGTCACGATTCCGAAAAAAGGAAGGAAAATCGTTTACACCGGGGACACGATGCCGTGCAAGAATGTCGAGCTCGCGAGCAAGGGCGCAGATGTTCTGATTCATGATGCTACATTCGGCGACGAAATGAAGGAAGAAGCGCGGCTCAAACTTCATTCTACCTCCGTGGATGCCGCGAGCATCGCAAAAAAGGCAGGCGCGAAAAAACTGATTCTCACGCACATAAGCAACAGATATAAAGAGGCGCGCGCGCTCGAGGAGCAGGCGAGAAAAGTATTCAAAAATTCGGAGGTTGCGCGCGACGGGATGGAAATTTTGGTCTGATTACAGCAAATCCAAAAATTTCTCGCGCGAGATGTCCGCCTGTGCGAGGATTGCCAACAGCGTTCCAGGATCAACTTCATCGTGTAGCGGGATGACTGTAACGAGTTTTCTTCCTTCGACAAACTTCACCATGACGACGTGGCTGCCGCGCTGGCGTGAAATGTTAAAACCAATCTTGGATAACGCTTTTATTATCTCTCTACCGGATAAAACTGGGAGTTTCATTTCTCTCACAAGCCGAAAATTCGCAAATGCCGATATTTACATTTATGTGATACAATATAACGCTGTCCGCATCGCTAAACCGAAAAACTGGTGAATACTGGTTCTGGTTTTCTTGCGAGTTTAGAGTCGCGTATCTCCTCGAGATACAAATCCACGGCTTCCCTGATGTTCTTGAGCGCTTCCGTATAGGTTTTTCCTTGGCTCGCGACTCCGAGTTCAGGGCAGTACGACACGTAGGCGACCTCGCCCTTTGTTATGACTGCCGTGAACTTTCTTTTTCTTTTATGGGTTAGCCTTTTTTTCATAATCTCATCCTGCCTTAGTGCTGCCGCCCTGCGGCGCGCGCGGCGGCTTTGCGAGTTCAATTCTCGGCGGCATTATCGGCGGCGAAAGATTCAGCGGGCGGACAACAAGAATTCCGTTCGTCCCGCACGTGTAGTTTATGCTGTTGAGAACCATCTCAGCAAATGCTTCAGGAAGTTTTCTCTGCCCCTTCTCCTTTTCCCTGTCCTTTCCCTCCTTCCCCTTCTCCTCCTTTGGCCAACTTTTCGCGATTTCGGCAGCAGTTTTCGCGTCTTCTGTCGCGTAAAGAACGCCGCCTATCTTGAGATAGCCCACGCCGTCCTCGTAATTCGCAACGTACGTGTAGTTTATCTCGACGTCGTTCCCCTTAACTACGACGGAGTCGAGGTTTATGTTCACGTTTAGCCCGCTCACAACATCGTCCTTTTCTCTCTTCGCCTCGACTGATATCAGTTTGCCCCCGGTTATCATTCCATCAACCTCCAATCCAGCAATCAAAACAGAACCATCATTTATATGTCCTTCTCAGCGCCCACGCGCATGATTATCGGCTTCACGCGCGTGCCCACGTCCTTTGCGAACTCCTCGGGACTCTGCTTAATTCTCTCGTAAGTGTCGTAGTGCATGGGTATCGCGAACCTCGTCTGGAGCTCGCGGCACGCCTTCTGCGCGCCCATAGGGTCCATCGTGTAAACGCCTCCTATCGGAATGAGCGAGTAATCCGCCTTTATGTCCATCATCCCGCTGAACTCGTACGTGTCGCCAGCGTGGTAGATGCTCTTGCCACCGCGCTTTATGACGTAGCCGACCGGATACGCGGACTGCGGGTGCATCGCGTTCACTACTTCGACATCAACATTTTTTACGGTGAACGAGTCGCCCACGCGCACGTCGACCTTGAACCTGTCGCTTATCGCGAGCATCGAGAGCGCCGGCTTCGGCGCGACGACGGTCGCGTACGTGCGCTCGACAATCTCCTTGATCGTCTCCTTCTCGCAGTGGGTGGGGTGCTCGTGCGTGACGAATATCAAATCCGCGTTCTTTATCTCGCTCGCCCTCATAGCTGGCGGGATAAGGCGCGGGCAGTTCTTTATGTAGCCTTCTGAGAAAAACGGGTCCACGTATATGACGCTGTCCTCGAGCCCGAGCTCGAAACTCGAGTGCCCGAGATATCGGATATAACTCATTTTATCGCCTCTATAACCCGGTATTCTATGCAAATCCAGCAATTTAAATCTATCCTTATCGTCTGAACTCGGGAAACCATCATTTTAAATAATTATTTCGCGTAATTACTCCATGCGAACGCGTTCGGGAATTGTTTCTCCAGTCCTTTTTCTCGTAGTGGTGATGCTCGCGCAGGTAGCGCACGCTTCGTTCGACCTGTCCTCCTTCTCAGTTACGATAGACGTTTACAAGGACGGGCGCGCGCACGTCACGGAGGTTTTCAACATTTTCCTTACCAATTCAGAGACCGCCGACACCTACGAGCGCGCGAAGGGCGCGATAAACCTCACGGTCGAGAGCTGGAGGGCGCAGACGAACCTCCAGGCGCTCCGCTACTACGTCTCGAATGTTGACGCCAATTCGGTGCTCGTCAAGCCGCAGAGAGTCGCGCCCCCGAACCCGATAACAGGCGCGCGCGACACATCAATAATTGTCGAGTACGACACGATCACGCCCCTTTTCAACACGACGCAGACAAAGCCGAGAACTACGCACTATGAGCTTGACAGGAGCGCGATAGTGTTCGAGTCCTCTGCGAGCGGCGAGATAATAATACCCGAGAAGAGCAACCTGACGATAAGAATACCGAAGGCAACGCTCCTCGCGCTCAGCCCGCCGCCGGACATACCCGGCGAGGTCAGCCTGCCAAACAACGACCAGAAGGTTTTCACATGGCTCGGCAGGAGCACGCTCACGAAGTTCAGCGTCGTGTTCGAGACAGAGGAGACGCTCGAGAGCGAGGTAATCGGGTTTTTCCAGAACACCCAGGCAAAATTCCTGGAATTTCTCACCTCGCTCTGGGGAGTCCTTCTGGTGCTGGTCGCCCTGATCGCGCTCGCGGCCTGGCTTTCCGCGAAACTCAGAAGGCAGGGATGAGATGCTCCACCAATACGAGAAACTCGTTCTACTCGCGCTAAAAGACCAACGCGCGTTCACCGTTGATGAGATAGCAGCGCACACGAAACTGAACAAGGATTCTGTTATGCGCGCGTGCTACTGGCTGAAAGAGAAAGGCGCGGTTGAGATTCACGAGAAAACGGAGGAGGGGTACGCGCTCACGGATGAGGGAACGCACTTTCTTAAAAACAAATTTCCCGAGCAGCGGGTCGTAGAAAAGGCGAAACACGCGCCCATTCCGCTGAGCGATTTGAACGAGGAGGAGGCGCGTGTAGGGCTTCCCTGGGCAGTGAAGAACAGATGGGTCTCGTTCATTCAGAAAGATGGGAAGAAATTCATCGCGATAACTGATGAGGGAAAAAAGGCGCCCGCGCACGAATACGCGCTCGAGCGCGCGCTCAGCAGCATAGCAGACAAAAATACCGCGCACGCGGACGCCGGTCCACTAACCGAACTGCTCAAGCGCGGCAGCGTAATGAAAACCGAAGCGAAGGAAATTACAGTAACGCTAGTTGAGAAAGGGAGGAAACTTCTCGCGGATGCAGGCGCGCGAGAGGAAATAAACGTCCTCACGAAGGAGATGCTCACGAGCGGAAAATGGAAGGAGGCGAGCCTGCGCCAGTACGACATAGACGCGCCCGTCGAAAAGGCCGCGCCCGGGAAACTGCACCCGCTGCGCGCGCTCATGAACCGCATAAGCGACATTTTCAGCGAGATGGGGTTCGAGGAGATGGGCGCGGGTTTCGTGGAGTCCTCATTCTGGAACTTCGACGCGCTCTTCCAGCCCCAGGACCATCCCGCGCGCGAGCTCGCTGACACTTTCTACCTGCGCGCGCCTGAAAGGATGCCGCTTCCGAACAAGAAGATAGTGGAGGACGTGAGGCGCGCGCACGAGAACGGATGGAAATACGAATGGTCAGAGAAAATCGCGGAGCAGCCAGTGCTCAGAACGCACACGACCGCGGTTTCGGCGCGCTATCTCGCTGACATACGCGAGGGGAAGAGAAAATCACCATCGAAATTCTTCTGCGTGGGGCGGGTTTTCAGAAACGAGGCGACCGATTTCAAGCATCTCGCGGAATTTTATCAGGTTGAAGGAATCGTAGTCTGGGAGAAGGCCACGTTCGCGGATCTGCTCGGATGCCTGAAGGAGTTCTACAGGAAGCTTGGTTTCGAGAAGATAAAATTCCGCCCGAGTTATTTCCCGTACACCGAGCCGAGCGTTGAGGTTCTCGTTTATTTCGAGGAGAAAAAGCAGTGGCTCGAGTTGGGCGGCGCCGGGGTGTTCAGGCCTGAGGTGTGCCTTCCGCTCTGGGGCAAATATCCGGTTCTCGCGTGGGGGCTGAGCCTCGAGCGCCCCGCGATGATGCTCATGGGGCTTGGCGACATACGGACATTTTACAAGAATAACATAAGTTGGCTGAGGGGCGCGCAGGTGGGAAGATGGCGGTAGTCGAGTTTGATTATAACGAACTGTACGGGTTCGCGGGCAAAAAAATTGCGCGCGAGGAGCTCGGCGCAGCGCTCTCGATGCTCGGAATGCCGGTGGAGGAAACCAAGGACGACACGTTTTTCGTCGAGTTGACCCCGAACCGCGTGGACCTGCTTAGTGTTGAAGGAATGGGCCGCGCGCTTTCCTCGTTTCTGGGCGTGAAGGCCGGACTGCGCGAGTATTCGGCGCGACCGTCAGGAGTTGAGCTGTTCGTTGATCGTAGTGTGGAGGAGGTAAGACCGTTCATAGCGGGCGCGGTCATCAAAAATTTGAAAATCGACGAGAAAACGATAACATCTCTCATGCAGGTCCAGGAGAAAATCCACGACACGTTCGGGAGGAAGAGGAAGAAAATAGCCATCGGGGTGCACAACCTCGACGTCCTCGCCCCGCCATTCTATTACAAGGCGGTGAAGCCGCGCGGGATAAAATTCGTCCCGCTTGACATGAGGAAGGAGATGGATCTGGATGAAATACTGCGCGCGCACCCGAAGGGAATCGATTACGCGCACATCCTCAAAGGGCATTCCCGCTACCCGATAATCGTCGACTCGAAAGACAACGTGCTCTCGTTCCCGCCCATCATAAACGGAGAACTCACTCGCGTAACAGAAAAAACGTGCAGCCTCTTCATCGATATGACCGGCACACATATCGAATCATTAGGCTATGCTCTGAACGTCCTATGCACCTCGCTCGCGGACAGGGGCGGGGAGATCTTCTCCGTGAAAATCGGCGGAAAGGCGTTTCCGGACTTGAAAACAAAAACAATGAAAACAAGCCTCGCGCGGATGAACTCGCTCCTTGGCTCCCAATTCTCACTTGCAGAGGCGAAAAAACTTCTCGAGAGAATGGGCTTTGGAGTTGACGCGCACGGCGACGAGCTTGTTGTAAGCGTTCCCTGCTACCGCGTGGATGTGTTCCACGAGGTCGATATTTTCGAGGATGCGGCAATCGCATTCGACTACAATAAGTTCGAGCCAACGCTTCCCAACTTCTTCAGTATAGGGAGAAAAATGGACGATGGAGGCGTACGGATGGCGATGGTCGGGCTCGGCTTCGTCGAGGCGATGTGCTGGACCCTCACGAACAACAAGACAAACTTCGACGATATGCTCGCTGCGCAGCATCAATGCGCTGAAATCTCCAACCCGCTCACGCAGGATTTCACAATCGTAAGAACGTGGCTGCTTCCCTCCCTCCTCAGCGCGCTCCGCGAGAACCGCCACGAGAAGATGCCCCAGCGTCTGTTCGAGTTCGGCGAGGCGGTCCTTCTTGAAAAGGGGCAGTCCAGGCAGGTGAAAAAACTGTGTGCGGTCTCGACGCACGCGAACGCCACGTTCAGCGAGATGAAATCCGTGGCCGAGGCACTCCTGCACGAGCTCGGGGCGAAGTGCGAATTGAAAGGCGCGTCCCATCCCTCTTTCATAAAGGGCCGCGCAGCGGGCATAAGCAAGGGGGGAAAGCAGATTGGAATTCTCGGCGAGGTTCATCCGCAGGTGATCAGGAATTTCGAGCTCGAGCAGCCTGTCGCGGCGTTTGAGATTGAAATCGAATAATCATCTCATTTTTTGCGCATACGTTTTTTCTTCTCCTTCCCCGCTTTTCCAAAAAGAAACTCCACATCCTCGTCTTCAAAGCCGAAATAAGCCTGCGCCGCGCGCGCCTCCTCCTCTCCCGCGTATAGCATTTTAATCAGCGGAAAATACGCGCGCGCCTCCCTCCAGGAGCAGTGCAGTTCCTTCCCCAGTTTCAGCCCGGCGCGCTTCTCGAGCGCCCTCTCGCTCTTTGACGCGCTCAGCGCCTTCACGATTTTCGGAAACGCGTATTTCGTGAACTTGTGGTATTTCTCCTCCTTCGCGAGCGCCACCCCCGCCGTCATCAAGTCGTTCGAA
>CAZWEI010000010.1:0-26765 GCA_964632135.1 Microcaldota archaeon
TTCATTTGAGGAGCACCTGCCGAAACCGATCGACAAATGGCTGCTCTCGCGCTTCCACCGCAGATTGAAAAACTACGACTCGCAGCTCAACAACCTAGAACTCCGCGACGTCACGCAGGAGATTTTCTACAACACGGTAAATGATTTGAAATGGTACCTCAAGCGCACGCCGCCTCGCGCGGAAACTCTCCGCGAGGTTCTCGAGATATGGACGCTGCTCATATGCCCGTTCATGCCCCATTTCGCGGAGGAGATGTGGGAGAAACTCTGGGAAAAGAGGTTCGTGAAGGACAACCGTCTCGCCTCGCTCGCGCGCATCCCTTCCGCCGACGAAGCGAAGATTGACGAGAAGGCGGAACTTGCCGAGGGGCTCATCACGGGCACGCGCGAGGACATTGAGAACATATTCAAAATCACGGGTAAAAAACCCTCGAAAATTTACCTCTACTCCGCGGGCGGATGGAAGCGCGCGCTCTACAAAATCGCGTACGAGTTCAAGCGCTTCGACGACGTGATGAAACTCGCGATGCAGAACGAGGAGATAAAGCAGCGCGCGCAGCACGTCCCGAAAATACTCCAGCAACTCATAAAAAACGTGAACAGCCTGAGCCCGCTCGTCCTCAGCGAGAAGGAGGAGGTTGCCGCGCTCGATGGCGCGGTCAGTTTCTTCACGAAGGAGTTCGGCGCGGATGTTTCCGTCGCGCGCGAGGGGGACGCGCCGCCCGAGCACCAGAAGAAGGCGATGGGCGCGATGCCGATGAAGCCTGCGGTTTACCTCGAGTAAACTCCGAATTACAGTAATCTATTTACGTGTTTCCCGCCATAATATATCTGGGGTGGTTTTATGGCAGGTCTTGATTCTGCAGTGGTTCAACCTATCAAAAAAGATATCCCCGCTGATCCAGGGCGGCGCAAAGTTTTGAGACTAATAGGGGTTGGACTGGGATTCGCGGCAGGAACCGTTCTAGGACTTACCATAAAACCTCTTGTTGAAAGTCTCCTTCTACCCGAACAAAAATCCGGTCCTGTGCAGATACCGAAATTCTCGCTTGTTGAAGAAGCATCAGCACAAACTTCCACTCTCACTCTCGCAAAAGTCAACGAGTGGCTCAAAAACGCAAAAATGCCAGACTTCAAATCCGCGCCCTTTGGCGATAAAACAATAAGCATAAACGAGGGGACATCCTCGCTCGCGCTTGGCTCCAAAACGCTCGACATAAGCGAGGGCTTGAAGACCATAGGAGTACAGGCACTCGGCAAGGAATCGAAAATCATTTATGGCGGGGAGGAGAGCGGCGGGGGATTCCGCATCTATTTTCTCAGCGATGTGAACGCGCACGGCATTTTGAAAATTTCAGTAAGCACTGCAAGCGGCATGGTGATTCCTGAGGGTATGGCTAATAACGCAATAACCATCGGTTCAGGGTTTTCGCTTGCCGCGGCTTCAAACTCTCTCGCAACTGCTGCGTACGGTCCCAGGCTGACATTCTCGTTTTTCGACTTCGGCGAGAGAAAGATGAGGCCCATGGACTTAAAATACACGATATCGGAACAACCCATCCTCTTTACAAAAACCGAAGCTGGCAAAACATACTTGGTGCTGAGCGCAAAAACTGTTCCAGACATATTTGTTTACGACTGCACCTTAAAATCTCTGCATATTTTCACCAAGAAATAATTATTAATACGCGCGCACACTATTCGTTTATGGTAACCTGCGTGCGCATCGAGAAGAAAAATGCCGAGCGCGCGCGCCAAGAACTAATCCAAAAAAATTTACTCGACAACAAATACGCGCCCACGCGCGATGAGAAGTTCGTCTATTTTCCAGTAACTGCGCGACCAAAAAAATTCAGAATAATCGACCTCTCCCTTACTCCCCGTGACGTGCAGCCCCTTTCTCTCGAGGACGCGCTCAAGAATGTTCTCACAAAACACGAACTCGGCGAACTCGTTAAATCCTTCGACGTTATCGGAGACATCGCAATCATCGAAATCCCGCGCGCGCTCAGGAAAAAGGAAAAACTAATCGCAAACGCGCTTCTCCGCGTTCACAAGAATTTGCGCGTGGTGTGCGCGAAGGCAGGCGCGATGAAGGGTGTTTTCAGAACACGAAAGCTTCGCATTCTCGCCGGTGAGAAGAGAACGGAAACAATCTACAAAGAAAGCGGGTGCGCGTTCAAACTCGACGTCGCGAAGGTTTATTTCTCGGTCCGCCTCTCGCACGAGCGCGAGCGTGTCGCTTCTCTCGTTAAGCCGGGCGAAACTGTTTTCGTATTTTTCGCAGGAGTCGGCCCGTTCCCAATAATTATCGCGAAGCGACAGCAGCGCGCAAAAATATACGCCATCGAACTCAACCCGCGCGCATACAAATATCTGGAATACAACATCGCGCTCAACAGGATGTCCCATCAAATAACTTCGGTTCTCGGCGACGTGAAAAAAATAGTCCCGAAAAAATTCCCGCGCTCGGCGGACAGGATTCTCATGCCTCTTCCAAAAGGAGCGGGAGAGTTTCTCGATGCCGCGTTTGAGTGCGCGCGAAAAAATTGCGTTATTCATTTCTACTCCTTTTCCTCTGAGGAAAAACCATTCGAAGACGCGGCTAAAAAAATTCAGAAAATCGCGCAGAAGAAAAAGCGAAAAATAGAATTCATAAATAAAAAAATCATAAGGCCCTACTCGCCCCACGTTTCCCAGGTCGTGCTGGACTTCCGCGTTCTCAATTAGCGCACGCGTGAAAGTGCTACCCGCCTTCCTTCTTTTTCTCGAGGAGGACGTCGCCCCTTATGCCCGCGACCTTTTTCTCGAACTCCTTTATTATGCTCTCGTACTCGCCCTTCTCCACTTTCGGGTCGAGTCTCCTGTTGTGCACTTCCTTTATCTTTTCGATGTACTCCTCGTACAGCACGTCAAGATTGTGCTGGCAGTTCCTGTAATACTGCGCGTCATGCTCAACCATTCCACCACCTCTGAATTCACCGCCTTTGTTATCGCCGAATACCAATTTCACCACCCCAAACTATTATCAACGACACCCTTCACGAGCCTCTTCAGCGGGAGCGCGTTGCTCTCCGCGTTCCCCTCCATTTTCTCGAATTCCCTTTTCCTGCTCTTGTACGCGCGGTCAACCGCGTTGAGCGCGTGCCCCATGTTCTTCTCCTGCGCGTACCACACGTTCAATCCCGCGCCTATCTTCCTGCTCTCCCTGTCATAAAGGCGCGCGAGCCTCTCGAACGTCGAAAGTTCCTCCTCCTTCTGCGCGCGTATCCTCTTCAACTCCCCAAGCGCGCCCCGCACGTCGCTCTCATTTTCAGGATTTGGATTTCCAGGCATATGCTCAACCGAAAATTAAAATTCAAACCGTCGCGCGCTGCTTTGTCATGTGCGCGGCGTATTCCGCGTCCTTACCCCACGTAATATCCGTAATCTTTCTCAACGCCCACATGAACTGCCCCGCCCTTATCTGATCGTCCCGACTTCCGTTTACAAGCTTATCAATATCCTCCGGTACAGGCACGGATCTGAGAATATCCTTTTTCGTCATCTGATCACCCGCAATTATACTTCTGCATATTGCTATATAAAAACATACGCCCGCCCGCGCGCGTACGCCCTCGCCGGGATCCGAACCGCAGGGGGGCTCCGCCCCCCTTCAGTTTCAGGGTCCTCCTGATTCCCCCCGAAGTGAATCAGCAGAATTTCCTTACTCCAAAAACATTTTTCTTTTGGGGCATCGAAAGACCTTTTCTTTCGCAAAGAAAAGGGATTTCGTTCGAACCCGAATTTCAGGCTCCGGAGGCCTGAGTCCTGTCCGTTAGACTACGAGGGCTTTTTCGCGCGCAGAGTATCACGCAGCAAAAGGTTAAAAAATGTAAATCGCGTTCTCATACCATGCGCAAGAAGAAAGAGGAGGAAGAGTCTGCTGTTGAAGAAGAGCCAGAAGAACGCAAGGAGGCAGGCGAAACCGAGGAGAGCGAAACGAGCGCGCCGCAATCCCCGCAGAAGCCGATGGACCTCGAGCGGCTCGTCGCGGAGCCCACCTGGAAGGAGATGCTTCTCGAGCTCGTCGCGAAGGAGCAGATCGACCCCTGGAACATTGACATCATCGACATCGCTGACAAATACCTCGCGCGCATTCACGCGCTCCAACTTCTCGATTTGCACATTCCCGCGAACCTCATCCTCGCGTCCTCGATTCTCCTGCGGTTCAAGAGCGACGCGATACGATTCGAGGAGGAGGAGCAGGTCGTCGAATCCGAGGTCTTCATCGCAGAGGAGCAGCCGCCCATGGAGGTGCCTATGCTCTCCCTGCGCACTCGAATCCCCCCGAAGAGGAGGCTCACGCTCAGCGAATTGGTTCACGCGCTTGACAGCGTTTTCGAGGACATACGCAAGCGCGCGACGCGCGCCCCGCCTCCGATGGGGCACATCACCATCACGATTCCGAAATACGACATAGAGGAGCGGATGAACGAGATTCTCGGGCGCGCGCAGAAACTCGCGGACAAGGAGGGCATGCTAACGTTTTCCTCGCTCCTGAAAAAGAGGACGCGTGAGGAGAAAATAAACACGCTCATACCGATGCTGCACCTTGCGCAGGACAACAAACTGTCCCTCGCGCAGGATAAATTCTTCGGCGAAATATTTATACACATACAAAAGCACACATAGTTGAATAAGTGATTATATGGGCGACCAAGGAGCGAAAACAATTTCAGAGGCGGAGTTGGACCCGATTCGCGTTCTGGAGGCGGCGCTTTTCATGAGTTCGAAACCCCTGAGCCTCTCAGAGCTTGCGCGCGTCTCAGGCATAGCCGCGCCAGGCTTCGTGGAGGAGCAGCTCAAGAAACTTCAGGCCGAATACGCGCAGAAGGGGAGCGCGATGACAATCGCGTGCGAGGCTGGAAAATATTTGATGCGCCTGAAGCCAGAATACGAGAAAAGGGTGGGCTCGCTCGCAGGCGAGGCGGATGTAAGCGCAGGCGCGGCAAAGGTTCTCGGGCTCGTCTCGAAAAACGAGGGAATCGAACAGGCAAAACTCGTGCGCATTCTCGGCACCACTGTCTACGATTACGTCGGCGAGCTCGTGGAAAAGGAGTTCCTCACGTCAGAAAGAAAAGGAAGAACGAAGGCGCTGCGCACCACGCAGAGGTTCAGGGATTATTTCACGCTTTGAGTTCTAATCTCGATTTATTTTTATTCCAATCTTTTACTTATTATCTTTTTCAACTTGAATGCGATTTCGAGAATGTCTTTTCTTTTTCGTTTTACATAATCTTCTGGTATGAAAAACCCGTTGTAAGATATTCTGTTTCTCTTGCCTCTCAACTCGTCCAGCAAAGAGATTTCATATTCCGTAAATTGTTCATAATTTTCGTCCAAGTGCTCTATCAATTTTTTGTGCGCTCCTTCCCCGCGCGTTTTGAATCCATCCAAAAGTAACACCGCCGTCATAAGTTCTCTTATCACGTCATAATATTCTTTCAGAAGAATCGAGGCAAATTTTTTGTCATCGATGGTTTTAATCATCTCTAGCGTTGTTTCAGCCATTCTCATTATAGATTTCGCTTTCTCCTTGTCCGGCGTTGCTCTTTCAATTCCTTCCTCCATCAAAACACCTTCAAATATCCCTTTAGGATAACACCGTTAAGTATGTTGTTGCGAAGTTCTTTGCTCAGCTGATCAAATCTCTCATCAAATAATATTTTGATTCGTCTTTTGAGCGTTCTTTCGTATTCGTCTAGTTCCAATGGTCTTTCTCTGCATTGTAGATAGAGATCCACGTCGCTATCCCGCATATCCTCGCCTCTCGAAGCAGAGCCAAACAACACCATCACATCCGGCATGCATTTCTCGCTCAGATAACTCAGCAAGCCAGAATCCTCTATTGAGATTATCATATCTATTTTCTTAAAGAACCTGAATAATTCGCTAGCCCGGTTTGCCCAGTAAACCGGATAGCCATAAATCCTGTGTTTAGATTTTATAATCAACGGCCAACCATATCTTCCCTCTCCGCTTAGCTCATCCAGGTAAATTTTTACCGAAGTTGGCGCCAACTTGGCTTTTCTGCTAATCTCTCTAAGTTGGAATCCCGCTCCCTTTGGGTTTGGCTCGTCGAAGAATACTTTCAATACTCTCCATCTGTTATATTTTTGTAACATACGTAATAAAATTGTAACATCTGTTATATAAATGTTTCGCTGTCTCTTGCGCCGCGGAGTCCGGCATTATTTCACGCTCTGACCTCGCACATGTTCCTAATCTGGAAACATTTTGTTTCCAAAATAAAAACAGACATCGTCTGCCCCTGCGCACCACGCAGAGGTTCAGGGATTTTCACGCTTTAGTATTCAGGTACTATTTCCAGCCAAAGCTACACATTATCTTCCAAGTTATACCGGAAATTTCACTTGCAAATTTCATTTCCTCGTATTTCACCTCGCTAAGCACCCATTTTCTATCCCACTCTGTTCTCTCCGAATCCCAGGACGCATTGGGTATCATCGAATCTGGAATCAGACAAGGTCCCTTAACCTCTCGGTTCTCCCTCATCAAATTTATGTAAATTTCACCGTACTTGTTGTTTATCTCTATTATCTTCCCTTTTTTATCGCGCAGGAAATTTTCTGCCTCTACCCCCAACTTCCCTCCCAGCGCGCCAAGCTCCTTGCCAATATTAAACATGCGCATTATCGAACATAACGCATCGAAATCCCCGTTATCCGCTTTATTGCGTATCTCCGCAAAAAACTTTTCATCTGTTGAGGCAAGCACGAGCTCGAGCAAGCCCCTGCGATAATTTTTGGACTCTTCTGGATTTTCATAGATTGCGCGCACTGCCCAAGCCACTTCGGCAGCCGCGGTAGGATTCGTCCCTGCTTTTTTGATGAGCGCGAATGCCGTGTTCTCCTTATCGTCCTTACTCCCATGCTTTAGACTTTCCAAAAGCGAGCTCACGCTCTCGTTCATTTTCTTTTCTGTCGCGCTCGCCTTTTCCGGGAAAGGGACACCTAAAATAGCCCAAAGGTTCCTTTTAATTACTTTCTGGAATATGGTAGCCCCCATACGTATCATATTTTAGCGCTAAATTTATTTAACACTTTCTGCGCTCGCGCCCTCGCTAGCCTACCTCGTCCTCGCCAAGTCTCCTTCTCTCGTCTCGTTTTCCGTAAATCTCCTCCATCATCTTCCAGCCCCTCTCGCGCATGCCCATCACTACCAGCGCGTGAAGTATGTCATCCTGCCACGGGTCGCGCCTTCTCTTAACTATTTCTTCGAGCAGAGGCCTCTCGCGGAGGAACAGCCCGCGCTCTTGCTCGCGCTGAAGAAACACTCTCCCGCTTCCAGCGTACCACCCATCCTTCCTATCCCCGGGCTCACGCCCTTTGAAAGGAGCCACCTCACGTACACAACACCACCTCCCGCGCAATAGCGCAATGAGATATATGTTATTCCAATATAAATATTTGAGTGTTCTTTTTATTCCTAAAAGAATTAGAAGCGCGCGCCCCCTTCTTTCCGTCGGAGCGCGAAACCTATATAAACCCTTTATATCATATTATTCCACCTCTTTTAACGTCGGTTAGAGAGTCTGAACGGCATAGCGCTAATTTCCCTTTTGAGAAATGCAGCCGCGCTCCGTGCGCGTGCGCGCATACCTCATGGGGTTCAAAAAATCCAATAAAACGGGCTTTTTATGGCGAAGATACACCGTCATCGGCGCGGTTCGCTTGCATTCCGGCCGCGCAAAAGGGCAGCAAAACAGCTGCCGCGAATCTCTAGCTGGGCTCGCATCAACGAGCCGTGCCTTCTCGGGTTCGCGGGCTTCAAGGCAGGAATGACGCACGTGGGAATGATTGACGATTCCGACTCGCCTTCAAAGGGCTTGGAAGTTTTCGCGCCCGTTACCGTGCTTGAAACTCCGCCTCTTGTTGTTTATGGCGTGCGCTCGTATGCCTCTTCTCCTTCCGGCCTTCAAACGTTCTGCGACGTTCTCACTTCTGATGAAAATGTCCTCAAAAGGCTGAAAGTGAAAAACAAAACATCCACCGACATCTCGAAAATTGAATCGAACATGGAAAAAATCTCAGACATAAGCGCGCTCGTGTACGTTGACGCGAAGCGAACGAAGATTGGAAACAAGCAGATTGAGAGGATGGAAATCGGCGTGGGCGGAAAGAGCGCGAAGGAAAAACTCGATTATTGTAAATCCATCCTGGGAAAGGAAGTTACGCCCTCGGCGGTTTTCAAGGAGGGCGAGTACGTTGATGCTGTCATGGTCACGAAGGGAAAGGGCTGGCAGGGGCCTGTGAAAAGATTCGGCGTCGCACTCCAGAGAAGAAAGGCGACCGGAAAGGTTCGCCACGTTGGAACATTGGGTCCTTGGCATCCTGCGCGTGTTATGTTCACAGTTCCGATGGCAGGTCAGATGGGCTACCACTCCCGGACAGAAATAAACAGGCGCATTTTGAAAATTGGCGAGAAGCCAGAGGAAGTTATTCCGAACGGCGGATTCAAAGGCTACGGAATTCTCGCGAACCCGTACATCCTGCTCAAGGGCTCTGTGGGTGGACCGCGCAAGAGGTTAATAAGATTGAGAAAGGGGTTGCGCGCCCCGCGCCCATTTAAGAAGCCCGAGATAAAATTCATTTCAAAGGATTCGAAACAGGGATAAAATGAAAAAAACAAAAACAACAAAAAACAAAAAAAGCGCGCCCGAGCGCGCAAAGAAGAGCAAGCGCGAGGAATGTTGCTGCTGTTGTTCGCGTGATTCGAGCGCGAGCAGCAAGTCGCGCGGGTGCTGTTGAACGTTGATGTTGATATCCTGTTGTTGTGTTGATATTTATGAAAGCAAACGTCCTTTCATTGAACGGCTCTGTTGTGCGCGAGGTGGAACTGCCGCCGCAGTTCAGCCAGAGCGTGAGGAAGGATTTGATTGCGCGCGCTGTAATCTCGGAGCAGACGCGCGCGTACCAGCCGAAAGGCGCGCTCAAGGAGGCGGGAAACCAGACGAGCGCGGAATACCGGGGAAGGAAGGAGGCGTACGGCTCCATAAAGAACAAGGGTATCTCACGATTGCCGCGCGAGAAATTCCCGAAAGGAAGATTTGGCCGCGTTAGGATTGTTCCTTTCTCGGTGAAGGGAAGGCGCGCGCATCCTCCAGTTCCGCAGGAAGTTCTTATTGAGAAAATTAACGCGAAGGAATACAAGAAGGCGCTCGCGAGCGCGATTGCCGCGACAGCGCATAAGGAAGTCGTGAAGGCGCGCGGGCATCGTTTCAACGGAGATCTGACATTCCCGGTTGTGGTTGAAAACAAAATTGAGGAGTTGAAGAAAACAAGGGAAGTGATTGTCGCGCTGGGCGCGCTTAAACTTTCCGATGATTTGGAAAGGGGGCGCAAGAGGAAGAAACGAAGCGGGGTGCGCGAGGGAAGGAAAGGAGGTTATAAAACTCCGAAATCCGTGTTGATTGTCGTGGGCGAGGATAAGGGGATTCTGCGCGCGGCGAGAAACATACCCGGCGTTGATGTTACAACCGCCGACAAGTTGAACGCGCAACTGCTCGCGCCAGGAACCAGGGCGGGGAGATTGACATTGTGGAGCGAGAATGCGCTTGCAACCCTAGCGAAAATGTGATATGTGATATTATGATACTACGATATCCAGTAACGACTGAGCGCGCGATAGGGATGATAGAGAAAGAAAACAAGATAGTTTTCGTGGTGGACAAGCGCGCGAACAAGAGGGAGATAAAAGAGGAAGTGGAAAAAGCATACGGCGTGAAGGTGGCGAAAATAACCACGCTGATAACCGCGAAAGGGGAGAAGCGCGCGTTCATCAAGCTCGCGAAAGGATTTTCCGCTGATGATATTGCCGCGAAACTGAAGATAGCGTAGTTGCGTATGCGTGATTGCGATTGATGGTGTGATTTATGGGAAAAATGCTCGAACAGCAGAGAAGGGGAAAGGGAAGCCCTTCGTACAAGAGGCCGTCCCACAGGTTCAAGGTTGACCTATGCTACCGCCCGTACGACGAGGCGGAGCGCACTGGCGCTCTTTACGGCGAGGTAGTCAATTTCGTGGACGACCCGGGGAGGAGCGCGCTCCTCATGGAAGTACTGTTCCCGAACAACGAGAAAAGGCTCCTGCTCGCGCCAGAGGGCGTGTGCATCGGCCAGAGGATTCAGGCAGGCGCGAGCGCGGAACTCCGACCTGGCAACGTTCTTCCGCTCTCCACAATTCCTGATGGAACTCCCATATATAATATAGAAATAATACCCGGCGACGGGGGCAAGATGGCGCGCGTCGCTGGAACGAGCGCGTACGTCGTCTCGCGCGAAGGAGGAAGGGTAACCGTGCGGCTTCCATCGAAAAAGATTCATATTTTCAGCGGGTTGTGCAGGGCGCAGGTAGGCGTAATATGCGGTGGAGGAAGGCTCGAGCGCCCGTTCATGACAGCGGGGAGGAAGATGCTCGCGATGAACGCCGTTAACAGGAGATGGCCTCACGTGCGCGGCGTCGCGATGAACCCATACGACCATCCGTTCGGGGGAAAGGAGCACCACAAGGGCCGCCCATCCACTGTTTCGCGCAACGCACCGCCCGGAAGAAAGGTCGGCCACCTTGCCGCGAGGAGCACTGGAAGGGGAGGACGAGCAAGGAAAAACAAAAACAAGTAGTAGCAAATAATTGATTAAATTGATGATGATAAGGGGTTGATGGTTTGGCTCGAAAATTTGCATACAGGGGAAAAACGCTTGAGGAATTGAAGGCGCTCACGTTCGACGAGTTCGTTAAACTGCTGAAGTCGCGCGCCAGAAGGTCTGCGCTCCACGCGTCCGCGAGGTTCAGGAAACTTCGAGAGCGCGTCGGCGCAGCGAAGCGCGCGAAATCAGAGGGAAAGGACAAAATCATCAAGACGCACGTGCGCGATGCGATAATACTCCCTGACTGGGTCGGGTTCAAGTTCGGCATTCACAACGGAAAGGAGTTCAAGACTGTCGAGATAAAGCCGGAGATGATTGGAAGGAGGCTGGGCGAGTTCGCGCACACCACGGACAGGGTGCTTCACTCAGGCCCGGGAGTCGGCGCGACGAGGGGAAGCAAGTTCATCCCGCTCAAGTAAATCGAAATAGAAATTGTGATAATATGGTTGACTTCAGGTATGCGTACAAACCTGCCGCAGGGGCGAAGTTCGCGAAGGCGCAGGGGCACGACATCGAGGCGTCCTACAAGGACCTCACGCAGGTCTGCGCGGCGATAAGGGGGAAAATGGCAGGCGAGGCCGTGAAACTGCTCGAGGATGCGGCTGCGATGAAAATCCCCATCCTTTACCACAAGTTCAACAAAAAACTCGGGCACCGCCACGAACTTGGCGGAAGGAAGGGGAGATATCCGAAGAAATGCGCGCGCCTCGTGCTCGAAGTATTGAGGAACGCGCTCGGGAACGCGTCTTTCAGGGGAATGAGCGAGGCGAACCTGCTCGTGAAGCACACGTGCGCGAACAAGCAGAGCATCATCAGCAGGCTCGCGCCCAAGGGAAGGCGCGCGAGGATGGATTACGAGACTGCGCGCGTCGAGATTGTGCTCGAGGAAATTCCAACTCCTGTTAAAACTGTCGAAAAGGAAAAAAAGAAAACCGGAATGAAAACCGGAAACAAAACCGAAGCGAAAAATGAAAAGAAAACAGAAACGAAAACCGAAACGAAAAAATAGAACGCGAGGTATCCCATGGCAGTTGAGAGAAAATTCATCGATGACGCGATAAGCAGATACCGGGTCGCGGCGTTCCTGGAAAAGGAGCTTGACCGCGCGGGATTCTCGCGTGTGGAGATACAGAAGACGCCCATGGTCACGAGAATCGTGGTCGAGGTCACGAAGCCCGGAAAGGTGATCGGGAAGAGAGGAAAGACGATTAAGGACCTCACCGACGCAGTGCAGAAAGAATTTCACATTGATAATCCGCAGATAAGCGTGTCTGAGGTGCGCGCGTCGGAGTTGGAGCCGCGCCTCATGGCGAAAAAAGTCGTGAAACTCATCGAAATGGGAAAGAACATACGAAGAATGCTTCACGCTGCGATAAAAACAATTATGGACTCCGGCGCGCTCGGCGCGGAGATTGTCGCGAGCGGGAAAATATCCGCAAAAGGAGGGCGCGCGAAACGTCTTCGCGTTGCTGCTGGGTACATCCCGAAAGCAGGTGAGCCCAAGAGACTCGTGAGCGAGGCTCACGTTACCGCGTACCCGAAGTCAGGCGCGATCGGCGTGTTCGTGCGAATCGTCCCGCCCGGGACGGAATTCCCGGACAAGAAAATCACGAAGCCCGTCGAACTCCCGCGCGTGATTGCTGCCGCGGAGCTCGAGGAGGCCGACGAGACGAAGCCGAGGAAAAGAGAAGATGAAACCAAGAAATAAAATCGTGAAGTCGTGATTTTATGGCGATTATAAAAATTGGGGAGATGCGCGAGATGGATTCGCGCACGCTTGAAGAGCGGCTCGCCGACCTCAGGCGCGAGTTGAATTCCGAACTCGGGGCTGTCGCGAGCGGGGGGCGCGCGACGAACCCTGGAAGAATCCGCGAACTCAGGAGAACAGTCGCGCGCATACTCACGCTGTTGAAGGAGCGCGCATCAAGCGTTGCTGCCGGTGCCGCCGTTGCAACTGTTGCTGCTGAAAAAGTCGAGAAGGCGGTTGTAAAAACCGAGAAAGTCGAGAAGGTTGAAAAAACCGTCGAAAAGGCGGTTGAAAAAACTGGAGAGGTGAAGCAAAAAGATGCCTGAGATATGCCCGAAATGCGGACTGCTGAAGGACATATGCGCCTGCGAGGTCCTCGAGAAGGAGGAGACGCAGAAGATACAGATATACACGAAAAAGACGAGATTCGGGAAACTGGTGACAATCGTCGAGGGAATCGACGAGAGCAAGGTCGACAGGACCGCGTCAGATCTCAAGCGCGGGCTCGCGTGCGGCGGAACGTCGAAAGGCGGCGTCGTCGTCCTGCAGGGCCAGCACAAGGATAAGGCGCGCGAAATCCTCGTCGTGCTCGGCTACCCGAAAGAGAACATAAACGTACGCTGAAATCCCCGAATGCGCGGAGTCCGAGGCAGGTGGATGCGGATAGGTGAGTTGCCGTGATAACGCGAGAGAACATCCTGATTCACGAGCTCATAGGGCTGCGCGCGAGCGTGGTCCGGAGCGCGTGCAAAAATTTGATGGGTGCGCGCGGACTCGTGGTCGACGAGACGAAGAACACCGTCGTGCTCGAGACGCGCGCTGGCGCGGAGAAACAAATTCCGAAAAACTCATGCGTGTTCCGCTTCGAGCTTCCCGAGGTGCATGGAAAGAAAAATGAAACGGTTGATGTTGACGGCGCGCTCATCTGCTACGCGCCTGAGAACAGGCCCAAGAAAATTAGGCTCAAAAGGTGATGTGTTGGTAGAATGCGATGACGTAAATTGCTTTGTCCATGGGACGCTGAAAACTCGCGGCTCCATACTCGAGGGCTTCGTTGTCAGCGACAAGCCCAAGCGCACCGTGATAGTCGAAAGACACTTCACTAAGTTCATACCGAAATACGAGAGGTACGCGCGCAGGAGGTCGAGAATACCCGCGCACAACCCCGACTGCATAGGCGCGAAACTCGGGGACCTCGTGCGTGTCGCGGAGTGCAGGAAAATCAGCAAGACAAAGGCGTGGACCGTTGTTCAAATAATCACGAAATCAGGGGAAAGTGCCGTGAAGGTGAAGAAAAAGAAGGCTGCAAGGAAGCAGGTGGCAAAGAAGGGTGAATCCTGATGAAAGGGCTTGGCACTCACATCACAAAGACGCTTTCAACAGGCTCGCGCCTGGTGTGCGACGACAACAGCGGGGCGAAGATAGTGCAGATCATAGGAGTGAAGGGCTGGAAGGGAAAGAGGGGCGAGTATCCGAAAGTGGGGATCGGCGATACCGTGATAGTCGCCGTGAAAGCCGGGAAGCCCGAGATGGTGAAGAAAATCGAGAGGGCGGTCATCATCCGCCAGAGGAAAGAGATACACAGGCCGAACGGGAGCAGGATGCAGTTCGAGGACAACGCGGTCGTGCTCATCGACGATCAGGGGCTCCCGAAAGGAACCGAAATCAAGGGCGCGATTGCGCGCGAGGTCGCGGAAAGATTCCCTAAAGTTGCAGCAATCGCTGCGGCAGTCGTTTGATGTTTAGTGTTGAAATTTAGTGTTGAAATGGTGTGAATATGCTCACGAACTCAAAACAACCGAGAAAACAGAGAAAGGCGCGCTTCGAGGCGCGCCTGCACGAGCGGCAGCATCTCGCGCACGCGCACATTTCGAAGGAACTGCGCGCGAAACTGAAAACTAAACGAAGGAGCATCGAGGTTCGCAAGGGCGACCGCGTGAAAATATTGCGCGGTGAGCACAAGGGCAAATCAGGAAAGGTCACGCGCGTTGATTTGAACGACCTCAAAATTTATGTTGAGGGCGCTCTTCACAGGAAGGCAAAGGGGAACGAGGTTCCCGCACCCGTCGACCCGTCAAACGTTGTTATTGTTGATGCGGATTTCGGGGACAAGTGGAGGAAGAAGATACTCGAGAGGTCCGCGAAAGTTGCGTGAATTGCGTGAGTTGTATTACAAGGTGAAAATATGGCGAAAAAAGGAGGCTCGGCGCATCTGAAGAGAATCTCTGTTCCGAAGTTCATGTTCATTCGAAGAAAGGAATCCGTCTGGCTCGCGAAGCCGTCCCCGGGCGCGCACAAACTGCGCGATTCGGTACCGCTTCTCGTGGTGGTGCGCGACCTTCTGAAAATCGCGGACGATTCGCGCGAGGCGAGGAAAGTCATAAAGACCGGCGAGGTGCTCGTTGACGGAAAGAGGACTAGAAACGAGCGCGCGCCCGTCGGGCTCATGGATGTACTCAGCATCCCGAAGATGAAAAAATATTTCCGCGTGCTCCTGGACACAAAGGAGCGCGTGAAACTCGTGGAAATCGGTGAGGGGCAGGCGAAGTTCAAGGTCGGGAAAATACTCGCCAAGCGCACGGCGCCAGGAGGGAAACTTCAAATCTCCCTTCACGATGGAAGGAGCGTTCTAACCACTGATTTGCACAGGGTTGGCGACAGCGTGAAACTGTCCGTTCCCGAGCAGAAAATCGAGGCGGCATACAAGCTCGAGCCTGGCGCGCGCTGCCTGATCACGCGCGGAAAGCACGCCGGGGAGATTGCCGTTGTCGATGAGATATTCCAGGGGAGCGAGGCGCGCGAGGCAGAGGCGAAACTGCATACTGACGCTGGCTCGTTCATCACCGTTAAAAAATACCTGTTCATTGTAGGCGATAACCTATGAGCATGAACGAAATTAGAATTGAAAAAGTCACGCTGAACATAGGCGTGGGCGAGGGGGGGCAGAAATTGGAGAACGCGAAAGTCCTGCTCGAGCGGCTCAGCGGAAGGAAGGCGGTGCCCACTGCTGCGCGCGTCAGAAATCCGGTGTTCAAGATAAGACAGGGAGAACCGATAGGCACGAAAGTGACGCTCCGGAAGGCCACTGCGCTCGAGTTCCTGAAGAAGGCGCTCGATTCATTAGATTCCAAACTTCCCACGCGTGTGTTCGACAATTCCGGCAATTTCGCTTTTGGCATCAAGGAGTACATCGATTTCCCAGGAGCGAAGTACGACCCGAAAATCGGGATACTCGGGTTCGACGTGTGCGTCACGCTCTCGCGGCCAGGGAAGCGCGTCGAGGTCAGGAGGAGGGCGCGCGCACGAATCCCACACGCGCACCGCGTGAAAAAGGAGGAGGCGATGGAATTCGTGAGGAAGAATTTCAACGTTACGATTGAATGATGATTGAATAATCATGTGGTGGGTTTGATGGTTGGAAGAAAGAAAACGCAATTCAGCGAGAAAAAATACGAATCGAAGTTCAAGGGAAGAGGCAACAGGAAGTGCCGGTTCTGCGGCAATGCGCGAGGGCTCATCCGCAAGTACCGCCTTTTCGTCTGCAGGAGATGCTTCCGCGAGGTAGGGGAGCAGCTCGGGTTCAGGACATTTTAATGTTAGGGGGATTTTATGGCTAACGATCCGCTGTCGGACGCGCTCAACACGATAAAGACGCACGAGATTGTCGGTAAGCGTGATTGCGCGCTCCGTCCTGCTTCGAAACTCATACGCGAGGTGCTGTTCATATTCCAGAAGCACAACTACATCGGCGAGTTCGAGTTTATTGACGACGGGAAATCCGGCTCGTTCAAGGTGCAACTGCTTGGCAGGATAAACAAATGCTCGACAATAACCCCGAGGTTCGCGGTGAAGAAGGAGCAGTGGAGCAAGTGGGAGCAGAGGTACATCCCGAGCGAGGACTTCGGAATCCTCATCGTCTCCACACCGCTCGGGCTCATGACGAACGCGGACGCGAAGGAAAAGAAAATCGGCGGAAGGCTCATCGCGTATGTATATTAGTTGTGATTGGTGCTTGGTGTTCAAATGGCGAAAATCCCCCCCGAAACGGAAGTGGTCGTTGATGGGAACAAGGTTTCTGTCAAGGGAAAGAAGGGGAAACTCGAGAGAAAATTCAGCGTGAAGGGCGCGCACATCGAGAAGAAAAACGACGAAATCGTCGTCTCGTGCAGCGACCTCTGCCTCTCGAACACCATCGAGGCGCACATAACCAACATGCTCAAGGGCGCGAGCGAGGGATTCCACTACAACATGAAAGCGGTGTTTTCGCACTTTCCAATCTCATTTGAGGTGAAGGGAAAGCAACTGATGATAAAGAATTTCCTCGGGGAGAAAAACCCGCGCGTCGTTGAGATAGTCGGGGACACGAAAATCGAGGCAAAGGCGCAGGACGTCACCGTAAGCGGGCCGAGCAAGGAGGATGTTGGGCAGACGATAGCGAACATAAAGCAGGCGACGCGCATAACAAAAAGGGACTCGCGCGTCTTCCAGGACGGGCTTTATGTTGTTGAGAGTTAGGGATGTTTATGGAAAAAAAGCTAAAGAAAAGGACCCACCCGAAGTTCTTCAGGTCGAACTTCGGAAGGAAGGAGCGGAAGCGCGTGAAGGACAACTGGAGGAAGCCGCGCGGGGTCGACAACAAGAAAAGGCTGAAGATAAAATGGATGGGCGCGGAGCCGAACATCGGCTGGAAGAACCCGGAGCAGATTCGCGGTCTCCACCCGAGCGGCGCGAGGGAGGTCCTCGTTCACAACGTCCAGGAGCTCGACGGTGTTGAGCAGGGCTGCGTTATTCGCATTGCGCGCGGAGTGGGAAAGAAGAAGCGCGCGATGATAACGGACGAGGCCGCGAACATGGGCCTCAGGGTCTTGAACGCCTAAAGAGGTGGTTCTATGCCAAGGAAAAAACCGAAAGAAGATGAAAAAGTTGAGGTGGAATACGCGCCGAGAAGGCGAGGGCTTGGTTTCAGGTGGTGTTTCGGGGTTTTACTGCTCGTGGTCGGGCTTCTTTGGCTGCTCGCGAGATACGGGATAGTCAGAATGGAGTTCGGCGTGCTGTGCCCTGTCCTCCTGATAATACTTGGAATATTGCTCATATTCAAAAGCGTGGGCAGGGGCGGATGCTGTTAATTGCCGAATGTTGTTCGTGAGGTTAGAAAAATGTCGATGAAAACAGTGCGTCGCGTGGCGTCCGGGGTTCTGAAGTGCGGGGAAAGCAGGATAAGGATCCGGCCAGCGGACGCGAAGAAGGCAGAGGACGCTCTCACGCGCGACGACATCCGCGCGCTCGTGAAGCAGGGCGTCGTTTATGCGCTTCCGAAAAGAGGAGTCTCTCGCGCGCGCGCCAGGGAGAAGCAGGCGAAACTGAGGCGCGGGAGAAGGAGGGGGATGGGCTCGCGCAAAGGCAAGAAATACGCGGGCGTGCCGCGCAAGATGATATGGATGAGCAAGGTGCGCGCGCAGAGGGCGTTGCTCCGCGAGCTCAGCGATTCGGGAAAGCTTCTCGGGAACTACAGGGATATCTACCGGATGGTGAAGGGGCGCGCGTTCCGCTCAAAGGAGGCAATGCTCTCGCACCTGAAGGACAGCAATCTCATAAAAAAATAATCCGTGATTGATGATTGATACGTGATAATATGGCAAAGGCAACAGGACCGAAATACAGCGTGAAATTCAGGCGGAGAAGGGATTCCCTTACCAATTACCCGAAGAGGCTCGCGCTCGTGAAATCAGGAAAGCCGCGCCTCGTGGTCAGGAAAAGCCAGAAACACATACTCGTGCAGTTCATAACCTACGCGGACAGCGGGGACCGCACGCTCGCCTGCGCGCACTCAAAGGAGCTCGAGAAAATGGGCTGGCCGGCGAGGAGCAACGCGCCCACCGCGTACCTCACGGGTCTGCTCGGGGGAAGGCGCGCGCTTGCCTCTGGCATAAATGAAGTCGTATTCGACATCGGGCTCAACGCGCCCACGAAAGGCGCAATCGTTTTTGCTGCGCTCAAGGGCGTGCTCGATGCAGGAGTGAAGGCAAATGCAGGCGAGGGGTTGTTCAATGCGGAAAGGATAAAGGGCGCGCACATAACAGCATACGCGAGCGCTCTTAAGGCAAAGGACGCGCAGGCGTACGAGAAGAGGTTTTCCGCTTACATAAAGGCAGGCGTCTCGCCCGAATCACTGGGCGAGCTTTTCGAAAAGATGAAGGAAGCAGTTATGAAAACTGATGTTTCAAAAAAATCAAAATCTGAAAAATAATTGGGTGATAACTGGTGAAAAGGATAAGGCGCGGTGAGAAAAGGAAGAGGGAGTTCGAGGAGCGGACGCGCGGCAGGAGGGATTCGGATGCGTTCGATGAGGCGGCCGATTGGGTCCCGAAAACCGATATTGGCAGGAGGGTTAAGAGCAAAGAGATTACGACGATAGAACAGATATTCGAGTTGGGAAAGCCGATCATCGAGCACCAGATTGTTGATATCTTGCTTCCGAACCTTCGCGATGAGGTGATTAAGGTTTCAATGACGCAGAGGATGACCGACTGCGGAAGGAAGTCCCAGTTCCGCGCGGTCGTGCTTGTGGGCGACGGCGCAGGGCATCTCGGCATCGGCGCGGGAAAGGCGGACGAGACTAAGCCTGCGATCGAGACGGCAATCAAGCACGCGAAAAGAAACGTGATTCACGTTCCCCTCGGCTGCGGCTCCTGGGAGTGCGGATGCGGACAGAAGCACACGCTCCCGATTGTTTCAACAGGAAAAAACGGAAGCGTGATAATCACGCTAAAGCCCGCGCCCCGGGGCGTGGGCATCGTCGCGAACGAGGTCGTGCGGAAGGTTCTTGGAATGGCGGGCGTTAAGGATGCGTGGAGCTTTGCGCGCGGACGCACGCGCGGGATGTACAACACGGCTATGGCTGTTTTCAACGCGCTCGAGAACCTGAACAAGATGAAATACAAGGGAGACTGGGAGACGACGGCAGAGGCGGTCGCGATGGAGAAAAAACCGGAAACAGGAGCGCAAACTACAACAGACGCGCCAGCAACCACGCAAACAACCGCGACAGACGCGCCAACAGAAAACACCGCGCCAACCACTCCTACGGTTGAGAGTTGATATTTATGAAAAGAATCGCAGTAATCCGCGTTCGCGGGCAGACCGGAATCCCGCGCGAGACAAGGGACACGATGAAATTCCTCCGCATTACGCGAGTCAACCACTGTAGTATGATCACGGACATCCCGCAGTATTTGGGGATGCTTCACGCGTGCAAGGACTACGTCACCTGGGGCGACATCGACGAGAAAACGTTCTCGCTGCTCCTGCAGAAAAGGGGCAGGCTCGTCGGCGACAAAAAACTCAGCGACAAGGATTTGGAGGGCGTCGCGGTCTCGTTTGATGATTTCGCGCGCAAGTTCATGAGCGGGGAATGCGAACTCAGCGCGCTCAAGGGGCTCAAGCAATTGTTCAGATTGAACGCGCCCAGCAAGGGCTACGAGGGGATAAAGCGGCACTATCCGCACGGCGCGCTCGGCAACAGGGGAAAGGAAATTAACGAATTGATAAAACGAATGATGTGAATGTGATAACATGACACAAATAGTTTATTCGAAAAAAGTTATTCAGCGCATGCTGAAAAAGGCAGCTAGAGAGCAAGAGGAAAAAATAGCTCGTATGACAACGCTGCCGTTGGAAACTCTTCGTAAAGATGCATTTTACTTATTTCAAAAGTTGACTCCTGGCGCTGGCGTTGACTTTGACTTGCGGCTTGAAAAACCCCTGCAGGATACCAAATTAGAAAAAACCCTTAGAAAAATTTTATTGCATCTGTATGAACTTCGGAGACATCTAGACAGAGAGATGGTTGCCTACCTTCTCAAAGAAAGCATGATAGACGAAAAAAAATTCTTCCTGCTTGCAAACTATGGCGCAAACAACTGTCTTGAAAAAAATATCTTCAATGATGAGGATATCCCGCATCTCAACTCATTGTTAAACATTTTGAAAAAAATAATGATTGAAGGAGTAGCACCACAAACTGAACAGGTGATATCTAGGGACAAATACTCCACATTTCCTTTTCTCGGACAACCGTCTTCATCTCATTTAGTGGAATCAAGTGAAAAACTAAGACAAAACGAGGAATTAAAGTTAAAAAACCTACTCAAACAAGTTCGGAAGATGCTCCTTAAAGTTATCCCGAAAGAAACATTAACGATAATTCTTAGGCAAAGAAACGAAAACAAACTATTAACACTTATACAACTAGGTGTCAAAGATTCCCGAACTTACTTCGGCAGCGAGGACATACCGCGCCTTCGTTTCATAAAGAATGAACTGAAAAAGCTAAAACCAAAGGTGTTTGATTCCATGCGAATCGCTGTAAGTAATTAATGGGGATGATTAACGAGTTGATATCTATGGTTCGACGTCATAAAGAAAAAAACAGGAAATACCTCGGCACGCGGCACTGCGGCGGGGGCAACATAAAGAACAGGCGCGGGAAGGGTAACAAGGGAGGAAAGGGATACGCCGGCTCGCACAAGCACAAGTGGACTTACATGGTGAAGTACGAGCCCGAGCATTTCGGCAGGCGCGGGTTCGCCTCTCTGCGCGGTCCTTCCGGCAAGGTAATCAACCTCGGCGACATCACGCGGATGATTAAGGATGGAAAACTCGGGAAGAGCGGGGACAGGTTCAACGTTGATTTGAGCGGTTACAAGGTTCTCGGAAGCGGCGCGCTCGAGTTTCCCGTCTCGATTAAGGCGCGCGCATTCTCGAAAAGCGCGGAGGAGAAAATCAAGGAGGCTGGGGGCGAGGCGATAACCGCGGGCGGGAAGAAGAAAGAAGAGAAAAAGGAAGAAAAAGCGCACGAGAAAAAAGAAACAGAAGAAAAGAAAGAGAAACGGGAAAATGAGAAACTGCAAGAGCAAAAGCCAAGCGCGCCAGCCTCTCCGGCAGGCGTAACGCACCTGATAAAGTCTTAATTGGTGGTTTGAATGGACTTGAACATCTTTAAACCATACATAAAACTTCTTCCGGAAATCAAGCAGCCTGCGCGCGCGCCGTCCTTAAACGAGAAACTCACGTGGACCATCGTCGCGCTGCTGATATTCTTCGTGATGTACCACGTTTACCCAATCGGGACGATTCCAGTGAAGGGCGGGCAGTTCGAGTTCCTCCAGATGATAATGGCGAGCAAGATAGGAAGCCTCATCACCGCAGGAATAGGGCCCATTGTCCTCGCGTCCATTTTTCTCCAACTCTTCATAGGCGCAAAGATAATCAGCATCGACCTCAGCAACCCGGAGCAGAAGTCGCTTTACCACGGCGTCCAGAAACTGCTCGCGGTCGCGCTGTGCTTCTTCGAGTCAGGCGTTTATGTCTATTCGATTCTGATGATTCCGGGAAACCCATACGTTGGAATAAATCCGCTGTTCGGGGGATTCACCGCGCTATTTATAACGTTGCAGCTCGCGCTCGGCTCCGTAATATTGCTGTATTTGGATGAGATTGTTTCAAAATACGGGATAGGAAGCGGAATCAGTCTTTTCATCGCTGCGGGTGTTTCGCTCGCTGTCGTGCAAGGAACCATAAGCGTACTGCTTCCGAACGCGCTCAAGGCGCTCGAGTCAGGCGGCGCGGATGCGCTCGCGATGGGGATTCTCGCGCTCCTGCCTCTGGCATTCACGGCAGTCGTTTTCATCGCATGCACCTACGCGGAGGGAATGAAAGTCGAGATTCCGCTCGCGTTCGAGAGGGCGCGCGGCTTCGGCGGAAGGTACCCCATCAAATTCCTCTACGTCTCAAACATCCCGGTCATTCTCGCTTCCGCGCTCATGCTCAACCTGCAGCTGTGGTCGCGCGCGCTCCACGGGCAGGTTTTGATGCTGGGCGGGGCGAACCTCGTCGACCTCATCGCGCAGACTGATTCGTCGGGCAGGCTTTACAGCGGGCTGATGTATTTCATCACGCCCTCGTTCCCGAACCCGATCTTCCTGCCAGGAGGCTATGCCGAGTATGTGCAGTACTTCAGTCTTCAGCACGCGCTCGCTACCCCGCTCGGGATTCTCTTCATCCCAGAAATCGTTCATGTTTTCACGTATATGATTGCAATGGTCGCGCTCTGCGTTCTGTTCGGGACGTTCTGGATTGAGACCACCGGAATGGGCGCGAAGGACGTTGCAGCACAACTGCAAAAGTCAGGGCTCCAGGTGCCCGGCTTCCGCAGAGACCCGCGCGTGATCGAGAAAGTCCTCGACAAATACATCCCGACAATCACTATTCTGGGAAGCATTTTCGTCGGGCTTCTCGCGTTCTTCGCAGACATGACCGGCGCGTTGGGGACAGGCACAGGGATACTGCTTACGGTCGGCATTCTGAACAGGATGTACGAGGACCTTACGGCGCAGAGGATGTTCGACCTTTATCCTGACTTGAGGAGGTTCGTGGGCTGATGGTATGATAGTAGTTCTGGGAACGCCCGGCGCGGGCAAATCAACTGTCCTTCGCGAGATTAAGAAGGAACTTCCGGATTGGAAGATTATGAACTACGGGGACGTGATGCTCGAGCTCGCGGTCTCAAAAAAGTTAGTCTCAAACCGCGACGAGATACGCAGGCTTCCGACGCGCGCGCAGAAGGAGCTCCAGCGGGACGCGGCGCGAAAAATTTCCGCGGAGAAGGGAAAAGTGATTCTTGACACGCACTGCTCAATCAGCACGCCCCGCGGCCATCTTCCGGGACTTCCATTTGACATCCTGAAGGAACTGAACGTCGACGCGTTCGTGCTCATAACCGCGTCCTCGCAGGACATTCTGCGCAGGAGGCACGAGGACAGCACCCGCGCGCGCGACATCCAGCCGCTTGAGGCGCTTGAGGAAATACAGTTCATAAACAAGGCGCTTCTCGCGACATACGCTGCATTCACGGGCGCGCCTGCGCTCATAATACAGAACGCGGACGGTAAGCTCGACGACGCGGTTGAGAGACTCAAATCCGTCCTTCAGTGAGGGGGGCATATGAACGGTCTAAGCGAGGCATTCATCATCGTCACGCTTTCAGCGGCGGTCTACCTGCTGCTTTCATCCTTCGTGATGAAGACGTTCGGAAAACGGGACCGCGTGATGGAGATTCAGAAGGAGATGAACGAAATGAACAAGGAGCACCGCGAGGCGCTCAAGGGCGGGGACAAGGAGAGGCTCGCGCGCGCGGAGAAAAACTACGGTCGCATGATGCCGCTCCTCACGGAGTCCATGATGCTCCAGTTCAGGCCGCTCATCGTCCTGCTCCCCATCCTGTTCATCATCCCGCCGTTCCTGCGCGGGCAGTATCCCGCGTTCCAGATAAAACTTCCAATCCCGCTCCCTGTCCCGTTCCCGCTCGACGCGTTCATCAACCGCTTCCCGAATGCGCGCGACGTTTTCGGCGCAGTGGGATGGTTCTGGATATTCGTGGTCTTCGGCGGGCTTCTGCTCCAGCCGCTCACGAACTTCATAAGTAAACTAATGGGAAAAGATAAGAAAGAAGAAAGAAAAGAAATAAACAAATGAGGTGTTCATATGCCGCTTCCAAAAAACCGCTCAAGCTCTGTCCGGAAAATTTTCACGCGCGCGCCATCAGGCACGCACATACACTACAGGAGGAAAAAAGTTGATGGAAAGCCATCGTGCGGCGCGTGCGGCGCGTTGCTTCACGGCGTTTCACACGCGCACGGGCTCGCGAAGAGCGAGAGAAAGCCCTCAAGACTTTTCGGCGGAAATTTATGCTCGGAGTGCTCGCGAAAAGTAATCAAGATGCGCGTTCTGCTCAAGACGAATGAGATGAACGCTGATGACGTCCCGATGCTCTATCGCAAATACGTGAAATGAACTCGAGACGATGAAGTGAAAAAATGATAATCTGCATTTCCGGCCTCTCGGGCTGCGGAAAAAACACCGTCGGCGAGATTGTCGCGAGAAAACTCGGGTTGCTCGAGGTGAAAATATCCTTCAAGGAGGAGGCAAAGAGGAGGAAGATGGGGCTCATGGACTTCCAGAAACTCGCGACGCAGGACGAAAAATTTGATATCGCGCTCGACAAGAGGATTGCAGCCGAGGCATCGAAGGGTAACTGCGTGGTGATGACGTGGCTCGGGCCCTGGGTGGTGAAGAACTGCGATTTCCGCGTGTGGCTCGAAGTGGGCGAGGAGGAGCGCGCGAGGCGCGTCGCGAAGCGCGACGGAATGATGTACGCAGAGGCGCTCGCGCACGTCCGCGCGCGGGACGACAACAACCGCGAGAGATACACGAAATATTACGACATAAACATCGATGACCACCGTAACTTCGATATGATAATAAACGGAGAGGGAAAAACCCCTGATGAAATTGCAGACGAGATAATAACCGGCGTGAAAAAGAAAATCAGGTGATACACTATGCCTGCTATTGAAGTTGGAAGGGTTTGCGTGAAGCTCGCCGGTCGCGATGCCGGAAGCAAGTGCGTGATAGCGAATGTGCTCGACGAGAGTTTCGTCGAAATAATAAGCGCGGGACGAAAGAAAAAAAGGAAAGTGAGCATCCGCCATCTCGAGCCGCTCGCGCAAAAGATTGAGATTAAGAGCGAGGAGGAGGCGCGAACCGCGCTCTCGCAAATCCAATAACAGTGATTGTGTGGAAGAGGTGCTCGTAAAGATTGATGAGGAAACAGATTCCAGGTATGGAAAGCCGCCACACGAGAGAAGCACGGATGAACTGCTTCGGTTCGGCGTGGTGGTGATTGACAAGCCCTGCGGCCCCTCGAGCCACGAGGTGAGCGCGTGGGCGCGCAACATCCTCGGCCTGCAAAAGGCAGGGCACTCGGGCACGCTCGACCCCAACGTTTCGGGCGTTCTCGTGATAGGGCTCGAGGACGCGACGAAGGCGATGGGATTCCTGCTGAAAAGCACGAAGGAATACGTTGGCATAATGAGGTTTCATCGCGACATTTCTGAACGCAATTTGCTCAAAGAGCAAATGCGCATTTGTCCGGAGGACAAATTGCGCGATGTAAGAAAAGTGTTCAAAAAATTCACTGGCGAAATCGCCCAGCGCCCGCCCGTGAAATCCGCGGTCCGGCGCGTCGTGAGAAAGAGAAAGGTTTATTACCTTGACGCGCTAGAAATTAAAGAGCGCGACGTCCTTTTTGCCGTCGGATGCGATGCCGGGACATACATACGAAAGTTATGCTCGGACATAGGCAGGGAAATCGGCTCAGGCGCGAATATGCTCGAGCTCCGCAGGACGATGGTGGGCTCGATTCGCGAGGAGCGCGCGGTAACGCTTCAGAAACTGAGCGACGCGCGCTGGCTCTGGAAAGAGAAAAATGATGATTCCCTGATGCGGAAAATAATTCTTCCGCTCGAGGATGTTGTTGATTTGAAAAGGGTTTGGTTGCGCGATTCCGCAATCGAATCAGTGTGCTCAGGCGCGCAGCTCGCTGCGCCAGGCGTCGCGAAGTTGGAGGCAGGCATCGGGAAAGGTGATGGAATCGCGCTGCTCTCGCTGAAAGGCGAACTCGTGGCAGTCGCGCGAGCGGAAATGGACTCGCAGGAAATATTAAAGAGCGCGCACGGTATAGTTGCGAATACTGCGCGCGTGCTCATGAAAAAGGGAACGTATCCAAAAAGTTGGAAAAGCAAATCGCAGGAAATCGCAACTTGAAAATTATGTTAATGCCGGGGTGGCGGAACCTGGTAACGCGTATGCCTGGAGCGGAATTCCCGTTCGCGGGAACGAACTCGAAAGCATATGGCCCTCACGGGCCTCATGGGTTCTGACTTTTTTCTCTCTTGGAAAGAGAGAAAAAACTCAACTAAAAAGAGAGAAATGAAACATTTCGTTTGTCACCCAAAAAGCCTTCTTCCAAAAGAAGAAGGGGGGAATTCTTCCTGCCCAAGGGGGGAATCAGGAGGACCCTGGAACTGAAGGGGGGCGGAGCCCCCCTGCGGGTCGGATCCCATCCCCGGCGTTCCTGTAATAAAGATTGACAAGACTGTTGAAATTGAATGGTGAAATAATGGCAAAACCTCATGAAAAAAAGGAGCCTTCGTCTCAGCCCAAGCAACAACAGCAGCCGCAGCAGCCGCAAAAGCCACAGCCGCAAAAGCCTGTGGCATCCCAAAAGCCAGTGGCATCCGGGAAGGAGATTCGGGGTATCGTTCGAGTCTCGGGCAGGGATTTGAAGGGCGAGCTTCCGCTCAAGACAGCGCTCACGCACGTAAAAGGCGTGGGTCTAAGGCTTGGCGGCGTGCTCACAGGCATCGCGCTCCGCGAGCTGAAACTCGGGAAGGACGCGGTCGTGGGCGA
>CAZWEI010000011.1:0-25250 GCA_964632135.1 Microcaldota archaeon
AGGAGATGAAGCATCAGCAAATCAGAAGGCTTTTTTATGAGAGTCGCGTCCGCAAGGAAAATCCCGAGCGCTCGCGGCGCGTGCTTCACTATCCCCGGGCCGGACGAATGGAACACGAAAATCTCCAACTGCCCGGGCGTGTCCACAAGCGTGAAGTCACATTCCCGCGCGAGTTCGTTTTTTATTTTTTTTGCATTCCTCACCATCAACTCGGCGCTTTTAATCATCGCGCCGTTCGGGCCGAGTTTGTATTTCTTCATGAGCGCGGCCGCGCTGAAAAGTTTCCTCACGTCAAAATCAGGCGAATACGGGACGAAATCCGCGCCCGCGTCCAAATTCACGTAGCGGACCGAATACCCCTGCTTCTCCAGATACTCCCCGAACGCGCGCACGAGCAGCGTCTTCCCGCTGCCCGCGGTCCCGAGAAAGAAAAGGTTCATGAGCTAATAGATAAAAAATAAACTTATAATAGGTAATGTTCAATGGGGGGAACAAATGGATGAGGAAGACTCGAATTTAAGGATTGAGGAGCAGGAGCCCATCGACCGCGTTCAGGACAGGGATTATGAAATAGCAGTTGTTACTACAGGAATGTTCTTTCTTCTTTTCATAATGCCGATACTTCTCATGGCGCTCGGGTCTCCGATAAATCTCTATCTCGCGCTCCACGCGCCCATCCACGAGGCAGGCCATTTCATTTTCAATATCCTAAGCGCCGGAAACAGGATCATCGCGGTTGCGGGTGGCACGTTCTTCTCATATCTCCTCCCAGTCCTCGGCGTCGTCATTTTCGCGAACGTCAAAAGGGGCGCGGCTGTTGCGATGATATTCCTCGCGTGCATCGGTTCCGTTATGCCGCATGACGCGTGGTACATCGAGAGCGCGAGCCATCCCTACGTGCGCGCGTATCTTACCCTTCAAACGACATCGCCGGAAACCCACGACTGGTATATCCTGCTCTCGCATTATGGCCTGCTTGGGAAGGAGTACGAAATAGGACGTTACGTGAGGACTTTCGGAGACGTTTTTCTTCTCGTCGGCACCATCGGCTCGGTTTTGGGTTTCGGTTTGCTGCTGAACAGAAGTTCGATTGGGTTTTCCGGTCTCATGCTTATGGCAGGAATTCCCTCCGCGGTTTATTTCCTAATTAGAATGAATTGGACGCAGCTCGCAATCACGCTAGTTCTGCTTTTTCTCGCAGCCGCGTGGCTTGTTCTGAGAAATAGAAAGAATTTGAACGGATGGAAAAAGCAGTTCAGCACGCAACCCGAATAGGTTCGTACTCGAGATGTATGCGCGTCTGCGTGAGGCTCGAGTCGTGGAGCACCTCGTTGCACTGCTCGCACATGTTGAGCGCGCCCAACTCGTCATCACTAATTCTGAAGCGCGCGCGCCTGACCCTGCACATGTCGCACGCCTTGTTTTCAGTTTTGCCGAGTTTCGTCACCCTCATGATGCCACCATCCCGAGCCCGTGATTTAACCGTGATTTGATTTTGATTTTTTCATGATTCCGTTGCGCGCGTTTCGCAATGTAGAAATATTGAGGGTAGAGGGGGTAAGAACATAGTAACCACGCTTTGGCGTGGGAGGTGAATTATGGCCGAACGCCCCCCTACCCTACAAAGATAGGTCGCCTTGCCAGCATAACCTTCCCGTAGGTCTGATTTGATTTTCGAAAACGTCCTCAGGACGTTTTCGCGATGTAATACACTTTCCTTCCAGCCTGCCTCTTCTCGAGAACCCCGTTCTCGAACAGTTTATTGAGGCGCGCGCTTGCCGCGTTCCTTCCCTTGTAATTTAACGCGTGCTGCACGTCCTCAGCGCAGGCCCTTCCGCGCCCGCGCACGAACTTTACAATCTCCTCATCAACCTCTGCAAGCATGAATTCCCTTTTCGGCGCGCGCGCAACGCTTTCCTCGAGTTTCTTCACGCGCTCCTCAAGCGTATGCAGTTTCTCGAGTTTCACGTTGATTTCGCGGAGGATCGCGTTCGTCGTCTCGCGCTCGCGCACGACGCTGTACATTATTCCCGCGTGCACGGTCGGGTCCTTCAATTTCTTTATTTCCCTCTCGAGCTCGTTCGTGATTGCGCCGACCTCGCGCTCCACGTACTCAATATTCTTGTCCAACCCGCCCTGGCTTTCTGCGTTAGGTTTATAAACTCTTTTTTCGTTACTAGTGTCGCTCATTCGAGCACCCTCGGTCTCGAGTTGTAGTCATGATTGTATCATGACTGTTTATAAACCTTTTCATGACTCGTGCAACAGAGGCTCGCGCGCTGGCGGTTTCCAGAAATAACGGCGTTAAGCGTTCTTTTTCCAAATTCCGGGCGCGTCCCGTGCTCCTTTCACCAATTTCCAGCGCGAAAACCAAAGATTTAAATTGAATGGATGCGAAACCCCCTCAGGTGTTTTTGATGCCCTACTCGCTGTTTGAAGCAATCTCCGAAATCCACGAGGCGTTCAGGAAGCGCGACATCAACCGTTTGCGGAAAGCGAGCAACAGGTGCGCGGCTTCAACCGCAGTGGACGAAAACAGGCAGATGCTCTCGCTCGCGCTCACCTCTTACGCGCTTTCCAAGATTCTGGAGAAGACGCACTACGTCGATTACAAAAAGAAGGACGAATTCACCCGCGTTGTCTCGGATAAACTGCGCGCGTGCGTTTCCTTCGCGAAAGAAGGCAGAACAAGCGAGTTCGACGCCACTCTTAATGACGTGCGCGGCCTCATGGAGAGCCTCGACGAGAGGAAGAGCAGGTACATCCGCAACATATTCGACAAGGCGAGGATAAAGGTCGCCTCCACCCTGTACGCGCAGGGGTTCTCGCTCAGCAGCGCGGTCGAGTTCGCTGGCGCGGACAAGCGCGACGTCATCGATTACGCGGGCAAGACGCTGATGTTCGACCGCGCGGGCAAAACAAAATCAATGGTCGCGCGCCTGAAAGACGTGAGGAAGATTTTCGATTAACGGCGTGAATAAATATTATAAATTATCTCCATCATATTATTTGGTATGCACCTCAATCTCGCAAAGAAGCCGCGCGAATTAACTCCTTCTGCACAATCTCAAACGCGAGACGAATTATTAATGAAAAACCAAGCAGGCGCTTTCAATTTTCCAGAACCGCAATCCATATTTAGAAAAATCAAAGAGAAAATCAAAAATAAAATTAAAGAGAATTTTAACAACATCCTCTACTACGCTCTCGGGACCGCGACGGCAGTAGTTTTCCTCGCGCTCACACTGACCGCCTTCCCGAAGAAGGCAGAGGCGAAGCCGCCTCCTTTCTATAACAAATCTTCTGTTTTTTCATACGCCATGTTTACTCCGCACATAGAAGGCATGAAAGGGGAAGGGCCGTTTTTTGTCGGTGAATTAGGCGGAACATATCAATTACCACCTCAAATCCGAGTCGGCGGCACGACGACACGCCTAACCTTAATGGCGCTTATTGGAGAAACGAAGTGCAACACTGTTCCGGAAAGTAAATTCGCCAAATTCGCCATCACGAGCAACACCACAATCGGAGACTACACCATTTCAGTAGGCGTGAGACCCATCCTCGCTTCTATAGGCGATTTTGATTTCCTCGTGGGTCGCGGGAGGAAAATCCACATTGATGGAAAAAGCGTTTGGGATGGAGACATCGGGGTAAAAATAAAACGGGAGCCGTTCGAGGTGAGCGCTACTCGTTTTAACATGTATCAAAAAACAATGGACGGCAAGTGGGTCTTCTCTGGCACCCTATCTGTTCCAATTGGATATGCCAGCCTGTTCGGGGACACAGAATCAGACAATGTCGGGTTGGGAGTTGGAAAGATGATTGTCCGCAATAGAGGCAAAAACAGGTATGGTTTCGAGGTTGGCTACGAGTTAGGACCCAAATCCACTTATGGATGTTTGGTAGTCGGACTAGGCCGAACAACGGGCGTGTTTATGGCTCAAAGCGATGATGGAAAAGAAACATCATTCCATGCCCTAATGTCTCTCTCGCTCGCAGGAAAAGAAAAAGAAAAGGGCCACGGGAAGTAGTTCGCGCGCATTTCAATTAGATACGCATATAAACCTAATCCTACGCGCGGTTATAGTTATATAAATATTACCCATATAATAACGCTTATTCGTTACATTAACACCGTTAACCGCCGTTAGCGCGGTTAAATTTTAAAACCCTAGCCTAGCGTAGTTTGGCCTGGGTTCACCACGTCCTTTCGTTTTGTCACCCCTGTCGTCACGCTTAAAGGGCGCGAGCCCTTGGAGTTGGTTTGGATGGGCGGGATGGATGGGTATGCGCAGCAGCTTCTTTTGAAGAACAAAGGACGACTAAAGAAAAAAGGACCTACCCTTGACATATCGGAACAAATGGCTCTCGCAGCGATGGGACACAGTCTTATGCGAAGAGGAATTTTTTCCACTACCCATACGCCATTATACGACGAATTCTCCGTTAACCTTTCTTCGCTTGACAAACAATTTAACAAAGCAAAATATATCGAACAATCTGTTGACGCGATGATAGAGCTTTTCAAGAACAAAATCCCGCGCCTCGAAAAGCCGAAACATAAAAAGGATGCCCAGATACTCTTAAAGACTTTACCTAGGTTGAGAGAAGGTCTTATTTTTCATTTCCACACCACTTTCCCCGACGGTTCTTGGTCGCCAGGCGCGATAGAAGTCCAACCAACTATACAAGTGACAGATCAGAACCGGCGTATAGCTTACACCCCGACGGCAGCCGACACTAGCAGGTTTGGCGAAATAATGCCGGAATTCACCAACTTCTTCACTTTCATTGCCGGCAGGATATCAAGCGACGGTTCGCGGACACTCGGATGCGGAGATCTCGAAAATAACGGCGTAAAATTTCTTACGCAGGGCAAGGCCCTTTTGACCATGAACGGTCTTATAGAACCAAAACCGGACGGGACCTTTAGAAGCAGAACTCCAACGCTGCCTTTTGTGATAAACGAGGATGTAGACATGCGCAAGAAAAGCGGATTCAAGAAATCGTTTGATGAGACCGTTCTCAAGGGCACCAGTAAAAGATTCCAAAAAGAGGTTCAGAAATGGGAGGACCTAGTTTTTGTGAATGCGGCCACTGCCGAGAACTTTCCGCTGTTCAACAACCTTGAGGATTATTCAACGATTCCTGCCGGCAAGGGCCTACCCGGCGGCAAGGGCTTTTACCTTTTGAACAGGTTGCAGGAGATTCAAAAGAAATTAGAGTTTCCAGTACCGGTATGGTGGGATGACAAACAAGGCACGGCAGTTATGAACGCGGGTGCAATTCTCAACGCCTTGAAGGACGTTGGAAAAGACATAAAAGACGTTAAAATAGTCTTGAACGGAGCAGGCGCAGCGTGCCTAGGAACTTTGGAATATCTCCTATTGTGCGGCGCGAACCCCGAAAACATAATCATGACGGATATAAATGGCGTAATTTACGAAGGAAGGAAGGATATACGCAGTCCAGCGGGTTGGTATTTGAGAAAAGCCGCAAAAAAGACTAATCCCAAAAAGATCAAAGGTAAGGATATAAACGCGCAAGGCGTAATTGATGGGGCAGGCATACTCATATCCGCGACCGGGCCAGAGGCAGTGAAGGCAATTATTACTCCAGAGACTATAAACCGAATGGCGGAAAAACCAATCGTTTTCATTTTGGAAAACCCCACGCCGCCAGACCTTTTAGCTGAGATAGGAAAAATAGTGCGCGAGAGAAACGGTGTGATAGCGAATGGTTCATACGAGCCAAATATGACCAACAACAACATCGTGTTTCCAGGATTTCTGAGTGGAATATCAGCGGTCTTCGCGAAAGAGATAACCGACAAGATGGTGCTTTCAGCCATTGGCGCGCTGACCGGCATGATTGGAAAAGACCTTAACCGCGAGTGCATACTCCCGCCAATAACCCCTGAAATGAATTTCGTAATCGCTGCATTGGCTGCGCAGGCCGCAATAGACGGCGGAGTTGCGCGAGTTACGGAGAATCCATTCAAGAGTCCCGACTACCAGAAGGCAGTGCTTGGGAAAGAACTCTCGAAAACCGCGCACGACCTCATCTATGGCAAAGCGAAGTGAACTGGAGGAGCGCAGCCACTTCCGGCTAAACCGCCAGACTCGAGCACGCGCGGAAATGAAGCGGTTGGGACGAGGGGCAACAATAAATTCTAATACCTTCTCCCCTAACTAATACCATGCCCGCGTATTCGCGCGACTCCATCCTGTGCGACAGCAGCTCGCTCATCTCAATCACGGAGTCGTGTTTTCTTCCCATGCTGTCCGCGCTCAGGATGCACATGCGCGGGGATTTCCTTCTTCCTGAGCGCGTGAGGTACGAGTGCATAGACCACCCGCTCAACCTCAAGGAGCACACGCTCGCGGCAGTGCGGATGAAGCAGGCGCTCAACGAGGGCGTTCTCGTGCCCGTGGAGAAAATCGACATCATCAAGCGAAGGGAAGATGTTCAGTGGCTCGCGAACAACTCCTTTTTCATGGAGAGCAGGCCGCTCAAACTGATGCACGACGGCGAGTCAGAGATGCTCGCGCTCGCGCTCGAGTTGGGCGTGAGCAACATCCTGATAGACGAGCGTACCACGCGCCTTCTCGCAGAGGACCCGTACGCGCTCCATTCACACATGGAATCCGAGTTCGGAAGAAAAATAGCGATAAACGAGAACTACCTGAAACAGTTCCGCGCGCTCACCTCGAACCTCAATATTTTCAGAAGCAGCGAACTGCTCGCTGTCGCGTACGAGCACGGGTTCTTCAAACCGTACAAGAATTTGGAAAGGCACGCGCTCGAGGCCGCGCTCTACGGATTAAAATTCGCGGGCTGCGGAATAAGTTTCGACGAGATTGAGGAATACCTAAGAAGTTTGAGGTGAATACTCCTCACTTAATTTCTCGCTCTTTTTTTGCAATTTCGCAAGTTTATTTTTCAACTCGGCGGTATTTTCCTTCACGTACTTCGCCATGTCCAATACTATCCCTACGGACTCCGGGTCCCCAATCTTTCTGCACGCCGATTCCAGCGGTTTTAGGACTTCAAGAATTCTGTTGCAGGTTTCAATCTCATCCTTCAGCGCCTCGCGCAGGGCCTTCGGACTGTTGCTCCTCTCCAAGGTTCCTCTTTCCCAAACGCACGTTTCAAGTTCGTTCATTTGCGATTTTAGCGCTTGCATGAATTCCTTGGCAGCTTCGTGAAACTCCCCATTTTGTAACTTTTTGATTCCATTTTGAACAATGCTCGTTGTCATTCCGCCAGTGAGAACCTCTTTCTCAACTCTGCGAATTCTAACACGCGTCTTCTTATCTGTTACTTTTTTTATTTTTTCCACAGTCAAAACTTCAACCATAACCCCACCTATACCTATTACTCGCTCTCGGAGAATCAGTGTTATACTATCCCTTAACTTCTATTTAAACCTTTTCTCACAAATTTTTCCCGGTGTCATTTTGGACGAACAGCGCGCGCTCACGGAATTCTCAGAAAAGAGCGAGCGCGAGCCTGACTCCGTGCTTATTTTCATGGATGAGCGCGAGGCACCGAGCGGCATAAAGAAAACGCTCGAGACGTTCGGCGCGCGCGTTGATTTGCGCGTTCTCAACGTGGGCGATTTCATCCTTTCTGAGCGCGTTGTCGCGGAGAGGAAGACGCGCGCGGACTTCGAGAGTTCAATCGTTGACGGAAGGCTTTTCGCGCAGGCGAAAAATTTGATTGGGAATTTCGAGCGCGCGCTTCTTATTGTGGAGGGCGAGAGGTTCGAGGAGCGCGTCGCAAAGCCGGCGCTTCTGGGCGCGCTTGCGTCGCTGATTGCTGATTACGGAATTCCAATCTTTTTCACAAAAGATGAGGAGAAGACGGCAGAACTTCTTTTCGCAATCGCGAAGCGCGAGCAACTTGGCGAGAAGCGCGAGATAAGGCTGAAGGGAGACAAGCGCGCGCACGGGCTCGGGGCGCAGCAGCAGATGTTAATTGAATGCCTCCCGGGCGTTGGCCCGAAGCGCGCGAAATCCCTCCTCGCGCACTTCAAAACCGTAGAGAAGATAATAAACGCGGGCGAGCGCGAACTTCAGGAAGTCGAGGGAATCGGGAAGGAGACCGCGCGCGCGATAAGAAAAGTCCTCGCGAGCGAATACAAGGAGTGAAAAGAAGTGAAAAAATGGAAGGAAAATTCTACGTCTGGAAAGGGAAATTCGCGGTCGCGAAAGCGAAAAAAGCGTTGCCAGGCGCGTTCGCAGTTATTAGAGACAAGAACGAGATTACAGTCATAATTGATGAGTCCAACGTTCGAGCGAAAACGAGCAAGGAAATAACCGAGGTCGAAAGGGATTGGAAAATCATCACGTTCGACATGGTTCTTCCTTTTGGGTTGGTTGGATTTCTTTCGAAAATTTCCAAGGCGCTCGCGGACGAGAAAATCAGCATTTTCGCGGTTTCCGCGTATTCGACAGACCACGTTTTAGTCAGGGAGAAAGACCTTCCGAAGGCGGTAAGGAAGCTCGAATCCCTCGGTTTTCGATTCCGTAAAGAAAAGGTATAAAAAGGTGTGAGAAGAATACTGAGCACCGAGTTTGTGGCGAGTTGAACGTATTGATGAACAGTTTTGGAGGACTGATTAGTTGGCAGACGACAAAACAATTGAAATCATAAAGAGAAAGTTGCGCGAGTGGAAGGGCCAGACGATTAAAAAGGACATGCTCATCGAATTGCGAATCGCGATAAACAAGAAGAACGCGCCCTTCAGCAACGTGAGGAAATGGATAAGCGCGACGAGAAAGCAGATGGCTGCCGAGGAGAAGGCGAGCAAAAAGGCAACGAGCGCGCCGGGTGCACCATCGAACGTCGCACTAAGATCAACCATGCCCGTTCCACTGCCTCCTGCGCCCTCCGAGCGCGTGTATCTCCAGAACATCGGGTACGAGATAGCGGGCATAAGGCGCGCGCTCGAGAAGATGACGCAGCAGTTGGATGTAGTGGAAAAACAACTAGCGGCAGTAAAATCCCAGAAATAATCCGAAGAAACAATCAGAAATAGCGTCTTGTTCTTTTTTATTCTTTTGCCAATTTTATGTCGCCGGCGGTCACCGTAACTCTGTTCGAGTGCTTCGCTATCTTCGCAGCCTTTGCGGCGATTTTATTTCCTATCTCCTCGAGGACTTCCCCGAGAGCCTCTGCCGCGTCGTCGCTCACCCGCTCGGCGCCCGCTTTTCTTATCAACCTGTCAATCGCGGCGGTCGGAAGTTCCCCCATTTTCTCACGACTTCTATTTTTATCCCTCTTCTTATAAACCTTTCTGTTTTTGATTTTTTGAAAATAACGCGATAAGCAAATGTGATAGTTTTATATATTGGTAAAATCCATCTATCACCGTAATAATACTGCGAACTGCAACGCGAGGAGGGATGGTGGGATGCGAGACGTGCGACCGTTTTTATTTTCGCTGTTATTCGTTTTTGCTCTCGCGTGGACTGCGCGCGCGGCCATAACCGCGACCTATGTCGACAAGATCGACGGGACCGACCAGGGCGCGTGGAACAAATTCAGGTTTCCGTCCGACGTGCTGGTTTATGGCGGGAAACTCTACATTGTTGATTCCGGAAATTCGCGCGTGGAGGTATACAATGCGTCTGACAACAAATACATCCGGACCATCGGAGGAGTGGTCGGAAGCGAAAACGGCCAGTTCACGAACCCGATGTGCGTATACGTCGACGCAAGCGGCATCTACATTTCGGATACGCAAAACCACAGGATACAGATTTACGACATTGACGGGGGATACCTGAAGACCCTCGGCGAGCACGGCGGCGGAGCCGAGTACACCCAGTTCTACAACCCGTGCGGGGTTTTCGTGATCGGGGACGAGATATACATCGCCGACACGTTCAACGACAGGATACAGATTTTCAACCTGACCGAGAAGCGGTGGATCACGCATTTCGGAAGCCACGGTTCGCTCGACGGCCAGTTTTACCACCCAACCGGAATGCGGCTCGTGGACGATAGGATATACATCGCCGACACGCTGAACGACCGCATCCAGATATACGCGATAAATTTCACGCCAATCACGCGAGTCGGCTGGGGTTCCGGAAGCGCGCGCCTCGCGTCCCCCTGGAACCTGTGGGTCACGAGCGACCGCATATACGTCGCCGACTCGAGCAACAACAGGATAGCGGTATTCTCGGCAAAGAACTATTCGTTCATAGACGCCATAGGCGCCTATGGCGGCGAAAAAGGGCAGTTTGACTCCCCGCGGAGCGTGTTCGTTCAGGGAAGCAAAATGTACGTCGCGGACAGAAACAACAACCGCGTGCAGATTTTCACCCTCACGGACACCGAACTTGCGAACGAGGCGGCGATGAAAAACGAGGCGGGCAGCGCGATTACGAGCGCGAACGCGGCGATAAACAATCTCCGAAGCATGCTCAACACCGCGGGCGGGATAACAATACGCACGGACGACCTTTCGGTTCCGTCGCTGTCCGAGGCGCAGGCCGCGTATGATTCTGGCGATTACTCAACCGCGCTCAGCCTCGCGTTCTCTGTTTCGAACGACGCGGGCAACAAGAGCGCGCTCGCCGAATACCGGGTTTACGACTGGATTACGAACCAGCGCGCATCACAGGAATTGAAACTCAACAGGGTGAAGTCCGCGCTCGCCTACTACAGCCTGAACGTGAGCCTCGGGCGCGCGGAACTGAAGATAAACGAAACGACGCTCGCGCTCGCGGCGAAAAACTACACCGGCGCGCTCACCGCCGTGCGCCAGCTCGAAAACGAAATAACCGCGCTCGAGACGCCCCTACAGCCCGCGCGCGAGAACCTCGAGAGGGTGAAGTCCGCGCTTTCTTTCGAGGCGAGCACGCTGAATTCCGAGGTCTCGCGGATGAACTCGCTCGTGGTCGATTACCACCAGCTTATGACCTTTGACGACATAACCTCGGCCATCTCGGACGCGCAGATTGCCCTCAAGGACGACGACATCCCCCTTGCGAACCTCTCGCTCACCCGCGCGAAGGAAAAGCTCGCGAGCGCGCAGGCTGCGCTGAACGCGAAAATGGCGCAGATTGACGACGCGAACAGCGCGCTCGTGGAGGCACGCGCGAGGATACAAAGCGCGGAAGCGCAGTCGTCAATTCTAATCTCGGTTAATCTTGACGAGGCGCGCTCGCTTGCGCGCGAGTCCGAGAGCACGGTCTACGCGGACCCTGCGCGCGCGAAGGAGCTCGCCGCCACGGCAAACAAGCTCGCGAGCTCCGAGGAGGCGCGCATAAACTCGATGAAACCGGTCGTTTACGGGGGCCTTTTCGTCCTCATACTCATCATCGGCGGAGTCGCGTACTGGGCTTATCACATAGGCTACGGCTCTGGAAGAAAGGGAAGGCCGCCGCACCACCACTGGCACCGCGAGTCTCACGAGCACGCCGAGCACGAGCACCACGGCTCGCACGAGCACCACGAGCACTCGCCGCACGAATCACACGAACATCACGCTCACCACGAACATGAAACTCGCGAATCACGCGAAGGCGGATTGGAGGGATTGTAATGGCAGTATATGAGGAAGACGCACCAAAACCAAAATCCGGAGTAGGGATTTTCAGCTCTCTTCCAAAAATGATTAAAACGATTTTCGCGGTCGGGGGCATTTTGTTCGGAGCTGCCGGAATCCTGGTCACCCTTTTCGCGTATCTCACGATTTCCCCGATGCTCGCCACGTTCGAGAACATGACCACGACGCAACTCGACAACGCGGTCTCGGGTTTGGGAAGCGCTGAAAGGAGTTTCGACAGCGTCTCCAGCACCGTGAGCACGCTCCCCGACATCACAGATAAGATGGCAAAACTTTTCACCGACCTCGCGCCCACAGTGGAAAATATGGGCTCCTCGCTCAACCTTCTCGCGGACGGGTTTGCAGCGTTTCCCTCCCAGGTTTCGATTCCCTCCTCAGCAATAAATTCGATACGCAACACGGCCACGCAACTTGGCGCGAACGCGAACCAATTAAGGGGGGCAGCGACCATTTTCTCGGACCTGAACGCGCAGATAAGCGGTATTGACAGCAACATAAAAAGCGCGAAGTCCAGCGTCACGAAGGCGAAGACAGGCCTCACGAACGCCAAGGCGCAGGTAAAACAGATTTTCAGCACGCTCGGAACCGCGTTCCTTCTCGTGAGCGCGCTCATGTGTTTGATTTTCCTCGCGCTCATCTCTTATTCGGTGACGGCGTTCCTCTAGTTAGCGAGAATAAAATTAAAAAGAAACAGAAAAAGGAAAGGAGAAGAAAAAGTCAGGCTGCGCGCGCGAAGTTGAGTTGCACTTTTTTGGCTTTCTCACCCACTACAAATCTATTGCCCGTTACGTTACTCATCAGTATCGCGACCTTTTGTGCGCTGTCGCTCGGTGTGTTCAAACTTAGCGTGTCTTCCGGATTTTTGTTGAATCTGTCCGGATATGGCGTTAAGAATCCCTTCTTCTTCTGGGCAGGCTGCTCTCCAGGCTTTCCCGTCGGCGCAACTCCTTCGTTCTGCTTGCCTGATGTTTTTGCGCCGCTTTGTTTTTTCGTTCCAGTTAAAAGGCTCTTGGCTTTAAACACCCCTTCAGTAGCTTGTTTTCCAAAATCCAACGTGGTCGCTCCAGCAACACCAGCCTCCTTTGCGACATCAAGCGCTCCTCCGCCCACTTTGCTTCCAACTTTGTGCGCGCTATCTTTCAACTCTTGGCCTGTTTTATGTTTGATCAGGCCATTATAAGCAAAACTCGTGACAAGGGTTGTGGCTAACACAAGGGCGAAAGTGTACACTGCGCCGATAAAAATCGTATTTCCAGTCTTGAGCGTTTTTTGAACTGGTGGCACAATAATGCTCATCTGCCAGTCCGTCAATTCGTCACGCCACTTTCTCACAGGGCTATAGATCCATCCTAAAACTCCTTTAAAAGCTCTCCAGATAAAATTGCCTTTCCTCCCTTCCTCACCTTCCATCTTCCCACCTCTCCACAGAATTTATTCTGTAATTATTCCGTTAATTTTACATTTTCCTAAATTTTCCCTCCGTGACTCCGTGAATTTCAGAATTAGTAATCCGTTTTCCCGTAGCATTTTATTAACACTTGCGCCCGAAATCGAATAAAACGGTCAGAAAATGACCAAAATTGGTTACAAGTTTAATAAATGCTTCGCGCGCGCAGAAACGCTCATTAACGGCGCGCGGGAGAAATTTAATCGAGCGAAGGTTGTCTTCGCGAGATATTTCGCTCGAATGAGCGGATACCTTGCGCTTGCGCAGCGTGCGAGCGAAGCGAGCGTGCTTTTCGAGCGAATTTATATATTTATTTGCGCATATTCTCCCGCTGATGTTTATGAAACATACGAAACCGAGGTTAGGGACTACGCGCCTGAAGGAGGGGTTCGCGCGCATGCAGAAGGGCGGCGTGATAATGGACGTGGTGAACCCTGAGCAGGCGAAAATTGCGGAGAGGGCAGGCGCGGTCGCGGTGATGGCGCTTCACGCTGTCCCTGCGGATATCCGCGCGCACGGGGGCGTCGCGCGCATGGCAGACCCCGCAATAATCGAGAAAATTTGCAAGACGGTTACTATTCCTGTTATGGCGAAATGCAGGATAGGGCATTTCGCAGAGGCTCAAGTTCTACAGGCACTCGGCGTGGACATGGTCGACGAGAGCGAGGTGCTCACGCCTGCGGACGAGGAGAGCCACATAGAAAAAAAGAAATTCACGATTCCGTTCGTGTGCGGGGCGCGCGACCTCGGCGAGGCGCTGCGAAGAATTAACGAGGGCGCTGCGATGATACGCACAAAGGGCGAGCCAGGCACTGGAAACGTCGTCGAAGCGGTTCGCCACATGAAAAAGATGAACGCGCAGATAGGGGAACTCGTGCAGGGCAAGCGAAGCGTCGGCTTCCTCGCTGATAAGGCAAAAGAATACCGCGTGCCCCTCGAACTCGTGAAGAAAACCGCGGAAATGGACAGGCTTCCAGTGGTAAATTTTGCAGCAGGAGGAATTGCCACGCCTGCTGACGCCGCGCTGATGATGCAGTTGGGCGCGGACGGAGTTTTCGTTGGCTCTGGGATTTTCAAATCCTCAAAACCTGAGAAGTTTGCGCGCGCCATTGTGGAGGCCACGAAGCACTTCAACGACCCGAAAGTTCTCCTCTCTGTCTCGAAAAATTTGGGCGAGCCGATGAAAGGAACGGACATAAAGACGCTCCCTGAAAGCCAGAAGATGCAGGTGAGAGGAGTCTAGTCCGTTTACCCATTTCGAAACGTTTAAATACTCCAAAAGCGATAATATAGCGCGAGGCTATTTTTTCGTCTCGCGAAATGTAGTCTCTGATCCTATGCATCTTAATCAAAAAATAAAGACTGTACTGGGAGTTTTCCTCCTATTGGCAATCATAGCAACCCAAAGCGTTAGCGCATGCCCCGTATACAACTTCACGGTCTCGCCGCAGGCGGACCGCTTCAGCGCGTCCAACGAAAACTTCACGCTCACGAACAGGACATACGAGATTCTGAACACAGGAACAGAGAAACTCACGGGCTTCTCCTGCGCTGCAGACTACGGCTGGATAACGGTATACAACTGCCCGTTTAAATTATACTCCGGAAGCAAGGAAACGATAACCGCGAGGTTCAGCACCTCAGACCTCGCGCCAGGAGAGCACAACGCAACAATAACAATCTCGGCAGCGAACGTCACCAGAAAAATCAACATCTCAATCAACGTAACGCAATACGTTCCCCCGTTCACACCAGTTTACAATTTCACCGTCTCGCCTGAAACAGACTCATTCAACGCATCCAATGAAACAGGCACGCTTACGAACAGAACTTACATACTCACGAACACCGGGAACACGGAACTCGAGAACTTCACGTGCACCCCTGATGCTTCCTGGGCGACAGTTTTCGACTGCCCGCCCTTGCTCGGGACAGGGGGAAATGCAACCGTAATAGTTCAAGTCGACACATCCTCGCTCGAGAGCGCGGCATACAACGTTTCGCTGAATTTCTCAACCGAGAACGCGAGCGCGAGCGCATACATTTCTGTTGCAGTTTACGCACCAGCAACAATTATTTACGACTTCGAGCTCTCGCCGGCGAACGATTCCTTCACAGCGCCCAACTACAACGAGAGCGTCACGAACAGGATATACGCGATGAACAACACAGGAAACCAGAACCTCACGAACATAACCTGCTCATCGAACGAGTCCTGGGCGGTAATCCTCAACTGCCCGGAAACCCTCGCCGTTGGAAACGCGAGCGAGATAATCGTTTCGTTCAACACGAGCGCGCTGACAAGTGGAACTTACTGGGTGGAGATTTCATTCTCAGCCGCGGGCGCGCAAACGAAATACGTTTACGTTAATGTCACAGTGATTATTGTTCCGTTCATCTACAACGTGTCCGCCTCCTCAATCACGACCTCGAGCGCGCTCATCACCTGGAACACTGACATAAACAGCACCTCAACAGTTTTCTACGGGACGTCGCCATCAGTTTACGCGGGCAACGCAACCGGCGCGGATAACGTCACGTGGCACGCGCTCCCGCTCTCGGGTTTGGCAGAGGGCACGACTTATTATTACATCGTTCAAAGCTGCTACATAGATAACTGCGCGAACTCCAGCGAGAGTTCGTTCATCACATCCACGACACCGCCGCCAGTTGTTATCACTGGTGGAGGCGGAGGAGGCGGAGGAGGGGGCGGCGGGGGCTACAGCTCGCCTCCGGCATCCTCGCCAGCGCCTCCAAAAGAGGAGCCTGCAGCACCTCAACCCGAGACACCAGACGTTGTCGTTCTCGACGTTCCCCCATCAGCGTATCTGGGCGCGGAAATTGTAGTAAAGTTGATGCTGGACAATGGGACGGCGCTCCCGAATGAAACGGTACTCGCGGTAACGCCTTCAGGCAACCGAATAACAATCATAACAAACGAGAGCGGAGAGGGCTCGTACACTGCGGACGAGCTCGGTACATACGATTACATCGTACCCAACCACATCCTAAGGGACTTTGTCTCAACAGAAATCTCGCTTCCGCCTGCACCGCCAACCCCTGCTCCCATTCCACGGCCATCCACGAACAACACTTTAACCTTTGAAAACGAAACGGCTCGCGCGCCTTCACCAGCAACAGCCCTGCTCTTCGCAGCCAACGCCCCGCTTTGCGCGGCGCTCATTCTAATTCTGCTCCTGCTGCTGTTCGCTTATATGAAAATGCGCAAGCCCATAGAGCCGCCAATCGCTCCCGCGCCAGCGAAGAAGGGCAGGAAGAGATAGGTTTTATTCCTTTTTCTCCAATAACTTATCGATTTTCATGCGAGTAGGAGTAATAGGCGTTCAGGGTGCGGTAAGCGAGCACATTCATATGCTGGCGAAGCTCAATGCGAATCCATTATGGGTGCGCGGGCCAGAGGAGTTGGAGATGGTGAGCGCGCTCATTATTCCAGGCGGTGAGTCAACGACAATCAGCAGGCTCCTCCTCGAGAGCAGGCTTTTTGCGCGCGTGAAGGAATTGGGCGAGGGAGGGCTTCCAATTTTCGGCACGTGCGCGGGCTTAATTTTGCTCGCGAAAAAGGGAGACGCGCAGGTGAAGAAAACGAAACAAAAACTCCTTGGGCTCATGGACATGAAAATAACGCGCAACGCGTTCGGACGCCAGCGCGAGTCGTTCGAGGTTCATCTTAACATTGGGGATATAGCGGATTTCCCGTGCGTGTTTATACGCGCGCCGGGGATTGAGGAGATTTACGGAAAATGCGAGGCGCTCGCGCGCCACGGGAAATTCATCGTCGCCGCGCGCCAAAACAACTTCCTCACGACCTCCTTTCACCCGGAACTCACTGAGGATGCGCGCCTTCACGAGTATTTTTTAAATGAGGTTTGTTAAGAGCTACTAGGTGATGTTCATGCCCAGCGCGAAAAACGTGAAAGTTTATTCCACCCAAACGTGTCCCTACTGCCACATGGCGAAGAGGTTTCTCGACGAGAATAAAATTTCCTACAATGATGTTGATGTTGGGCGCGACCACGCGGCAGCGCAGGAGATGGTGCAGAAGAGCGGGCAAATGGGCGTTCCTGTTCTCGATATTGATGGAAAGATAATTGTTGGATTCGATAGGGAGAAACTCAAGGCAGCGCTCGGTCTAAAATAAAATTAGAATATTAGAATAACGGCCTTCTGCTTAGGTGGTCAGGAAGCGTCAAGGGCTCGAAAGGCTTCTCCCCGTTCTCCTTTTCAACAATTTGCGCGAGTTCATTTGCGTCCATCTCCTTGCTCTCCCCGCTCGTGCGCACCCTCACGCTCAATTTCTTGCTTTCCAACTCCCTGTCGCCGATGACCGCGATGAACGGAACCCATTCCTTTTCGCCGTCGCGCACCTTCTTCTGCAGCGTTTCCCCCCTATCATCAATGTCCGCGCGCACGCGCCTCGCGCGCAATTCTTTCAGAAGGCTTTCCGCGAACTCCGTATGCTTATCCGAAATTGGCACTATTCTAATTTGCGTGGGGCTTAGCCAGATTGGAAGGAGCGCGCGCTTCCCGTGCTTCATGTTCATCGCCTCGCGCTCGAGCAGCGCATACACCACGCGCTCGATGCTCCCGCTTATGGACGCGTGCAGAATCACGGGCCTTCTCTTCTTCCCCTTCTCGTCAACGTAATTCAAATCATACGTGTCCGCGTTCTCAACGTCAATTTGCACGGTCGCGAGCGCGCTCGCCTTGTCCAGCGCGTCGACGAAGTTGAATTCAAATTTGGTTATGAAATACGCGTACCTCACGTCGAAAATCTCGAGCATGACCGGCCTGTCGATGGCGCGCACCATCTCCAGATACCACTCCTTATTTTTCTTGAAAAATTCCTTCTCAATTCGGAATCCTGTCTCGAACTCGAGCCCGAGCAGTTCCATCCACTCCTTGCACTTCAGAAACTGATTCTTGAACTCACTTTTTGCCTGCTCCACGTCCGCGCACAAAGTGTGCATATCCGGCATCGTGAGCGCGCGCACCCTCTTCAGCCCCGCGAGCTCGCCGCTCTGCTCCCTCCTGAAGGAATAGCGAGTAAGTTCGAACATCTTCAGGGGCAAATCCTTGTACGAAATCACCATGTCGTGCGTGATGAGGAACTGCCCGAAGCACGCCGCGAACCTGAGGAAGAAGTTCTTGTTCTCGGATTTCACGATGTACTGGCGCGCGGGGAAGCGGTTGAGGTATTTCTTCAGCGAGGGGTGCTCATAATCATACATGATTGGGGTTTCGACCTCCATCGCGCCGTAGTCAGTGCAGTATTTCGTGATAGTGCGCTCGAGAAGTTTCTTAATCAATCTCCCATTCGGGTACCACCTGAAATTTCCCGAATCGCTTCCTGGCTCGAAGTCAGCGATGTCGTGCTCCTTCATGAGTTTTATGTGCGGCGGCTCCACTGCGTACGCGCGCACCTTCCTAATCTCATAATCCGCGAACTTCTTCAAATTCACGTACTGCTTGTAGTTGAACTCGTCCGCAGGGAACATTTCTCCTTTGGGCGTGAGTATGTAATACCTGCTCTTCACCTGCTCCTCCAATTTAAGGGACTCGGAGACTGGCGCGAGCGCCTCGCCCTTTTTCTCTTCCTCCTCCATCTGCTCCTCTATCTCAATTTTGTGAACCTTCCCCTCGTTGATTTCCTCTGCCTTTATCTCGCGCGAGAGTTCGCTGAGAGGATGCCCCTTGCACTTGATATCAAAGGATTTGTACCAGCCAAATGGCGCGCGCTCGACCTCGAAATTCTTCTTAAGGATTTTCTCGCACCTCTTCAGGACATCGAGCGCCACATCCGGTTTGGAAGGAGTTGAAGTAAGATGAACCCAGGGATAAAGCACAATGCGGTTGCACTTCACGGTCTCCGCGACGTTCGCGACCTCGCGCGCGGTTAGTTCTGCAATCACGCTCGCGTTCTCCTCGTCAACCTTCTCCACGGCGCTGAAAACGACCAGGCATTCCTCGACGCGCTTCTTCCCTTTGCCCTCGGCTACCTCTTCCGCGCTCTTGAGCGCCTTCTGGAGCGGCTCGAATTCCACGAAGTCCGCGTGAATTGTCAAAATTCTCACGGTATTACCTCTCGGGACATTGGGTTAATTTCAATCTTCAGGTTTATAAAATGCTCGCTGGCGCGCGCCCCTACCTGTCGGCAGCGTGCTTCTCAAAGGAGCGCATAAGATTTTCCGTAGACAGTTCGGTATACCATGGAAGACCCACTCTTAGCACGCCCCGTCGGTATGGTACCGACAGCGTTTCTCCCTTTTTCATGTGGTCAAGATGCACAAAGCCGACTATAATGCCATCATCCTTCAATCTCGCGCGAAGAATCAGAGGATTGGGTTCTGTTGGAACAACCCTCAAAACAGAGTCACAAAAATTCACACCCTCACCATTCTCAACAAGAGAAATTTTCTTCCGCTTCGACATCTCGCGCAACGCCGTTCGCAGTTTGTCAGCTTGGTCTTTTGATCTCCTCAGGTTTGCTGCGACGTTCTGGCTCATTTGTTCCTCGCTGAGCGCGAGCGCGTCTTTAGGATTCGCCATCCGCGCGTCCCCGTCGTATTTGCAGCCGAAAAAAACTGACATTGCGGCACTCATTGCCGTGAGTTCCGGGAGAGACACGACAATCTTGTTCTTCTTAAGCGCTTGCTTGATTCTCTCTGCGATCTCGCCGGGTGGGAACTGATAGTACCTGAGATATGCGGAGAAACCCGAATCGAGAAGATTTGGAAGCAGCTTTTCTACAGTTGATTCTTTTGTGAGTATTATGGATGTAACCTGAACAGCGCCGAGCGCCTTTGAGCTGGTGATATAAAAGAAATCGCAGTAATCTAATGGCATGCGGTGGGATTCAAAATCCATCTTTCCAAACGACTGTACTGCATCGACCGCGTAATAAATCTTCTCGCCATTGAGTCGCTTTAGATTTTCCTTGCGAATAATCTCGCCAACTTCCCTGACTGGAAGTATCCTGCCCTCCCGGGTCGCATACGGAAACAAAACAAAGCGCACATTTCTATCCGCGATCTCGCGTTCCAAATCCTTCAGGATTTCCTCATCTTTTCGCGGGACGTTATCACCTTTGTAGGTACTGACGTAAATAACGTCAACATCTTTTCCCCCGCCAATTACAATCTCGGGTTTTGAAAAAAGCCTGAAGTTCGGCAAGGTCAGATATTGCTCCGGATAACTATTTGGGTCTTCTCCTCCAAACACGACTGAGGAGTAATACCAACCCGTTGATGTCGTGATGACTTTACTTCCGTTTCCTATGCCCAACATGTTGTAGATAAGGGCAAGCGCCGAAGTCCCGCTTTCCTCAAAAATAACGTATCCGTCTTTTTGTGCCAAAACGTGTTTTACTAGCTTTCTTAATATCTCAGTTTCATGCAAGTAAAGCGCGTCCAATTCATTCATTTTGTCTTTATTCCAAGCCTCGCGTATCTCCAAACATTTTTCAGTCGCGCGTCCCAAAAATATTGACCACGGTTTGTTCGGAGGCGTGCATGCTTCAAAGTCATCCACTACTCTCTTCTCGTTCAAAAAATTAATCGGCCTGGTCTGAGACGTACCACTGCAACGCCAAGTCCTAGGAAATACTTTAGGAAATTTCCCATGCTTCTCCTTTATACCCGCCCATAGCTGCTGCTCGCTCATAAACATATTGTTATGCAGTTTCCTATATAAATACCCGTCGGTTCGTCCGGTGCCGAACACGTCAAACTCCGGCGATTCGAATACTCTTAAATAACTTCTCGTCTTACCTATTCCCGCGGGTGAAAATATGGTTGAACTGAAGGAAGCGGGAAGCGCGCGCTGGGAAATTTCAAAGAGCGGGAACATGCGCGTGCCCGTTACCGTTTACGGTATCAAATCAATCGTCGAGAGGATGAAGCGCGACCGCACGTTCACGCAGGCGCAGAACGTCGCGTGTTTGCCGGGAATCGTGCGCTCCTCGCTCGTGATGCCTGACGGGCACGAGGGCTACGGGTTCCCTATTGGCGGAGTCGCGGGTTTCAGCGAGGCCGACGGCGGCGTGATTTCACCGGGCGGTGTCGGCTATGATATCAACTGCATCGACGGAGACTCGCGCGTTTTGACCGAGTTTGGATTTACGATGCCGATGGAGAAGTTCGCAGAGCAGTTCCGCTCGTTTGATGTTTCCGGAAATTATCTGGTGAGTGTCTTGGGAAGCGCTCTCTCGGTTTGCTCGCTTTCAAGCAATAAGCTTGGAGCAGCGAAGCCAGCTGCATTTCTCTCAAAAAAAGCGGATAAGAAGATGCTGGAGCTCACGACTCGCTGCGGAAAGAGTTTGATTTGCTCAGAGGATCACCCGATTCTAACGCGCGCAGGAATGAAAAAAGCAGGTAATCTTACTTCTGGCGAAGAGATCGGGGTTAGTTTCTTCGAGGGCGTTGAGTTCGAGCTTCTTGCGCGCGAGCAAACGATTGAGGAGACCGCAATTTACGCGAAAATATTCGGTTATATGCTCGGCGACGGCGCGCTTACAGAGTCAAAGGGAAAACTGCGCGCGTGCGCATATGGGCGGTTTGAGGATTTGCGGGAGATGAAAAACGACATTGAGAGGCTTGGTTTCCACACGCACGTTCTCGAAAGGGAAAGGAGGCACGCAATAGAAACGCAATACGGAAAGAAAGAATTTACTTCGAAGTGCGCCGAGCTTCACGTTTATGCGCGCGAGTTCGCAGAGAGGCTTGTTTCGCTTGGAATGCCGGTTGGGAAAAAAGCCTCATCTGATTTCCGCGTGCCCGAGTGGATAAAAAAATCTCCGAGGTGGGTGAAGCGGCTCTTTTTGGCTGGTTTCTTCGGAGCGGAATTGAGTACTCCTGCAACGCACACGAAAACAGGTTTCTATTCGCCGATAATCTCGCAGAATAAAAATGAAAAAAATGTTGGGAGCGGTCGCGCGTTTTTAATTGATGTGATGAATTTGCTTGAGGAGTTTGGGATAAAAACCACAAAACTCGCGCAGCGCGACGAGTACAAAAATAAGCAGGGAAAAACCGTGCGACTTCGGCTTGAGATTTCAGGGGATGAGGAGAACCACCTGAAATTATACGAGCAGATTGGTTTCGAATATTCGGCTAAAAAGACAAAAATGGCCGAGATTGCGTGCTTCTATATTTTGAGAAAAACGGAACTGACCGAAAAGCGCGCGCAGATAGCGGCGAGGGCGCGCGAGCTCAAGAAGAAAGGGCTTTCATTACATGAGGCGCAGAGCCTTCTCTGCTCCGAGATTGCGAACGCGAGGTTCATCGAGCGTGCGTATTACGAAAAGGCAGGCCAGCGCATAAACCAGAAGTTCGAATCTTTCAATTCTTTCAGGAAAAGAATGCTTGATGAGATTGAGCTGCGCGGAGTCCTTTTCGACGAGATTGCGAAAATAGAAGAGGTTCCATACTCCGGCGAGGTTTATGATTTTTCCATCGAGGAGACGCACAACTTCATCGCGAACGGGGTTGTTGTTTCAAATTGCGGGGTGCGGCTTATTCTCACGAACATGCTCGCGGACGAGGTGAAGCCGAAAATTCCAGAGTTGATGAATAAACTTTTCCAGAACGTTCCTTCAGGGGTTGGAAGCAAGGGAAAAATCAGGCTGAACGAGCGCGAGTTGGAGGAAGCCGTTCGCGAGGGCGCGCTCTGGGCGATAAAGAAAGGATATGGGTGGGAGGAGGACGCCACGCGCATCGAAGAAAATGGGTGCATGAAGGGCGCGGACCCATCAAAGGCGAGCCCGATGGCGAAGAAAAGGGGCGGGCCCCAGTTCGGAACGCTCGGCGCGGGAAACCATTTCCTGGAAGTTCAGCGCGTCGAGGAGCTCGTGGACGAGGAGGTGGCGAAGGCGTTCGGGCTTTACAAGGGGCAGGCCGTCGTTATGCTTCACTGCGGCTCGCGCGGATACGGGCACCAGGTGTGCGATGATTACATCCGCGTGATGCTTTCCGCGTCCGCGAAATACAAAATCAACCTTCCTGACCGCGAGTTGTGCTGCGCGCCGCTCGGCTCAAAGGAGGCGAACGATTACGTGGGCGCGATGTTCTCAGCAGTGAATTACGCGTTCTGCAACCGGCAGGTGATGACGCACTGGATTCGCGAGACGTTCGAGGACGTTTTCAAGAAGTCCGCGGACGCGCTCGGGATGAAGGTTATGTACGACGTGTGCCACAACATCGCGAAGTTCGAGGAGCACGACGTTGAGGGAAAGCGAATGAAATTGTGCGTTCACAGGAAGGGCGCGACGCGCGCATTCGCGGCAGGCCGCGAGGAGGTCCCGCAAATCTACAGGAGCGTGGGCCAGCCTGTTCTCATTCCTGGAAGCATGGGAACTTCCTCCTATGTGCTCGCGGGGACAGAGGGCGCGATGAGGGAGGCGTTCGGCTCCACGTGCCACGGAAGCGGACGCGTGATGAGCAGGAGCGAGGCGACACGCACGTACAGCGGGCAGAAGGTGAAGAGCGAGTTGGAGGAAAGGGGAATCTCGATTCGCGCGACGAGCGGGGAGCTGATTGCAGAGGAGGCGCCTGGCGCGTACAAGAACGTTGAAGAGGTCGTTGAGAGCGTCGCGCTCGCGGGCATCTCGAAAATCGTCGCGAAACTGGTTCCGATGGGCGTCGCGAAAGGGTAACCGAGATGATAAGACAAGTACGCACCAGATATCCTTCTTACAAAGGCGGCGGCAAAGAAGGAAAGCAGCATGTTGAAACGCTCATTAAAATACCCCACACAGTTAGCCTTAGCGACACAAACGAATTTTCCAAACTAAAAGGATTAGAAAATAAACTAAAACTAGAAAGCAAAAGCCCTGCGCAGAGGGCAGAGGGCGCGATCGGCGCGATGAACGCCTACGATAAGGAAGCCCTTGATGCACTTTGGAACGCTTTCGAGAAAGAGAGGAATCCCTGGGTCGCAAGCGTTATAGTGATGGCGTACGCGGTCGTCGGCGAGACAATGCTTAAACGAAAAGAACTTTTGAAAAAACTAAACACATTTAACCTGGGGAAGGAAGCCGCGGTTAATAAATTTGGAGAATGCAAGGATGGGTACGCGATGAGTACCTACGATTATGCTACATCCGATTTTATTGGACTCTTTATGAAAACCGTCTACCTCGACTTGATAGTCCTCTTAGAACGCAAGGCACTGGACTTCCAGAAGCTGAAGGACAGGGCGCAGCGATTGTGCGAGATAATAGCCGAAGATGAAAAGCGATTAGAAGTTGAGCAAAGAAAACGGGTGAGCGGCGGCTTTAGCTTTAGGATAATTTAATTTTGGGGGTTATGTTATGGTTTGCTGGCTGCGGTTCTTACAGCAGGTTTCCGAGATGCTGAAAAGCGTCGAGCCTGACATATACGCGCGCAAGCGCCTCGCAATAGACGTGCTGAAGGATATCGAGCGCGAGAAGGGGCACGACGTCGCGCGCATAAAGAAAACAATCGACGACGAGGGCGCGGCTGGGCTCGCTGCGCGCGCGCAGCAGTATATTAAAAAGAAGGCGAGAAAGAGGAGAATAAGGGAGGAAGAGAAAGAGGTCGCTGTTGCTGAAGAATAATGTTTATACGAGGTGAAGTAATGCGCGCGCAGAAATTGAAAATAGGAATAATCGGCTCTGGGCGACTGGGCGGGCTTTTCGGGTTCGCGCTCGCGCAGAGAAATATGTGCAGCGAGTTGGTGTTCGTAGATGTTATTCCTGAGATGGCGGAAGGGCAGGCAGAGGACGTGATGCAGGCGCTCGCGCTCAGCAGGCTAAAGACGCGCGCGAAATTTGGTTATGAAAATTTGAAGGATTCGGATATTGTGATTTTAACTGCGGGGAAGCCGCGCACGCCCGAGATAAAGAGCAGGCTCGAGTTGGTTGAGATAAACGCGAAAATAATCGCGAACGTTGCGCGCGAGGTCGCGAAGCACGCGCCGAATTCAATCCTCATAACTGTTACGAACCCGATGGACGTGATGAATTACGTCGCGTTCAAGCATTCCGGATTTCCGCGCGAGCGCGTTATCGGGTCGGGCGGGCAGTTGGACACCGCGCGCTTCAAACTTGTTCTTTCGCGGATGCTGCGCGTTCCAAAATCTAAAATAGACGCGCTCGTGATTGGGGAGCACGGGGACGCGCAGGTGCCTCTTTTCAGCAGGGTGAAAATGCGCGGCGAGGCGAGGAATTTCAGCGAAGAG
>CAZWEI010000012.1:0-25226 GCA_964632135.1 Microcaldota archaeon
GAGGGCAGGAGAAAGATTTAAATACCTTTGCACATAAATTTAAAAAGATTTCGGTAGGTGGATTGGGGTATATTTCTCGTACTGTTGGGGGGTTATCATATGCCGGAAGAAAAATGTCCCGAATGCGGGAGCAAAAAATTAAACCGCGATTACGAGAAGGGCGAGATAGTTTGCGCGAACTGCGGCTTGATTGTTGCGGATAATGTTATGGACGCCGGTCCGGAGTGGAGGGCTTTTGACTCGGAGCAGCGGGAGAAGCGCGCGAGGGGGGGCGCGCCCATCAAATACATGAGGCCGAACAAGGGGCTCGTGACGTAGATAGACCAGTACAACAGGGATATACGGGGCGCGAAGATATCATCGAAAAAACAGGCGCAGCTCTACAGGATGCGCAAGTGGCACAAACGCGCTAGCATAGCGAGCTCCATGGAGCGAAATCTGGCGATCGCGCTAAGCGAACTGGACAGAATTGCCTCATATCTAGGGCTTCCAGACAGCATACGCGAGGCATCGGCGCTTCTTTACAGAAAGTGCATAGAAAAAGGGCTTATAAGAGGAAGGCTTATTGAGAGCGTTGTTGCTGCAGTTCTCTACGCAATATGCAGGGAGTACGGAATACCGCGCACGCTCAACGAGATTGCAGAGGTTTCAGGCATGGAGAAGAAGGAGATAGGGAGGACATACCGGTTCATCTCTCACGAACTCGAACTCCACGTGCCGCTTACTGACCCCACGCACTACGTCCCGAGGTTCACGTCCGCGCTCAAACTGAGCGGAAAGGTGCAGGAGAAGGCCATAGAACTTCTTAAAAAATCAATAAGCAAGGGGTTGATTTCGGGCCGGGGGCCGACCGGTGTTGCCGCTGCTGCGGTTTACATCGCGAGCGCGATGGCAGGCGAGAGGAGGACGCAGAAGGAGGTCGCGGACGTCGCCGGAGTCACGGAAGTTACGATTAGGAACAGGTACCGGGAACTGAGAAGGGAATTGAACTTGAAAATAGCGCTTTGAGGGGCGAAACAAGAGGGTGAAAAAATGAGCAACGAACTCATAGGAAAACAAAAGGAAAGGATGCCGATACTTTACAACCTGAAAGAACCGAAGGAGGGCGAGATTCTCGTGTGCGAGAACGGGCTAATCGTGAAATCGAACGATTCGTTCCAGAGCCCGTTCAACTACGTGGAGTCCATCACCATAGGAAGGCGGCTGAATTTGGGGAAGATGGAGGCGCACATGGTCGCGTACGACGTGATGGGGAGCAAGCACACGCTCGAGTTCGCGATAAACGAGAGCATCTTGCACGCGCTCAAGAAGGCGTGCGGGAAGTAGGTAAATTAGGGGCGCGCTAACGGAAGGCGCGGGTATTTAAATCTCAAAATGCATAGTTTATCGGTGATGTTCATGGGTGGAATGGTTCAACCTGCTATCGAGACGAAACATTTTCCAGAAAAGGATCCTTTGAAAACCGAGGGAAAAACCGCGGGTATTTTTGGTGGATTGCAGAAAATAAAATGGAAAAACGATATAAAAAATATAAACGAACAGGCCAAAACCACAGTGGAAAAATACGATAAGATGAAAGAAGCCCAGAACGCTTATTCTAAAGCAAAGCAAGAATATGATAAGGACATAAACGAAAACACGACCAAGGAACGTATGACTGCACTGTATAGACTCGCACAAGCAAGGTATAACTTTTTTTTCGACATGGAGCGACTCCTGCTAGATAAAGAGGCGAGTGGCAAATTTGAAGGCTGCGTTACGAATAAGAACGGAATTGCTCTTGACATGCTTAAGGAGTACAACGATTACGCAAAAGAAGTAAATCAACCACCCAGAATGAAATTGCCCGAGCAGGAAAGAAAAACAGAGGACGCGAACAAGTTTATCTGAATCCGCGGCTAGAACTCGTTCAAAAACATCTGCGCCCGCGCATCATCCATCGCGCGCGCATCCCATCCCCTTTTTCTCAGTTCGCGCGCAAGCGCCTCCTCGTTCCCGTGGCAGCAGAAAATCTTTTTAGGGGACGCGCGCTCAACGTATTCGAGGATTTGTTTAAAATCAGCGTGGTCGCTGAGCGGGAAAACTTTGTCTACCGAGTATGCGCGCGAGTTCGCCCAGCCCGTTGCGAGCGCGCACACAACTTTTTTTCCGTAAATCTCTCCGAGGTTTGCTGCCATCCCAGAACTCACGGTGTGGTGCGGCATCACCGCGGCGAAGGATTTTCCCATGAGTTCGCGCGCCTCCTCGGATTCAAGAGGCACGCGCTCGAGCTTCACCCCGAAATCATCATAAACAGAGCAGATTTCGTGGATGCGGTTGTGCACAAGCGGCGCGAGCCCGCAACGCTCGTTCAGGAGTTTTATGAGTTCCTGCGCCTTTCCGGTTGAATAGCCGCCCAGAAGCACGACGCGCCCGCGCTCCAAATTAATTTTCACCCAGCTCGCGATGTTTTCGTAAATCTCCTCGCGCGCAGGAAAAACCGAATCAGGCGTTCCGTACGTGCCCTCAATCAAAAGTATGTCGCACTCGCGGACCTCTGCCTCCTTTGTCGTGAGGCCCCCGCGCAGGCGGAAATCGCCAGTATAAACGAAAGTGGTTCCATTCTCGCGGATGAGAAGTTGCTTTGAGCCGAGCATGTGGCCCGATTCCAAAAGTTCGAAGTCGACGCCGCCGTTTAATTCTAGCCGCTCGAAATGATTTCCGCGGCCTGCAAGCGCGAGCGTCTCATCGGATGCGAGAATTCTCTTGTTTTTATACCTGAGCGCGCTTGTGTGGTCAGAGTGCGCGTGCGAGACGAAGCAGTCCCGAGTGCGCGCGCAGTCCAGCGATAGTTTGCACTCGTCCAAGTGAAGCACACCGGCAGTGTCCAGTCGCATAGTTAAACGTGGGTGGGAGCAGATTATAAACTTTTCGCGCGAATAGTTTTCGGTGTTCGTATGCTTGTGGTAACCGCGAAGGAGTTCGAGAGCGAAGTGCTGAAAAGCGAACTGCCCGTAGTAGTGGATTTTTGGGCGCCATGGTGCGGTCCCTGCCGCGTTTTCGCGCCGATTTTCGAGGAGACAGCAACGGAGCTTGAGGGAAAAATTAAGTTCGCAAAAGTAAATATTGACGAGGAGGGCGCGCTGTCTGAGAAATACGGGGTCCTGAGCATACCGACGATAATGCTCTTTAAGGATGGGAAAGTTGTCGAGACCGCGGTCGGCACGATGTCGAAGCAGGCGCTGAAGCAGTGGATCGAGGATAATTTGAGTAAATAGCGGCTCGCTAGATGAATTTTGCCGCATCTTCTATTTTTACTCGCGGAGGAGCGCGCGGTTTTTCGTTCGGAAATCCGATTGGGACTATTGAGACTGGCTTTAGATTCGCGGGCAGATTGAGGGTGCGCGCAACTTCTTCTTCCTCAAACGCGCCCACCCAGCACGTCCCCAATCCGAGCGCGTGCGCCTTGAGCATCAGATTTTCAATCGCAGCAGCGCAGTCGAGAATGGAGTAAAGCTCGCGCCCCCGCTCGCCGTATCTCCTTTCTATTGATGCGTCCGCGCACACGACGAGCGCGACCGGCGCCTCGGAGATGAAATCCTGCCCGTGCGCGGCGGCAGCGAGCGCGTCGCGAACATCCTGTTTCCGTACCACTAAGAATTTTCTCGACTGGAGGTTGCCTGCTGACGGCGCGAGAATTGCGGCCTCGAGGAGCGCGCGCACCATCCCCTCGGGCACATCTTTCTTCGCGAACGCGCGCACGCTCCGCCTATTTTTTATCGCCTCGTCGAGTTCCATAAGGTTAATAAATAAGCGCGATAATTTAAATGTAATTCTGCGGGTGTGGTTGCATGGACGAACGCGACAGGCGCATTCTGGAAATTTTAACAAAGGATTCGTCTACACCTAATGTGAAGATGGCGAAGGCGCTCCGAGTTTCCGAGGCATCCGTGCGAAAGAGGATAACGAAACTGCGCGCGGAAGGCGTGATAAGGAGATTCACGGTCGAGCTTGAGGAGAGTCTGGGCGTGGGCGCGGTCTCGCTAGTGGCAGTTGACCCAGCGGTTCCCACGAAAGTCGTCTCGCACGAGATAATGAAACTTGAGGGTGTTGAGCGCGTTTATGAGATAACTGGGAATTTCGACCTCGCGGTCATCTTTTACGCGGACAGCGCGGAGAAACTGAACGACACGCTGGATAAAATCCGCCATCTGAAGCACGTGCACAACACTGACACGCGGATGATTCTGAAGAAATGGTAGCAGTTTAGCAGAAAGAGAGCCCCCAGAACCACCAAAAGGCTATTTAGAACCGCCATATTAAAAAATATTTCTTCGCGCCCTGTCGTATGTACAAAAATGTGGATTTTCGACGGGCGGATTAAGGTTTATTAAACTGCTGTCCGAGAATAATTTCTCTACTTTAATCGAATTCAGCATTCAATTTGGATTGGATGCAAGGCGACATAACACAAACGCGGGTTAGCTGGATGGCTACAAGACCATCCGGGGGGTTTGGATGAACAACACGGCAGTAGGTACGGAAATTAAGACGTCTGCATCGTGGGTTTTGTCCACGGGGGCCATGGAGAAACTTGGCAGCAATGTTTCCAAAGTACAGGCAGAAGGCGCAAGAATTATTGCAGGAAATTCCGGTATGCATTATCTTCTCGAGTTGTTGTTAAAGCATTCAAATCCGGAAGTAAGGGTAGTGACTGCAGAAGAACTTTTCAAAGTGGGGAGCTCTGCAAAGGTTACGCTGGGGCAATTATTGAATGACAAAGACGCAAGAGTCATCGACGCTGCAAACAAATCACTTAGGAAACTTGAGGAGACTGAAATGAGCAGAAAGCCATCGGAAACAAAATTGATAAGCGGGTTCGACAGCACAAAATCAAAACTTTTGTATGGGTTTGTACCTAATGGTAATGGCAGTAAAGATAAGGTCAAAGTAGTAAGAGTATAAACATCTATTTCTACTTTTTCTTTCTTATTTCCAGAACAAATCGTTCATGCTGTCGCGGAACGCCTTCTTCACTGACTCGTGGCGGTCCTGCGCGTAATACACGATGTCCTCGACGAAAATGACGAGGAAGAGGATGAGCGCGTAGATTGAGAGGAGGATGCCGGGCGTCGAGATCGGCCTGGTCCCGAAGAAGTCGATGCTGAAAGTGTAGGTAAAGCCCTGCTCGCTTAGGGGATAGAAAAGTTTTACGGGGTCGCCCTCGAACAGGTCCATTAGAACGTGGCCAATCATCATTATCATTATGATAAGGACCCATTCCTTCATCTTCGAGGACGTCCGCTCGAGCTCGAGGAGCACGAAGAACGCGACGAGCGGCAGAAAAAGCACGATGAAAATGTTGTGGAACGTGCCGCGCGCAGCCATCCCGAAAAAGTGGTCGAGGTCCACTCCTTCTGCGATTATGGCGAGCGCGAGCAGCCCGAGCATCGTGTGGCGCCTGTGGAGGTCTGCCGCGAGCCCTGCGATGAACGAAAAAACAACGTGAAAAAGTCCGTCCATAGGGATAGAATGCACAGTTATGTTTTTAAACCAGCCCGCGTGAATAGTAGCATGAGAATAGCTTATTTTGTCTGGGAGTATCCGCCTCGCCTCGTGGGCGGGCTTGGGACGTACGCGTCCGAGATAACGCGCAAATTCATACAGCAGGGGCACGAACTCACAGTTTTCACTATGAACGACGATGGGAAATTGAAGACGCGCGAGAACATGGACGGAATCGAGGTCCACCGCCCCATGGTCGCTGACGCGAGCAACATCCTCCCGGTGTTTGTTGATGAGGAGGTCAAGAAATGGGGCTCCGGAGTGAAGTTCTTTTCCGACATACTTTCGTACAACATTCTTTCCGCGAACAAGTTCGTGAACCAGGTTGCGAAGGAGAAGCAGTTCGACATCATAGCGTGCCACGACTGGCTCTCATGCATAGGCGGCGTGATCGCGAAGAAGAACATGAACAAGCCGCTAGTGTTCCACGTGCACTCGACCGAGCACGGTAGGAGCGGGGGGAAAGGCTCAAGGACTGTTTCTGATTTGGAGGCGTTCACTGCGAGCATCGCGGATATGATAGTTACTGTAAGTTACGCGATGCAGGAGGAACTACACCTTCTCAAATACCCGCAGGAGAAAATCCGCGTGAGCTGGAATGGCGTTGATGAGAAGAAATACAACATGGACGCGATGGACAAGCAGAAGGTACACGACTACCGCACGGGGCTCGGGCTGAAGGAAAACGAGAAGATGATACTGTTCACCGGAAGGCTCACGTGGGTGAAGGGAATCGACAATCTCGTGCAAGCGCTCCCAAGCATACTCACTAAAGCGCCTGACACGAAACTCGTTATTCTCGGAAGAGGGGAGATGGCCGACACGATAAATACGCTGACGAACCAGCTAAAACTCCACGAGAAAATCGTTCTCGTGGACAGGTGGGTGAGCGAGGAGGAGCGGCTGCTTCTTTATGCTTCTTCGGATGTGGTGTGCGCGCCCTCGCGCTACGAGCCTTTCGGAATCATATCGCTCGAGGCGATGGGAATGAAAAAGCCGACCGTGGTTGGAAACGGAGGGCTGCGCGAGGCGGTCCTTGACGGGAAGACAGGGTTCTACTGCGACCCTGAAAGCCCCGAAAGCATCGCTGGCGCGCTCACGAAAATCCTTCTCGACCCGGAGCTCGCGCGCGAGTTCGGCGAAAACGGAAGAAAGCGCGTCGAGAAACTCTTCACGTGGGACAAGATTGCAGAGGACACGATCGCGCTCTACGAGTCGCTGCTTTAGATTTGCTACAAGAATCCCACATTTTGCGTTTCAATATTCCATAATTCTATCTTTCGCGCGTGCCCGAGCACGCGCTCGTATTCTTCGTGCGTAATCCTTCTGTTTATTTCATCATGTTCGCGCGCTTTGTGTTCTGGGTGATACTGGCTCATTATGTTCACGCGCGCGCCGTTGTCAAGATTTTCCTTTATCCACGAGAGCACGCGCTTGGAGCAGCACTCACTGTGGTTCGGGAGAACAAGATGACGAATGAGCAGTTCCGCGTGCTTTTTTCCTAATGCGTGGTTGCGCGCGACGATTGAGAAATAGTTTTCAACAGAGGAAAGGCGGCGCGCGCATTCATCGTTTCCATATTTGAAATCCGCCAAATAGACATCAACTATTCCATTCAGCAACTCCATCACTTCGCGCGACATGTACATGTTCGAGTTCCATACGATTGGAAAGTTTTTGTCGCACAAGCGAAGCGCGGCGATTATATTATGTAAGTTTGGAGTTGGCTCGCCTCCGACTAAATTAACATTTTTTATCAGCCCTTCCTCGCCCTCAATCCAATTTTTAATTATCTCTGGGGTCCACACAGAACCGCGCTCTGGATGTTGGCTGATGTCCCAGTTCTGGCAGTAGCAGCAGTGGAAATTGCACCCGCTGAAGAAAATCGTCCCAGAGGGAATCAACTCCGGCTCCTCGCCTATGTGCTCGAACGCAGAAGAGACGCACGCCTCATAACCAACACCGCACTCGCCCCTCGCGCCCTTCTTTCTATTCACCCCGCATTTTCTCTCGCAGAAGCAGCAATTTTCGATCAACTTATCGGCGATATAAAATTTCAAATCAAGCAGGTTGTATTCGGGAAGTTCGAGCGCGCGAATCTCATTTATGTCGAGTTCGAGTTTGGTCTCCAAATCGCCGAGCAGGTATTTGTGGAGTTCCCACGCGTCATCCAGATTTTTTGGTGCGCACGCGGCTATCTTTTTGCTTATCAAATACCGCGCGGGCGCCTCGTTTTTTGTTATTTTCAAATAGCGCCCGAGCGCGCGCCGCAGCCCCTCATCCTCGCGCATGAGGAAGAAGTAAAAGAAAGATATATATAACTCCACTGCCAAAAAGTAATACTACTCCTATAAGTATCGCTTACCTGTTTCATGGTGATTAAGTGGCAACTGCAACGCAAACATTTATCCCAAAAACAGAAAAAAAAAGTACAATCATACGAGACGCGGAAGAAATCCTACGTAGACACGAGAAAGATCTGCTCAAAGATTTGGGGAGAAAGGGGGGGCGAGTCAAAGAGGAGAATGTTTTGGGTTTCAGTCCTATTAAAATAAAAACAATAACGGATATAGCGGATATGCTCTCCAAACTCGAAGAGCCTCTTGTGGACTTGATGAGAGAAGATTCGTACGCGGTTAAAAGAATATTCTGGGAATACGAAGCACGCGTACGCCTCGAAGAGAAAATTAGGTATGGCAACGGTTGGCCAAGCGACCAGGAAAAAGCGCGTTTGGGATATCTGAGGAAAACATGCGCCAACCCAGTGATTTTTGACTTGCTGAGTAGGGTTTGTTCTGTGCGTGGTGAGCACGGAGAAAACGCCAATGATGCTCTTGCGGTCGGATTTGCTTATGCTATTTCAAGGGAAGGCTCGACACTGCCCCTTGCGGGCGTCTTGGCAATAGAATTTTTCGTAGACCTGAACAAGCTATCCAAGCCAGCAACTGAGCATCTAGCATTCGCCGCGGAATGGGCCCAGGTTCAGGCTGCATTTTTGATATGCGAACACGAGAGAGTTGACATAACTTGCTTAGCAGGCCGACTGCGGGATTCCTTGGTCAAATTGCATTATGAAAAGTTTGGCGGATTTGGCGTGGGCATGAGGAAGTTCATGATAGGCGATGACTTTCTCGGAACTGGAAGCGGAGGACCGCCATCGCCTAGGGGTTATACGGAAAGTGGACCGGGGGGAGCCTCTACCTCTAATCCATTCCCGTTAGGCTCAACGGAGTATGCAATACTCTGTATGATAGGGGACATGGCATACTCAAAAGACAAAAACGTGGCTAACGCGCTCGACGACTACGGTCCCTTTAAGTTCTTAAATCTTAGCACGGCATTGTCTAGGTATATTGGACCTGAAATGGCGTGGAGGATAGCACAGGACGCCTGCAAACAAAAAAGGTGGCTTAGCCCACAAGAATATGATGCAACCCTAACGCAACCGCTTCCTGACAATCATCTGAGCGATATGGCGTACGACCTTTTGAGACTCGAAGCCACACCAGAGCAGCGCTTTAATGCAATTGTAACTGCAATTAGAGGGAACTGGAGGCTCAGCGGGACAGCCGCGCTTGTCGCGCCAATGTTCATTAATGTCAACGAGTTGGATGCTGACCAGAGGATTAGTCTGAGAAGCGCGATAGATGAGGCAGCAGAGAAGACAGCCCAAGTGACATATCTCCCAGTACGCGCGTTTTGTTCTGGATCCTATATCAATTTAAAAAATCAGATACCTTTGGTTCAGCTCCCGTAAACCTTCGCGTATCCCATCAAACTGCATGAGAAAATCGTGCTTGTGGACAGGTGGGTGACCCCCTGCTTTAGATTAATTTTGCTGCAACCGTCTCGTTCTTCGGGTTTCGATGATATATTTTTATATATTTATCTATCTAAATATGTGAATATGAAGAACGAGGTAAAACTTCTCAAGGCGCTCGCGGACGAGACGCGCCTGAAAATCGTGATGCTGCTTGCGGATGGGGAAAGATGCGCGTGCGAGTTCGTCCCGCTCACCGGAAAGGCGCAGCCGACAGTGTCGCTGCATCTGAAGGTGCTGAGCGGGGCAGGCGTCATCGTCGCGCGCAGAGAGGGCAAGAGCATAATTTATAGAATAAAGGACAGGCGCGCGCCGAGCATAATGAAACTTTTAGCGGCGCGCAAGTGAGAGGATGTACGAATTTCTATCAACCGGTTTTAATGGAGGAATCGCGCTTCTGATAGAATACATCACGCAGCACACGCTCACGTGCCTCATCCCAGCGTTCTTCATCGCAGGCTTCATAAACGCGGCAGTGCCGAAAGAAATTATAATGAAGATTCTCGGAAGCGGGAAGAAGTGGCTCGCGTACCCAGTCGCGTCAGTTTCAGGTCTGTTTCTTTCCGTGTGCTCGTGCACTGTGATACCTTTTTTCGCAGGCGTTTACAAAAGGGGCGCCGGCTTGGGTCCTGCGCTCGCGCTCCTCTACTCCTGGCCGGCAATCAACTTCGCTGCGTTCGCGCTCACCGGCAGCGTGTTCGGGATGAAGATGGCGCTTTTCCGCGCGCTGTTCGCGATTCTTCTCGCGTTCGGGATAGGGAACATAGTGGAATTCATTTTCAGGGATGAGGAAAGAAAAAGGAGAGAAGCTGAAAAAGAGAAATCGCGCGCAGCGCCACTGCCCGCGAGCGCAAAAAAGAGGAGCGCGCGCGAGTTATTTTCTGATTGGATGCGCGAGACCTGGAACTTTTTCGTTATGATTTTTCCGATGCTTCTGGTTGGAGTTTTCGCGGCTGGCGCGGTGCGCGCGCTCCTCCCAAGCGAACTCGTGTCGCGCTACATAGGGGGAAACAGCCTGCAGACCTGTTTCATCGTCGCAATAATAGGCGCGTTCTCGTATTTCTCCTCGCTCACTGAGGTACCGCTCACAAAGGCGCTCGTTGATTTGGGGATGGGAAGGGGAGCTGCGCTCACCGAGTTTCTCGCAGACCCTGCACTCAGCCTGCCGAGCGCGCTCGCGGTCTCGAGAATAATAGGCTGGAAGAAAACACTCACCTACATGACGCTCGTGATAGTCTTCTCGTCGCTGATTGGCTGGCTCGCGGCACCGTACCTGTATTAATTCATATTAATTTGAGGAAGAGGTGATGAAATGGCTTTGAAGATTGAGATTCTTGGGCCTGGGTGCTGGAAGTGCAAGGAGACGGAGGAGCTCGTGAGAAAGGTTGTTGAAAGAATGAAACTGAAAGCCGAGATAACGAAAGTTTCAGACGTGGATAAGTTTGTTGATTACGGACTGATGCTGACGCCAGGCGTCGCGATCAACGAAAAATTGAAGATTCAGGGGCGCGTGCCGAGCGAGTCTGACATCGAGAAGGCGATAAAAGAAGAAAGCTAGCCGCGATTATTTCGCCACAAATCTCTCAGCGCTGGTACTAGACTTACCCAGCCCGGTGCTATTGAAATCAGGGCAATAACCAGTGCTAGTTTTAAATTGAAAACGAGTTCATTGTGTTTCTTTTCAATCTCCTTTAATTTATTTTCGTAGGTCAATACGTCGTATATGTATATTATATTTTCATCTTTGAGCTGTGGCGTAGTTATTTCTAAGAAAATATCAATACTGAAATTAAGTTCTGATGTAATATTTTGAACAGATGGATGCTGAGGAGAGTTATTTTTAACAAATGCAGTGGGCGTATATCTAAACACTAAATATGCGGCGCCAGTTTTCGTTATATTGATTATTTCATTTTCTTCTCTAATTAATTTATCGATACTGGCACTTTTAGTTTTGTTTACTATCAAATTTCTCTCGCTGTCTAGAAAACTTAGGTTGTATGTTACATCATAGGAGATACTGGTGTCGGGATCAGGTTTGATTGGTATAGGAAAAGGTCGAGGTTTGATACTACAAAACAAATCATCACCTATAAAGGCTACATCAATAAAAGCCACATCAGGAGAAAGGTTCAGCAGTGTAGCGGAAGTGCTTGGCACAGAATAACAATTAAATGCTACGCCCGGGAGTTCCTTAGCAATATTAAATTTTTCAATATCTTTTGCCCCGGCAATATCCCACAACAACCGCGATGAATTGATATATGAATCAGCATCGTATGTATTGATAAATAGAAAATAGGGCGGGATTAGTAGGATTAGTACTGCGATTAAAATTGTGAGATAAAATAAAAGTTTATTATCGTGCGCCCTTGAGGTCAATTTAGCATCTTTTGTTTCTTTTTCTGCTTTCTTTTCATTGTTTACATCTACCTTAATGTTATTTTTTTCGATGCTCATTTTGGCTGCTTTTTTCACAAATGTTCAGCTCCCATAAACTTTCGCAAAGCCCATCAGGCTCACGATTATGGGCATGAGTTCGAGCCCGCGCAGCTGGCCGAGCGCGCCGCGCGCAACGCTCATTTCGTCGAATTTTTTAACATCATCACCGCGCAAGTTCTTCCCGTAAATTAGGATGGGCGTGGGGTCTGCGGTGTGCTCGCGCTTGCTCACAGGGGTTGAGTGGTCCGCCGTTAGAAGTATGTACGCGCCTGTTTTCAGGAGCGCGCCGACCATCTTGTCCACTTTTTCAATCATCTTTATTTTCGCGGCCGCGTCTCCGTCGTGGCTCGCGTTGTCCATCCCCTTCACGTGAAGGAAAACGAAATCGTAATCCTCCAGCGCGCGAACCGCCGCGCCTGCCTTTGCCATGACATCCGTATCGAGCGTGCCCGTGGCGCCATTCACCTCGATTATATCCATGCCCACAAACTTTGCCACTCCCTTGTACAGCGCGCCGCCTGCGACGCACGCGGATTTGAAGCCGTATTTTTCGTAAAGCGATGGCGCGCGCTCGTAAATGCTCGCCCCGCGCACGAGAACTATGTTCGCAGGAAGTTTTCTTTTCTTGTTTATCGGGTTGGAACTCAGGATATTGCGCGCGCGGGAGGTGAATTCATTGAGTATGAAGGCGGCGGTGTGGGCCTCGGTGGTGTCTTCAAGCGGCGCGCTCCGCTTTATTTTCCCCAGCGTGTGCGGGTCAGTGTCTGTGATTTTGTGGGAGAGGTTTTTCCCGCGAAGCACGAGGCTCGCGCGGTGCTCAACCGTCGGCTTGAAAATAATTTCAACCCCCTCAATCTTCATCCCATCGAGAGATGCGCCGAGCGCGTGCGCGTCCTTTGTGTCGATTCTGCCCGCGCGCCGGTCGATTACATGCATCGTTCTATCAACTGTCGCGAAGTTCGCGCGCAGCGCCACGTCGCCTTCCTGTAATTTCACTCCTGCACCGAGAGCCTCGAAAACGCCCCTCCCCTTGTAGAACTCGCGCGGGTCGTAGCCGAAGAGCGAGAGATGCGCGGTGTCGCTTCCGGGTATTACTCCGGGCGCGATGGTGTGAAGAAGGCCGTTCATTCCCTCGCGCGCCATCTTGTCGATGTTGGGCTTGCGCGCGAGTTGCAGGGGGGTTTTTCCGCGAACAGTGGGAAGGTCGCCCATCCCGTCGCAAATAATGAGAATAAGCTTGTTTTTTTCTGTTTGTTTTTCGGTTGTTTTTCCCATGCTACGAGATTACATGAGTAGGAATATAAACGTTTGTCTGCCAAACTTTTCCGATGAGACGATGAGGCTTTCGCGCGGGAAAATTGTTGCGATTTTTGTCATTCTCCTTCTCGTTATGTATTACGCCGTGCTCGTTCAGCATTCGCCGCAGGTTAACAGGGTTACGCAGGAGATAGTGAAAAATCCCGACACCGCGCTGCTGCCTTACTTTGTGATGCGGACGCTCATAAGGATGTGGGCTGCGTACGCGCTCGTCGTCGTTTTTGGACTGAGTTATGGAATAATCGCGGGAATGTACAGGACGCCGAGGCGCGTGATGGTACCGCTCCTTGACATAATGCAGTCCATCCCCGTCCTGGGCTATCTTCCCGCCGCGGTTCTGTTTTTCATGAACCTGCTGCCCGGAATTTTCGGGCAGGAATTGGCGGCCATTCTTCTTATATTCACGGGCGAGGCGTGGGCGGTCACATTCAGCGTGTATGGTGGCGTGAGGAGCATTCCGAACGATTTGAGGGAGGCGAGCAAGGCGTTCGGGATGACAGGGTGGAGGTACATAAGGCATGTCGTGCTGCCTGCGATATTCCCGCCGTTCATCACTGGAAGCATACTCGCGTGGGGGGGCGGGTGGTATTTCCTCGTGGCGTGCGAGTTCATGACGTTCGGGAGCAAGCACTACGAACTCCCGGGAATCGGGTATTATATCGCGAAATCCGTTTTCATCTACAACAACATACCCGCGGCGTCGTTCGGGCTCGTGGTGTTCGCAGGCGTGGTTTACCTGATGAACTGGCTTGTTTGGAAGCCGCTGAGCGCGTACGCCGAGCGGTTCAAGTGCCAGACGATGGAAAGCCCGCTCGTGCCAAGTGAGGGAGACACTCCGGTGCTCTGGTTCATAGAATGGGTCGCGCGCAGGCGTTTCATCGTGGACAACGTGATTGATTTTGTGCGCGCGCGCTGGGACGAGCAGTACAGAAAGGTTTCCAAGAGACTCGACAAAATCTACGTCCCCCGCCCGCGGATGCACATTTCCCATCCTTTCTGGAAACAGTTTTCCATCTATACCATTCTTTTCGCGGTCGTGATAGGCGCGGTCGCTCTTTTCGTGGCGTACTCGCTCCAGAAGCCTCTCGTGGATTTGAAGCTCGCGATGGACACCCATCCTGAGTCGTACATGCTGCCCGAGTACGCTGTTTTTTCCGTGATGCGCATATTCGTCGCGTACGTGCTCGCGCTCACCTGGACCCTCGGCGCCGCGATTCTCATCACGCGGAGCAAAAAACTCTCCGCTATTTTCTTCCCGCTGTTTGACATCGGGCAGTCCATTCCCGCGCTCGCGCTCTTCCCATTCCTTATGGTCATCGTGATAAGGCTTTTCGGGGGCGGCGGGCTGGGGCTCGAGATTGCGTCCGTGCTCCTGCTGATGACGGGCACGCAGTGGTATCTTCTTTTCAACATAATAGGCGCCATCCGCGCGATTCCCGGGGACATCGTGGAGGCATCGCGCTCATTCGGGATAAGGGATGTCAACTTCATACGCTACGTGCTTCTGCCTGCGATATTCCCGGGGCTCGTGCTCGGGAGCATACAGGCGTGGGGGGGCGCGTGGAACGCGTCCATCGTGAGCGAGTATGTCATGTACGGGCGCGCGCTTGACGTCAATCTCACGTACGAAAACGTTACACTCGCTGGCGCGCGCGCAAGCCTTGACGGCACGGGCACGGAGTTGAAATGCGGTGACGGGGTTTGCTCTGGAAGCATCGTGGCCGAGAAAACGGGAAACAACACCCTTTCAATCAGCGCGAGTGCCGCGGACGGTAGCGTGAGCACTGCGTCAGTTGCGTTCCTCGCGCTCGAGGAGGGAGAGAAGGAGAAGCCTGGCTCGCCCCTCTCTTTCGCGCTCGGGGCGGGAACGGTTTCAGTTGTTTCGCCGGAGATGGGCGCGAGCGCGCCATTGCACCCGAATGTGTACTCTGTGAAGGGATTGGGATATTTCCTCGACAAGGCGACCGCGGAATGGGGCAACCCGAGCCTCGTGGCGCTTACAATTGCCGTGATGTCGATAACGATAATACTCCTCAACCATTTCGTTTGGGGGAGGATGTTCGCTGTCGCAGAAAGGTATAAATTCGAAATGACGTAAGGTGTAGGATAAGCGAAGAAGTGAGCGCATGGCAATACTCGAAGTGAAAAACGTCAGCAAGGAGTTCGTGGAGAAAAAGAGCATAGTTAACGTCATCGAGAACGTGAGTTTCTCCGTGGAGGAGCACGAGTTCGTGTGCCTTCTCGGGCCGAGCGGGTGCGGGAAGAGCACGCTTCTCAGGATAGTCGCAGGCCTCGAGATCGCAACGAGCGGCGAGGTTCTTTTCAAGGGAAAACCCATCACCGAACCGAACCCGAAAATCGCCGCGATGATTTTCCAGACATTCGCGCTCCTTCCCTGGCGCACTGTCCTGGAGAACATCGAGCTCGGGCTTCAGGCAGCAGGAATGCCGAAAGAGGAGATGGAAAAGCACGCGCGCTACTACATCAATCTCATGAACCTTGGCGACTTCGAGGATGCCTATCCCCCGGAGCTTTCTGGCGGGATGAAGCAGAGGGTGGGGATTGCGCGCGCACTTGCCGTCGAGCCGGACATACTGCTTATGGACGAGCCGTTCAGCGCGCTCGACGCGATGACCGCAGACGCGCTCAGGAAAGATGTTCTGGATATTTGGACGGACTCGAACACAGCAACAAACACGTTTCTTATGATAACACATCTCATTGACGAGGCGGTGTTCATGGCAGACCGCATACTCATAATGTCCAAGCGCCCTGGTCGCATCATCGCGGACGTGCCAATCGACATCCCGCGCCCGCGCGTGAAGCACGTGAGGGACGCGGAATTTTTCGAAATAATAGACAACATAAAAAGCATGATTGAATGAGTCGAACCATTTATTTTTTGTAAATATATTTTAACCATATTTTTTTGAAAAATGGTAGGGATAATGTGGATAGCATAAATGCAAATGCAGGAACTATGGCGTTTAACCAAGGTTGAGAAATGTTTATTGCTTGGAGGTAAAATCCTATCGCGAGATAAGTAAATAGCAAAAGTAAGATTCTTCTCGTATAACTTGTCTCCCAAGCCTTGTTTAACTCGACTATTTTATTTCTCTCCTCTATCTTTTTGATTCTCTTTTCCAAGTCTCTCAAAGAAACCATAATTTCACCTCACACAAGCGAATAAATTCTTCTCGCGATTGCTTTTACATCCTCCTCGTCCTTCGCGCCCTTCACAAGAAGCCTCCCCGACCTGTAGAAACTGATTTCAAGTTTCCCGCGCGCAACAACGATGAGGTATGGGGTTTCCACGCGCGCTTCGAACCCGCTCGCGCGCAGTTTTTTGCTCACGCCGGCCAAATTTATTTTCCGCTCGCCCGCGCCGATCAGGCTCACATCGTACGCCGCGCCGGTCTCGCAGGGCTTCGCGATGAAAAAATTAGAATTTTTTTTCGCATTTTTCATAATTCCAGCTCTTGGAGCGTTTTCATACTCTCGCCCACGAGCGCGCCCATGTCAACGTTCGCCTCTGCTGCGAGCACATCCGCGAGTTTTGCGCGCGTCGAGGGCTTTTCAGGCGTCACGGTGCAGCACATCGCGGGCTTTGTCGAGATTTCGTACGTGCCGATTGCGCGCGCATATTCCTCAATCTCCTCCTTGTTCATCCCGAGGAGCGGGCGGAGGATGGGGATTTCAACCGACTGCGCGATGATTCCGAGATTCGTGAGCGTCTGCGTCGCCTTGCTTCCGAGAAATTCGCCTGTGATGAGCGCGCGCGCCCTGTGTTTTTCCGCGACGCGCTCCGCGACGCGGAACATCATCCTCCTGCAGAGGACGCACGTGAGCCTCCGCTCGCATTTGTTCATGAACTCGGCCAGGTTTTTTCCGTGCGAGCACACGTACGCGTGAAACTCGTAGTGCGCGCGGGATTTCAATTTTTTTATCGTTTCAATCGCGCGCTTTTTGTTCTCCTCAAATGAAAAGGGGTAGAGGTCGAGAAGCAGAGGATAAACTTCCGCTCCGCGCCTCATCATAAGGTAAGCGGCCACTGGCGAGTCGATGCCTCCTGAGACTAATGCTATTGCTTTCGTAAAAACCACCACTCAGTTCCATACAACGACGCTCATGTCTGTCGGACCCCAGAGGAACGGGACAGAAACCGCGAGCGTCGTGTCAATCTGAACCTGGCTTGAGATTTCCAAGTCAATCGGATTAGTTGAACTTCCTGCGAGGCCTGTCGCGCCGGGCTGTATGTAGTAGTTCAACTGCTCGAGAAGGCGGAGGAGCGCGTCGTCGAGCGCGTTGTTCGCAGGGTCCAGTTGGTCCACTGTGACTGGGGTTGGGTCGAAGCCTGGCAGGCCCGCGCCTATCGCGACTGAAACGTTCTTGTCCGCGACTCCGTCGTGGTCGGTGTCTATGTAAACCGTTACGTTATGGCCCCCGCGGTTTGGGAAAACGCCGGAGTAGGGAACGAACGCGGAAATGAGCGCGGAGTATATTGCCCTGTCGTTCGCAGAGCAGGTCGAACTCTTGTTCGTCGAGTTGATACCAAGCCCGACCCTCACGTAGTTAGTCTCGTTGATTCGCAGAAGGCTCGCCGGAAATTGTACTATGAACGGGTCGCCCATGTCAGTGTAGTTCTTGCGATACACGGATAGGTTGTACACGTTGCGCCACGCGCCGCCAGTCCCGGAATTGTTGATGGACAGGTTGTCCGTCCAGTAGTTCGCCGAGTACGAGGTGATTTTTATGTCCGTGACGTTGTAGCCCGCCGGGATGAAGAAGCCTCCATTGCATCCCCCGAACGGCGCGGTCTCGGTGGTCACGAGGACCTGGCGGTAGCCAACAAGTTCGCTCGGGAGTTGGTATTCAAATTCGATGTAGGACTCCGGGTAGAGCACGGCTGAGAAATTCCCCGTCGCGTTTATCTCCTGCATCACCGTCGCCTGGACCACTATGGTGTCTGCAAGCTCGCGGAACCATAGGTCGAGCTCTGAGTAGTTGCAACTCGCTAAGAATGAACCGTTGCCGCACACGGACGCGTTTTTCAGCGCGGCAACGGCAAACGCGCACATTGTCCCGCAGAATCCGGGACCGAATCCGACCGAGTGCACGGTTATGTTGAACTCTGGCGTCGCGCCGAAGTTGTCGTGCGCCCTGCACGCGCTCCAGTTTGCGTTCAGCTCTGAGAAGGAAAGGGGCGTATCGCAGTCGTAGGCATCAGTACAACCCGCGCTCGTCGAGGAAGTGCCCTGATATGCATACGGGAAGTTGTAGTTCTGCGCCCAGGAGCCTCCGTTCCACTCTGCTATGTCGCCATAATCCCCGACCGCAAAGGCAGATGACGCATCGAGTATGAACACGCTTCTGAGCGCATCTGTCACTGGATAGACAGCGCTCCCCCAGCTTGAGCCGTCCCAGCGGAGTATCCTCCCGCCGCTTCCAACTGCAAACCCGAGAGTCGGGCTGTATAAGTGAACGCCGTATAAATCATTGCCTGAGTTGTAGACGCTTGACCAAGTCGAGCCACTCCAGCGTATTATCCTTCCGCCCTCGCACACGGCAAACCCGAGAGTCGAGTTGAAGAGATGAACACCATATATATCGTCTGAGGTGGGACTGCTTACGCTCGACCACGTCGCGCCGTTCCAGCTTATTATCCTTCCGCTCGTGCCGACCGCGAACGCGAGCGTCCCGCTCTGAATTGAAACGGAATAAAGCGTGTTGCTTACTGGTATGCTTGATTCGCGCGCCCATGAAACCCCGTTCCATTTTAGTATGTTTCTTCTGGGGCTGTCGCTGCCTCCGGCCCCTACCGCGAACGCGAGCGTGGAGTTGTAAATCGAGACTCCGTAGAGCGTGCGGGTCGTGAGCCCATGGTTTATGTTCGTCCAGCTCGTGCCGTCCCATTGAAGTATCCGCCCGCTGTCGCCGACCGCGAATGCGAATGTCGAGTTGTAAATGGATACGCTTCTGAGCGTGTTTGTAACTGGCGAGGAGAGATTGTTCCATGCTCCAGTTTGGTTGCGCATTGCGATCAGCCCGCTCAATCCAACGGAAAACGTGGAGGTCGTACTATTGCTCGAGACGCCGTACAGGCTCGCGCAGTTTGGCGTGCTCCTCTGGTTCGTTGCACCGTCGCTCATCACAACTATGAGTTTAATTCTGCTCGAGTTGCTGTCAGAGCGAAGGATGTCATAGGCGCGGTTGATTGCACATGAGAGACATGTGGAGCCACCTGCGGTGTAGTTGTTTATCTCGCTCTCGAGAAGCGCGAGGTTATCGGTGAGGTTTATTGAGTCAGCAAAGGCCGCGTTCGTGCTAAAAGATACAAGCCCGATTTTGTTACCTGGGTTGCTTAGAACCGTCTCCACGAAGGTTTTGTCTATGCATTTTGCGACGCTTATCCTGCTCGTGCTTGAGGCGTTAAGGAGTGGGTCGTTGCAGGTTCTGTCCACAGAGCTTGTACTGTCTGAATCCATCCTCCAGTCCATGCTTCCCGAGAGGTCCGTGATTAGAATAACGTCCGCGTTGCCCCTCCCTCCCGTCACGTTCGCCTGAACCGTGAGCCTGAGCGGGATGGTCTTGTCGCTTATCTCCGAGTAGTTGAGCATCGTTAGGTTCGCGTCGTAGAAATAAAGTTCCTGCACCGACGCGGTGCCGTTCTGGTCGATGACGGTTTTGTTGCCTATGTTCAGAAGCGTGGTGTAGTTGTTTTTTATTTTGAGGTATATTGTGATGTTCTCTATCTCGCCGGGGACGAAGAACGAGTCGTACAGGTTCACGAGCCCGTCGATGCCGGGGAAGTAGTAGCGCGTCTTGTTCGTGACCGCAGGCGCGAAATTGTTCGTGTCGTACGTGATTTTTACGTAGCCTCCGCCGAAATACTGCTGCGTTATCAGGCCGGATGTAAAGTTCAGGTCAAACCTCGTAGAGCCGGTCGTCAGGTTGCCCAGGCACGATGGGTCCGTGATGGTCCAGTTGCTCACCGCGAAACTGCTTCCTGAAACTGTCAGGTCAGCGCAGTGCTCGCCGTTTATGTAGAGCGAAAAATTCGCGGGCGTGTTGAGTTCGAGCGAGATGGACGAGAAATTCGCGTCGGCGGGAATGTCGCGTATGTACGCGCTCACGTTTCCCTCCCCGACGAAACCGCCGAAAAACGCGTACGAGGAGGAGCCGCTTCCAAAAATTGATTCGGTGAAGGCGCGCGCAGCATACCCCGTGCTAGGCGCGCTCTTCATGAAGCCGGAAGCGATTCTCCTGCTTATGCTGCTCATGTAAACGCTGTCGGCTACCGCGGAGTAGTTTGTCGTGTTGTAAAGGGTGTCGTTCGCCACTATGAAGGACCAGCTCCTGCTTGCGACAAACGGGCCCATAACCTGATAAACCACCGCGCCTGCCCGCGAAAAATTTTCGGACGTGTTTGTCGCCCAAAGGCTTCCCATCGCGTCAAGAAGGGTTTTGTTTTCGTAAAGTTCATCGAGCACTCCCTGCGAGTAGAGTTCGCGGATGGAGGTTTCGCGGCGCAGGTCCCAAACAGTTAATTTTGCCATCACGTCTATCGCGTCCTCTGCCTGAAGGTGAAGGAGTTCCTGGGCTGTGCTTGGCGAGGACATCTGCACGTTGAGGAAGGTAAAAACATGTATGATTGTAAACAGGACGAGTAGCGCGAGAATCGCATCGATTGTAAAGAAAATTCCTTTTTTAAGATACGTGTTCACGAAATCACTGATCAGCAGCGTGCTACTTGCGCTTCATGTATTTGCTCGCAAGCAGGCCCCCGAGCGCGCCCAGCATTGGGAACAGTATAACCATCGAAACGAGCTTTACCGCCAGGTCTCGCTGCGTGAGCCCGAGCAGGAAGTGCGCGTAATCCGCGCCCAGGTACCGCGACATTGGAAGCATCAGGATGTCCTTGAGCAGGGTATTCGCCGTGAACATCACGATAATGCCGACCACGATCCCGAAAAGGCCTGTGAGCGCGCCTGCCTTAATCGCGTCCCTTTCCCCGACTATGCCGCCCGAGGCGCTGTTCAGATGAATCATATAAACCGAAACCACGCCTCCTATCACCCAGGAAGCACAGCACAGATAAAGCGGCGGTATGCCCATCGCGAACCCCATGACCATCCCGCCCGCGAGTGCCGGAAGCATCATCTGGCGCGTTGATATTTTAAGAACCTGCTTCGGCCCGGCCGGGGCAACTGGCGCGGGCGCTCCTCCGCTCGGCCTGGGGGCCCATATGGGTTTCGCCCCTGTCTCGTGCTCCTGCCTGAATTTAAGCGGCGGGGTTATGGGTCCTGTTTTTGGTTTTTCCTCCTTTTTTTCCTCGAGTGTCTTCCTGTCGACCCACGGGGGGGCTTCCGGCGCGCGCCTGTGCTCAACCTTCTCGTGCCTCTCGTCGCGCTCCTCAGTCTCCTCCTCTTCCATCTCCTCGCGCGCAGTCTGCGCATCGCCCTTCTCCTTCTCCTCGGGCAGCGCGTGTTTTTTCGCGTGCACGCGCGCCTGAATCGCGATCAGTTCCTCCTCAAGTTTCTCGACGCACGAGTGGCAGTATTTTCTCCCCTCGACATCGTTCGCGCACTCGTCGCAAATACCTTTTTTGCAGCGCGCGCACACCGCAGACGCCATCTGGTCGCCGTGAACATAACATTTCATGGTATCATCTCGCCTCGAAATAGGATTCGGAAGGGCTATTTATTAACTTTTGCCTGCTGCACGTGCTTTTTGCGATGAACGAACCAAACAAACACCTCGTTCAGCATTGGAAGTATGTAGAACGGCATCACGAGCCCCACTACCGCGCCCGTAACCACGCGAATTTCGTTCGTGCTGTGCCGCAGAAGGAAACCGGGTAAGTTTATGCCCCAGCCTGCGAGGATGGGCGCGTAGTCCGCGAGAAGTTGCGTCCCTCCGTCGATTCCAATCGGAACTACCGCGAGTATGAGGTACCGGAAGTTCGGCATCTCGGCATCATCCACGCGCTTGAAAAGAGGATAAACGAGCAATCCGACAAGCATCGCAAAATAAATGCCCGCGCACCTGGCGCACACCGCCATCTTGTATCCGAAAACGGACAGCGAGCGCTCTGGAATCTGGTGGCACGCGGGGCTGAAGAACGCGTAGAGCGCGCTTCCCGCATCCCTGTTGCCCGTGCTCATGAAATACGGCGCGAGCAGAATCAGCTTGTCCCATATCAGCATGACGAAAATGAAAAACAAATAAGGCGCGTATTTCTCGTATTTTCGCATCTGCATATGCTCACTCGCTCACTTGCACTGGGCTTTTTTCGTCTCGTCCGTTTCCCAGGGATAAATTATCCACGCAGAACTCGTGCCAACGAAATAGTCGGGCTTGAATTTCGAGCGCGGCTTGTAGTGCAGCGTTGCGACACGGATTTGTTTCGCGCCCTTCTTGCTGATGTTTTTCTTCGCGACGATGAGGCTCTCGCCAGTGTCCGAAACGTCGTCCACGAGAAGCACGCGCTTCCCCCTCAAAATTATGGGAACCTCCTGGGTCACGATTGGCTTGCGCGCGCGCTTATCCACGCCCACGTAGAACTCCACCTTCATGCTCGTTATGTTCTTGTTGTGGAGGTAATCCGAGAGGAGCCTCGCGGGAATCCAGCCCCCGCGCGCTATTCCCACGATGATGTCTGGCTTGAACTTTGACGCGAGGATGAGCGCGCTCAGTTTCCTGCACATGTCCTCCATGTCCTTCCATTCAATCTTCAGAATCTCCATTTGAACACCACACGACAATCGCGTCGAAAGTTTTTAAATCTACTCGCGGCATAATCTATATCACGGGCTCGTAGCTCAGCTTGGACAGAGCGATGCCCCCCTATCGCCGTGCGCGAGGGCGAGGCAGAGGTCGCGAGTGAGTTCCTTCTCAGAGGAGAAGTCGCTCCGTGAATTCAAATCTCGCCGGGCCCGTTTTTATTCTTATGTCCGTTTGGTGGTTTTTTGGACGAGTTTGACGAGAAAGAGATGATATCGCGCATCTCATCGGCGCTCGAGCGCGCGGTCGGGAAAAACGTCGCTGGTGCGCGCGTCGGGATAATGTTTTCAGGAGGAGTGGACAGCACTCTTCTCGCGCTTCTCGCGAAAAAATTCTGCGAACCTACCCTGTTTACAATTGGCACTGCCGACTCCGAGGATTTGTATTACGCGGAAATTGTCGCGCGCGAACTTGGTCTGCCTCTCGATAAGAAAATTTTAAGCGAGGAGGACGTAATGCAATACGCGAAAGATGTCGAGAAGATGTTGAGTGACCAATTTGTGCGTTCGCACAAATGGTCCATTTTTGCGGAGCAAAAATTGGACGGCGAGCTTATGCGCGTGGAATTGGGGATTCCTATTCTTCTCTGTTGCGATATGGCGCGCACGCACGACATGCGCGTTCTTCTCAACGGGCAGGGCGCCGAGGAACTGTTCGGCGGCTACGAGCGCCATCTTCAGGCTTTTCTCTCTGGCGAGGATGTCCTTGGGCTCATGAAAGGGGATTTGGAAAAACTGCCCCAAAATGACGTCAAGAGAAGCGCGAAGATAGCGCAAACGGCCGGGATTGAACTCCGCTATCCATTTCTCGAGCCGGAAGTCGCCTCGCTCGCGCAGCAAATCCCAGCGAATCTTCACTTTTCCCGCCCGCGCGGAAAAAAGGAATTTCTGAGGAAGGTCGCGCTCGCTCTCGGCGTTCCGAAGATTGCGCGCGAGAGGAAGAAGCGCGCCGCGCAGTACGGCTCGGGCATACACAGAATTCTTCTCCGCGAATCCAAGCGCGGCGCGCGCCGAACAAAATAGATATGTTAATATAAATTTATTTGGAAATCAAAGAGCGGGGGGATATGAAAAAGAAAATCGGGGCTCACGCGAAGGAAGCAGGGGGAGCGCAAACCGCGGGCGCGGGGATACCGAAGCCCCTTATGGCGCCGTTGATGATACTGGCCGTTATAGCAGTACTGCTGCTCGGATACCTGTTCATCTCGAACATTCTCGGCGTGTTCGCGAGGACCGGCGCGCGCGGAACCACATCGGCAACTCAAACCCAGACTGACGGCGCGCAGTCTCCGCAACTCGACCTTCTTGCGTGCCTCGAGAAAAACAACGTTTCAAAAAACGGCGTGGTGTTTTATTACGCGGACTGGTGCCCATATTCGCAGAGGATGATTCCGTGGGTGCAGGCTCTCCAGGCCGAGGGGTATAAATTCGAATGGGTGGAAGTAAGCGACGCGAACAGGACAATGCTGACGGACGAGTGCCTGGGGGGGATTATCCAGTTTGCCGCGGGGGTTCCGCAGTTCGCATGCCCTGCCTCGAATTCGCTGCACATAGGCGAGTTTGACACGCAGAACGACATGAGGGATTTTGCTCAAAAATGCAAGAATGCGTAAACGCAGGAAAAGGGTGGTTTGATGGAGAGAGATTGGTTGATTGTTTTTTCCATATGCACGCTGATGCTGTTCGGGTGCGCGGTCCAGAAGCCGCCGGCATCTCCGCCAGCGCCAAACCAGACCACGCCGCAGGCGACGCACACCGCGGCGCAGGCGCAGGGCGCGATGGTGAAATACCTGTTCGTTTATTACGGCCTTTATGATGCGGTCATTCAGACTCCGGCATATTCTGACGGGATATGGAGCGCGGTCGCCAACTTCACGGTTAACAACGCTCCCTCAACCTTGAAGGTGAGATTCTACGACGCCAACCTGACGCCCGAGAGCGTTTACGTTCCAGTGGAACTCCTCTCGTTCCCGGACGGCGTGAGCGAGCTCGGGGGAAAGACGAGCTGCGCAGAGGGCGGGAAGATAAAAATTATGGAGTTCGCGGACCCGTACTGCCCCTGGTGCATCGCGTACGACCCCACGATGAACGCGCTGAAAGCGAAGTACGGCAACGCGGCTGATTTCGAGTATGACGTCCTTCTCACGCATTCGGAGAGCCTCGCGCTCAAATACGGGACCGAGAACGTGACTCTTGTGGCGAAATACTACGCGTGCGCGCAGAACCAGAGCAAGCTCGACGAGTTCAAGGCGTGCGCGATAGCGAAATACAAGGAGCACGAGGAGGTGCCTCTTACGAAAGAGGAGCTCGACGTCTGCGCG
>CAZWEI010000013.1:0-24353 GCA_964632135.1 Microcaldota archaeon
GGGGGGCATGATAACAACCAACAACGACGAGTTTGCCGACAAGACGAGGATGCTGCGCGACCACGGCTCACGAAAAAAATATCTGCACGAGACTCTCGGTTTTAATTTCCGCACCACATCAATCTGCGCCGCGATTGGCGTGGAGCAGTTGAAAAAACTGGACGGGTTCAACGAAAAAAGAATCAGAAATGCGGCACGTCTGGCAAAAAAACTTTCCCAGATAGACGGTCTGCTGGTGCCAAAAACCCCTCCGGATAGAAAGCACGTTTTCCACCAGTTCACGGTAAGGGTTATCAAGGATGAATTCGGGGTTGCGCGCGACGGCCTTGGGAAAATCCTGAATGAAAACGGCATAGGAACGGGTGTTCACTACCCGATACCGATCCACAGGCAACCGTTATACGTAAATATGGGCTACAAGGACCTGCTGCCTGTCTCTGAAAAACTTGCTGATGAAGTGCTCTCCCTCCCGGTCCATCCGTCGGTCAGCGAGTCGGACTCGGATATGATATGCGAAGTCATTAAAAAGGCAAAAAAGTGAAAACAGAAGAAGCAGATGGCGGATAAATCACTCTATTATTTTGAATATCCTTACGGGCAGCGCGGGTCCCTTTACGATGCTGTTTTCAGGATATACTTGTTCAAAACCGTCCAATTCCCCAAGGAAGAAGCCCTGATAGAACGTGGAGTCATACCCCTTGCCTTTTCTGTCCGCCCAACTTAGCGGGTCATCCTTGTCGTACATGACGATGTATTCGTCAAGCAGTCTGCCCTGGGCGTTTGTGGTCTGTCCAACCCGCAGCATCACGCCATGGTTCTGCCTGCCGGTAGCAGAGGTCAGGTTTTCCGCGTAAAACATAATCTTCTGCTGGCCCACGTCCGCTATGCAGTACTGCAATCCGACGCTCGAATATCCCCTCACAAACGGAACCTGCGCCTCAGCCACGCAGTATTCGGAGACGTCGGGTTTGACGGGCACATAAACGTACTCCAGATAATGCTGGGCATCGCAGGCCGAGTTGCCAGGTCCCTTTTCGAATGTCGTTTCGTTATTCTCAAAGCAAGCAAGATACACCAAAGCGCCCCATTTGCTTATCAGGTCGACGTCAAACAGCGCATATTTCGCCTTGTGCTGGAGCATGTACGCCTTGAGCTCGCTTGCGTTCCCGTACACGAACACGTCGGCGACCTCGAGGTCCATGCTCACGTTGGCGTGCTCGTTTCTCGTGACGCAGTTTCTCTGGCCAAAGAAGTTAATCCAATGCCCGTAGTCCCACCACGATATAACGCGATCCTCCTCCCCGACGTTTTTTCTTATCCATTCCATCGGCTCAAGCCAGTAACTGGGTATATGCGAGCAATAAAGATAACCTGCCAGTGGTCCGCTTATTTTGGCGCAGTCAATCCAGTATCCGTATTTCGCATCGGCCGGATTTGCTATCGCATACGAGGGGTCCAAGGCAACAGGAATGACGTCCGACGCGACCACGTAGAACTGCATCACTGGAATCAAAAGTACTACGCCAAACATCGCCCAGCCAAGCTTTCGCCCCGTATCGCTTCCAAATAACTTCTTAAACCATTTTTCCAATCCGTTTATCCCAATTCCTTCAGTGACTCCAAAACCTACAATAGCCATATACCCGAGTTGCAGCATATACTTGCTTTTGTTGATGCCGATGTAAGAAACGGGGAAAATCATAACGGCGAACAACATTTCAAGCTTTGATTCTTTTTCGAAAGCAGCGTATCCGGCGAGTAATAGCGCCGCTAAAACCAATACAACATACACGGCGTTCGTCTCGATCTCCTTGATCTGCCAGCCGAGATAACCGAGCGAACTCTGGAAAGCGCCGCCGCTCGGTGCCTCCTCTGCCACGGTCTGGTACAGCGCTGCCGTAGGTTTTGCAAAACCGGCCGCGTACAACACGTAATTCATGATGCTGCCCCCCATCGGGGTGACAAAAACGAAAACCAGCCCCAGTATCCCCAGCGCGACCAGCACGTTTATCCTGTTCTCAAGATTGTCAGTTTTATACGTTTGGCCTGGCTGCAGTATTTTTAACGCGGATCCGATTTCCAATATTTTTTTGATTATTTTTTCATTCTGCCACAGAACAGCGCAGAAGAGCAGGGCAGCAAAAACTATCGCTATATGGGTCGGCACTGAGAGGTTGCCCCCGCCGGCGTAGACCATCAGCGGTATCGACGCCGCAACACCGCACAGAAGCACTATGCCGCTAACCTCGAAAAGCGAGCGAAGGTCCCTCCCGCGCAAGAACTCGGCTATCGACTGCAAGCCGATATAGCCCGCCATCACGAGAGACGCGACCACCGCGTATGTTGAGCCAAGAATAACAGCGACATACGCAATGCCTGCAAGCAGCGCCAGTCTCCTGTCCGCCCTGTTAATCGCGATCGCATACGCCGCGAAGAAAAAGAACGAGGAGAAAATCCCCCAGGGCTGCAGTTCCTGCTCGCCTGCGGCGAATTTCATTATGAGGTTCGGCATGACCGCGGTGAACAATGCCGCGGCAATCCCGAATTTTCTACCGTAACCCTCTGATATCAGGACGAAGATGAGGAAGCACGTGAGCGCGCCAACGACAGGCGGGTAAATCCCCGATATGGTGGAGAGCAGATAGTTGTCATACTCGCCCCCGCTGGTGTATATCGAGTACCAGCTCGCGGTTAGGTAATTAGTAAGGGGCGGGCCGCGGTGGGTCCAGCCGTAGGGATACCAAGCGGTATAATCCCACACCGGCGTGATTCCGTCTTTAAGTATATCCTGGGTTGAGTACATGTAAAAGTACGGGTCGAACTCGTAGAAAATCGGTCCTATGCTCTGGATGCGAAGCCAGAATGCAAAAATCATTACTGCGGCAAGCAAAACCCAGACATAATCCCTTTTCCAATGAAAGGATATTGTTTTTGGGAAAGCGTCGTCCGCAACGCAAAAAGCGAAACTCGCCCCGCTCACCAGAATGATATTAAAAATACCAAGCTCAAACGAGTATTTTATCCCGACCAGGGCTTCAAGAAAGGAAAGCAGAGGCGGAAAAATAAGCCCGAGTATAAAGCCAAAACAAAGAATCTCAAAAATGGAGAGCCTTGTTTTCTTAAGTATTGCGAATGCCAAAAGAACGCCGGGTATGAATATCGATAGGAATATGGGGACAGAAGCGAAAATGAAATCATTATAACCCATGGAATCCACTCAAATTTGTCTTGTAGGGGTTTAGTTGATGGTAAAAATAATAAGCTTTCCGTGCCGCGTTTCGCCCATCCTAATCCCATCTTTTTATGCTATTTAAAAATTTCGTGACCCCGTGCGCAAACAGGCTTCTCCTCCCACCGGCCGCCTTGGTCGCGCGCGCCTTTATGGCCTTTCTTATTCCATCCTCGCTGATGGATAGTACGAATACAACAGGTGAAAACTCGGCTATTATCCAAATCGCAAAACTTTCAGGGAGCACTATAGTTTATATCACTAATTTACTCATTAACCACGTGGCAGATTTCCACGCCTTCGTACAGCTGATGCGTCCAAGGCAATGGTACAAGAACTTAGTCTTCTTTATAGCGTTTATTTTTTCAAAGAACCTGGCTAACACAAATATCTACTACTCTCTTGCGCTTGGCTTTGTCTCGCTTTGTCTGGTCTCGAGCGCCAACTATGTTACAAACGACATTCTCGATATGAAAAACGACGCCAGCCACCCGGAGAAGAAGAACCGTCCGCTCCCGTCCGGCAGGATAACGGCCAGCGAGGCTTACGTTTTGGCCCTCGCGCTTTTGCTCGTCTCCTTCGCGCTTGCCTACGCGGTCAACCTCGCTTTTTTTTCAGCCATGATCCTCTTTTTCGCGCTGACGCAGATTTACTCATTCCATGCCAAAAAGGTAGTTTTCGTGGACATAGTTTTAGTCTCGATAAACTTCGTCATTCGCGCAATATCCGGAGCGCTCGCCATCTCCGTCGTCTTCTCACCATGGCTCGTGCTGTGCAGCTTCCTGCTCGCGCTCTTCATCTCGGCATCAAAGAGGGCCAGCGACTTTATGCTCCTTGGCAAAGACGCGTGGAGGTACAAAATAGTTTTCAAACAGTACACACCCGAGCTGCTCAACAATGTCGTCGTCGCGTCTATAGCCATGCTGCTCCTCTCCTACAGCAGCTACTCGTTCCTATCGACAACCCACAATGATTATATAATGATGGCGACGATCCCAGTGGCGACTTTTCTCGTCTTCAGATACATGTTCCTGCTCTACTCGCGGAGCTGGATAACGCGCAATCCTGAAAACGTCTTCACAGACAGCCAGATGTTTTTCGGAATGGCGCTCTGGCTCGCGCTCGTGCTTTTGTCACTTTACACAACCAATCGCGCGCTTTGAACTAGAAACATCTTATTTTTATTTTTCCATACCACGAGCACTCGGTTCACTTTCTACTTCTCGAGGGCTGTGGAAATCGATCAGATACAATTATTACAGAAGAGACAAGAAGTTTCGGGTCTCGGACTCCAGTCGGGGTATATCGTGATAGAAATATTTCACCACGAGGTTTCAAAGCTTAAAAAAAGTTAATAAATATTGTAGTACGTTACAATTAATGGCGGGGGTTGATTTGTGAATGGTCCAATACAATTTTAATTGTGTGTATATTACCAAATCTCGCAATCCAATTTGTCAGAGGACCCCGGCATGTACAACAAACTTGAATTAACGCAAATGATCGAAAAAAGAACGAATGAGATTTATATTTTACTTATATCGATTTATCTTGTATTCGCCATTTTTTATGTTTTCTTCGGCGATATGAACTACGACGAGGGCTGGTATCTCTATGCCAGCAAGGCGGTATACTTTGGAAAGACTCCCTATATTGATTTTTCTTATACGCAGTCACCGCTGTTACCTTATATTTACGGTATCCCCCAGCTTCTCTTTGGACCGAGCTTGTATGTTGGGCGACTAACCTCTCTGTTTTTTGGAATACTAACATGCATATTCACAATAAAAGTAGCCGAAAAATTTGGGGGGAAGGTAGGAGCCGTTATCGCATTAGCGTTGATATCCCTTAGTCCATTCACCATCTATTTTTTCACAATAGTTAAGACATATGCACTAACCGCTTTTTTCATAGCTTTATCTTTTTATTTTTTATTTGCTAATGAAAACATAAAAAATCCTGCAAAAAGTATGCTCGCCGCATTCTTCATATCCCTATCACTCGGCGTTCGATTTTCAATTCTTCCGGTTGTCTTTTTGTTGGTCATTTACATCCTCTACACAGAGCGATATAACATAAGAACAATTGTTCTAACTATTGGAACTGTGCTTATAACAAGCGGGTTGCTTTTTTTGCCTTTTTTAATCATCAATAAAGATCTCTTAATTTTTAATCTAATCGGCTATCATCTTGGAGAAACTGGGTCGAGTTTGATCGAATACTTTTTTAACAAAACATTTTCTTCGCTTACTATCATTTCTAGCATAGTCAACAAATTCTTCGTTATTTTGATTTTGATGTCTGTAGGGCTAATTCTATTACTTGGGAAAAGAAAACATTTCAAAGATTATTTAAAAATTTACGTTTTATACATGGCCGTATTTTCAGTATTTTTTGTTAATCTCATCCCTTGCCAGCCATACGACGAGTATCTAGTAATACTTGTACCTCTTGCCTCAATTCTCGCCGGTTACGGCTTTAGCGAGATTTACAACAATTCTAAACATTTATTGTTGATGGCACTATTTTTGATTTTATTAGAAGCATCACTACAAAACCGCATGGGGGTTACCTCGTATGGATATAAACTAATCCATGAGACGGAAGAAATGGCTGACTATATCAAAAATCATACACCAGAAGATGGAAAATTGCTTGCATTCAGCACATACGTCGCCGTTCGGGCGGAGAGAGAAGTGTTGCCAGGCTTTGAAATGTCCCTGTTCTCCTACCACCCTAGTTGGAGCAACGACAAAGCTGAAAAATATAAGGTCATAAACAAAGACCTGCTAAATCAGCGTATAAAATCGAAAAGTGCCAGTGCAATCCTACTTACTACTTACGAACTAAAAGTCCTAGATGCTGATACAATACATCTAATAGAAGAAAACTATTATCTAGCAAAATCTATGAATTGGGGACCAGATACAGCATATCTATATTCTCCAAGAGTGTTAAGTAAACCTTGAACGGTTACACTTTTTGTATTATCCCGAAATAAAGTTACCTCGATAAATAACGTAGGCTTACTGAAGTTTTGCGTTTTTTATAGATAATCGCGCAGGTTATGTTAGTGCAGGGGTCTTAGGGGGCAGTGAGCCTCCTACCGCCTAACCCTACCTGCTTTAGCGGATAGATAGAGGCGGACGGTAAGGCGAGTTTGAGGGGGAAAAGCCAGTCTGGAGCATGCGGACTACGACGTGCACTGCAAACTGGTGCAGAAAAAGGAATGTGGTACGCAGACGAGTTTGTCAGTGTTTTGTGGTTGAGCTACCTTGGACGCTCCGCCCTTTAGGGCTGGGAGGTTCACAAAACCTACCATAACCCTCAAAAAATTTCCCCCACTCTGTTTTTGCAAATTCATTTATCCTGCGTTTCCCGACCGTAGGATACCAAATCCAATCATGATAAATCTCCGAGCCGAGTATGCACAAATTGAACAATGGGGTTCTGAAAAGAACTGGCTCAAGAAAACTGAGTGCGCCCATCCTGAAAAGCTTGTCGCCAAACACGACCGCGCTGTCGCCGGTGCGGAAACAGTAGTTCACGTTTTTTATATCATCCCCGACAACATCTATGCGCGACACGTCGCCCGTCCCCAGCCCTTTTTCATGTGCGATCCTTATGAATGGTATTTTCATCGGCTCGAACCCAAGCATCTTCGCGCTCACGGCGTCTATAGCCACCTGGTCATCTGACGCGAGAATGTGATTTCCAACCCTCGGCACCATTGTCCTTGGTCCTGCCCCATCCCCGCACACCGTACCATCCATCACCGCGAAAATACGCGGGTGTATCTCCTTCTGAACCGCGAGCAGGTCGACCAAAACTTCGTGGATATATCTGTGCGAGTGATGCCTCCTCTTGCGCAGCAGAGCGCCAAACGCGTTTTTCATGGCGCCGGTTATAACCGTATGCCCGTGCGTCTTTTGCGTCGGCAGGTGGATTACATTTTTTCCAATCAGCATTTTTGGAACCTCAAAACCCTCCGGAAAAACCTTTGAGTCAAGTGCTATCAATTTGTGCTTCGGTTCGTACCGGACCCACTCAACCTCATTCAACGGCACAAAATTCACGTTGTATCTATTCAGAACGGGCGTCCACTTGTTGAGCTCGGCGCCTTTTCTCGGGTTCGTAACTACGGTCTCATTCTCCACAGCGGTTATTTTTTCATAGCCCCATTTTCTCATCGCGCGTAGCACTCCTTCGAGCTGCCAGGGCTGCGTCGAGCACGCTGGGAAATAAAGCGTCCAGGAAAGGTTTAGTTTTAGAATTGCCTCCTTGTTTTTCGGAAAGACTCTCTTAAACTCCGCAAGCTCGAGCAGCCTCTCGTAATCGCGAAACACGCTTTCCGGTTTTGTCTTGAGTACAGCAACACGCGCCCGTTTCATTTTCTCACTTTTTAATTTTTCCCAGGATCTTCAAAGCTTTCGTCACGCCGTGCACGAAAATGCTTGTGTTTTTTCCAACCGCGTCTGTGGCGCGCGCCTTTATCGCCTTTCTCACCGCTTCCTCGCCCCCTGCACCAGCCCTGATTTCCGTCCTCCCGTTTCCAAGCTCGAAAATGAGGTGCGCGTCGCTTCCGCCGATCTTCGCTTTCGCGTTTTTTTCCGCGAACTCTCTCGCGCGCCCGTTGTCCCTCTGGAAAACGACCCTGGCGTTGAACGTCTCGACTGCCGCGATTTCATCCACCCTTTTGCATCCCTCGAAATCAAAATGCCTTCTCAGCCTGTCAAAAGGGTGCGGGAGCGCCGCGACGCCCCCCTGCGTTTTTATCCCGTCCATCACGTCCTCGAATTTGCCGGGCTTTATCCCCTCGCTGATGAAAAACGCGAGCACCTCGCCCCTGTCAGTGAGCACCTCCTCGCCCATTATCACGACCAAATCGGATTTCAGCTCGCGCGCGATTTTTTTCGTCTCGAGCGCGCCTGCGAATTTCGAATGGTCCGTCACCGCGAAGCCGTCGAGCCCCCTTTTCCCCGCCTCTGAGATAAGCTCGCGGGGCTTTATGGTCGAGTCCGCGGAGTGCCACGTGTGAACATGGAGATCAAGCATCATACTATCAAATAGTAATATTACAAAAATATAAAAGCGTGAGAGTCCAATCGAGTTGCTTGTGGTTCTCATGCCAAACGAGGTCCTGATTGTCGGAGCCGGCCCGTGCGGCAGCATTGCCGCCGGCGAGATCGCCAGGCGCGGGCACGATGCCAGCGTTTACGAGGAGCACGCGCGCATAGGGCTCCCGGCGCAGTGCTCGGGCCTGATTTCAAAAACCGGATTGGACTCCCTCAAAATAAACTACAAGCCCGCGGTAGAGAGCGAGATACACGGGGCGCTATTCCATTCGCCCGGCGGAAATACACTGCTCATCCGCGCGCGAGAAACAAAGGCATACGTGATTGACCGCGCGAAGTTCGACCTGATATGCGCTGACGAGGCGGAGCGAAACGGCGCGAAAATAATTCTCAAAAAACGAGCGAAAAAGGAGGACGCGCTTCGCGCGAAAATAGTCATCGGAGCAGACGGCGCGGCTTCCCCTGTGGCGCGCTGGTTCAATTTTCCAAAAATAAAAGAATACGTTTACTGCTACCAGACTGATTACGAAAACGCGCGCGTTGATGACCCGCGGCTCGTGAATGTCTTTCTTTCAAACAGGCTCGCGCCCGGTCTCTTCGGCTGGGTCATACCCACGGGCAGTGAAAGCGCGCGCGTCGGAATAGGGGTCCGCGCTCCTGTGCTCCTGCGCGCGCATTTTGAGAAATTCCTTTCGCTCCCGCGAATCTCGGAGATGGTTGAATCCGCAAAACCGGTCTCGCGCCTCGCGGGAATTATTCCTGTGCGCGTCAGGGAAAAAACAGCGAAAGGAAAAGTTTTGCTGGTTGGCGACGCCGCCGGCCAGGTCAAGGCGACGACCGGGGGCGGCGTCGTGTTCGGCGGGCTGTGCGCGCGCATTGCTGGAAGAATAGCCGCGGAGAGCCTGGAGGACAAAACAGGAATCCACGAGTACGAGCGCGCGTGGAGAAAAAAATACGCGCACGATTTGGGGCTTCATCTGCGAATACGAAAATTCCTGGACTCTCTCGGCGACTCGCGGCTTGAAAAGTATTTTGCGCTCGGGAAAAGGCTTCAAATAGAAAAATTTCTCGCGAGATACGGGGACATGGACCGGCCGAGCGTGCTTGAGAACGCGGTTCCTTTCGGGCGGACGCTTGCAAACATCCTCCTGGCAGCGGAAACTGAACACGGCTGATTCGATTTACCGCCTTGCTATTTTTTTCTCCCACCGCTCCATGCGGCCCTCAAACTTCTCGATAACGTCCATTATCCTTTTGCTGGCGCGCCCATCCCCGTAAGGATTTTTCGCGCGCCTCATCCTCCTGCTCTCGCTGCTGTCCGCCAGGACTTTCCGGACCTCCCTCCTGATGTTGTCCTTCTCGCATCCCACGCACCTGTTTGCGCCTGCCTCGACGCTCTCAGGCCTGTCCGTCACGTACCTCAGCGTGAGGCAGGGTATGTGAAGGCTGCAGCATTCCTCCTGCAGCCCGCCGCTGTCCGTGAGGCACAGGTCGCTCTCGAGAAGTATGCGCAGCGCGTCGGTGTATTTCTCAAGGCATTGCACCCAGGTTATGTTGTCCGCGCGCCGGAGTTTTTTCGCATACCCGTACCGCTCGGCGGCCTCCTGCGTGCTCGGGAGGACGGAGCAGAAGAAATTCACGTCGTCCAGTTCCAGAATGGATTCGAATATCCCCTCCATCCGCTTTCTGTGAAGTGTGTTCTCCTTCCTGTGGCAGGACCAGAAAACGAGCGGTTTTTTGAAACCAAACCTGTCCAGAATTCTGCTTTTTCTTCTCGCCATTTCCGCGTGCTGGAGAGTTGCGTCGACAACCGTGTTGCCGGTGACGAATACCCTTTCCCCGGGATAGCCCTCGTTCAGCAGGTTCCCCCTGTTCCTCTCAGTCGGCGCGAAAAAAAGCGCTGAGCAGGCGTCGCTTGCGCGGGTGCATATCTGCTCGGGAAACGGCTCCCAGGAGTTCGTGCGCAGCCCGGCCTCAACGTGCCCCACCGGAGTGAGCGAGAGGGCTGCGCCGACCGAGAAGAAAAGCGCCGAAAACGTGTCCCCGTGCGTCAGAAGTATGTCCGGCTTTTCCCTTTCGCAGACTCGCTCGGTTCCTTTCAGAATGCCCGCGCCCATCTCGCACGCGGCCCCCCTCGCCTTCAAATCGTAATCCGGGCGGGGCAGCTCGAGGTCGTCAAACAGCTCCTCGTACAGATTCGGCGAGTAATGCTGTCCGCTCCACACCACTATCGTCTCGTGTTTTCTCGCGAGGCTTTCCCTCACGAGCGGCGCCATCTTTATCGCGCATGCGCGCGTCCCAAACGCGTGTATTATCCTCATCTTCTGCCTCGCAACGAACAATCAGAAGTCGAATAACCTCCTGTTTTAAACCTTAAAAAGTTTTCTTTCGTTCGGTGCCGACCCGTACCCCTTGCATATGTTTATTAATTTTCAATAATCCAGAATAAACGGTGTTCACATGTCTTTTTTTGAAGGCAAGCGCATCCTCGTAACCGGCGGCTCCGGCATGATAGGCTCCCAGCTGTTGATGCTGCTGCTGGAGGGTGGCGCGACCGCGAGGACAGTGCTCCACTCCCGCTCCCTTCCGGAAATCATCCCGGCGCGCAGGGTTGAGACTTTGAAAGGCGACCTGACTACGGACGCCGGCTGCTCAAGGGCGGTCAAGGACGTCGATTTTGTCTTCCACGTGGCCGCGTTTGTCGGCGGGATAGGCAGGAACGCAGCGCGCCCCTCGGCGATGTTCACCCCGAACATGCTCATGAACACGAACATGCTCGAAGCGGCTCGAAAAGCCGGCGCGGACAGATACCTTTTCACCAGCTCAGCGTGCGTGTATCCTGGCGAGTGCAGGCTCCCCATAGCCGAAACGGAAACTTTCAACGGCCCGCCGGAGCCCACGAACGCCCCGTACGGATGGGTCAAGCGCATGGGCGAGCTGCAGGCCCAGCTGTACGCGAAGGACTACGGGATGAAGGTCGCGGTAGTAAGGCCGTTCAATGCCTACGGGCCTTACGACAACTTCGACCCCGAGACGTCCCACGTCATTCCCGCGCTGATACGAAAGGCGGTTGAAAGGCAGGACCCGTTCATGGTCTGGGGCGACGGCACGCCCTCCCGCGACTTCGTTTATTCGCGCGACATAGCGCGCGGGATGATGCTCGCGATGGAGAAATACGCAGTGGCGGACCCGGTGAACATCTGCACCGGCGTGGAGACGAAAATAAGCGAGCTCGTTTCCCTCATCCCAAAATTATGCGGACATGCGCCTTCCAGGATTGAATACGAGAGGAGGAGCCTGAAGGGCCAGCAGAGGAGGGTGGGGGACACGGCGAAGGCCAGGGAAAAGCTGGGTTTTGTCGCGGAGGTCGGCCTGGGGGACGGCCTCGCCCGCGCCATCGAATTCTACAAGACGCACATGCCCGCGGGAAAAAAGGAGGCGTGAAATGTCTTCAAAAAAGATAGTCGCCCATTTTGATGCGATAGCCCGCGACTACGACAGATACAAGAAAATGAACTGGTATTACCACTCTTCAATAAAAAACATGCTGCGCGAGTTCATGGGCGACCTGAGCGGAAAGAGCGTTCTTGAGATAGGCTGCGGGACAGGCGATATACTCCGCCATCTCAATCCGGGAGTCGGCGTCGGGATAGACGCCAGCAAGAACATGGTCGAGCTCGCCCGCGCGAAGCACGGGAGCAGGCGCATACGCTTTATGGCGATGGATGCCGAGGCGCTTGCCATAAACCGAAAGTTCGATTTCGTGGTCATGGTCGACGTGCTCGAGCATCTCGAGAGCGTTCCAGCGGCCCTCTCCGGAATAAGACGCGTGTCCGGAAAGAATACGCGCGTCGTGATCACCTCCGCGAATCCCCTCTGGACGCCGGCTCTCCGCGCTGCCGAGGCCATCGGCCTGAAAATGCCCGAAGGTCCGCACAGGTGGATTACGCTGGACGAACTCTCGCGAATTTCCGACGAAAGCGGTTTTGAAATGAAGGAAAACGGATACCGTCTGATCATCCCCGTCCACGTGCCCGTCGTCGCGCATTTCGTGAACCGCGTTTTCTGCAAAATCCCGATAATCCGCGCGCTTGGCCTTGTGCAGTACGCGATACTTGTTGCAAAAAATTAGCGGCGCTCGTTTTCCAAAAATTTCTTGCCGAGCAGCAATTCGCGCAGGAAGAATTTTGCGAAACGAACCCCCATGACCAGCGTGAGCGCCTTCCTCTTCCCCCCTATGCGCGCGCCCTCTATCGTCGGTATCTCCGCGATTCTATAGCCCAGTTTAGCGCTTCTTATTGTCATCTGAAACTCGATCTCGTGCCCTGTCGCGTCCTGGTTTAGTCTTTCCAGGCTTTCCTTCCTGACCGCGCGGAACCCGTTCACCGCGTCTGTGACGCGCGCCCCCCAAAAAAGGTCCACGAGCAGAGTGAAAAAATTGTTTCCTAGATGCCTCACCAGCGCGGGGTCGTCGCTGTCATCGCTTCTCGCGCCTTTCATGAAACGGGATGCTATCACGAGGTCATAGCCCCCCCTTATTTTTCCCAGGAGTTTCGGAATGTCCGCGGGGTTTTCGTTCCCGTCCGGGCTGAAGAACACGATGTACTTGCCGCGCGCGTGCCCGGCAGCCTCGACAAACGCGCGCCCCCGGCCCGGGATTTTCTGGATTACCGTCCTTATCCCTCTTTTCTTGAAGAACTCGATCGTGCCGTCCACCGAGCCGGCGTCGACCGCGATCACCTCGTCCACGCTATCGAGAGGAATCTTTTCAAACATGCTCCTGAGCGCGTCAATCTCATTCCAGGTGAGAATAACGAGAGTCGACTCCACCATTTTTACCACATACCCACGCCCGAAGCCTCCGCCTTTAGGCGGAGGTAAAGGCGATCGGTTTTCTTCCTATATGCAAATCACAAGCCCAAGCCTTCCCTATTTGCCTCCCAATTTTTGCCTTCGGCAAAAATGGGCGCATTTTCGCTTCGCGAAAATCGCGTCGGCAAATGGGACACATTTGCACCCAAGGCGCAAATCGTGTTAGGCGTGGGTATGTGACACTTCCGCGTAGCACTCATTTGCAATTCTGCCTGCCAACTGCGACAATCGCCCGTATATAAACAGACGCCAGCCAACTACCTGCCCCAGTCAACCCTGCCGATCCATTTCGCCTCGTTTTCAGCATACCATTTTATGGTCCTCCTTATCCCGTCCTCCCACGAGACAAGCGGCTCCCAGCCGGTCGCCTCCTTGAGTTTCGAATATCCCACCTTGAGCCTTACCACGTCGCTGTCACCGGGCCTGTACCTCTCTCTCACTGATGCGACCTCACGCCTCTTCCAGTACCCCTCCTCCTCGCCTATCCGAAGTATGAGCGAGGTCCAGTCGCGTATGCTTATGTTCCTGCCGTATCCGTAGCAATAAACCTCCCCGGCATTTCCTTTCAATACCACGTGCATGTGGCCCCGCACCCCGTCCTCAATGTAACAGAAATCGCGCATCGCTTCAAGGTTCCCGAGTCTCACCGTGTCATTCCTGAGCGCCTGCGTTATAACCGTTCCCGTGACATACCTGGGGTTTTGGCGCGGGCCGTAGTTGTTGAACATCCTGGTGACAACGGTCGGGACCCTGTACGCGTCGTAATAATTCATGGTCAAAAAATCAGCCGCGACCTTCGAGGTCGCGTAAATGCTCTTGGGGTTTATGGGAGAGCGTTCGTGAAGTATCAACTCGCCGTTCTCGTCATAGTCGTGCTGGTGCTTGTTATGCTCGTTCTCGTTTCCGTACTCCTCGGACGTTCCGGCGGTATCAAATCTATACACGTCAACGCCAAGATCCACTATCGCCTGCAGCAGGTTCATCGTTCCCATGACATTCACGAGCATCGTTTCATACGGCCTCTGCCACGATTCGCCTACATGGGCCTGGGCCCCCAGATGGAACACTATGGGCTTGGGCTCCAGGTCCTTCAGAAGCGCAACCGCGCCACGAACTGAGAGAGGGTCGGTAAGGTCGCCGCGGTGTATCCTAATTTTTTTAACAAGGTGCGATATGTTCGTAAGCTGGCCGCTTGAGCTTGCCCTCACGAACGCGATGACGCTCGCGCCATATTCGACAAGTTTTTCAGTTAGATGAGAGCCTAAAAAGCCATCCGCGCCGGTCACCATTACCGTGCGGCCCCTGAACCCCTTCTCCAAATCCAGCATATGACCACGAACCAGATTTCAAACAATTCTATAGGCTAAATAATAAAAGCTTGTCTAAAAGCCGTGTTTTGCTTTACGCGATTCCAACCCAATTGTCGCTTGGCGCTCGGAGCAAATATTTTTAATATATTCACTAGAATATAACTAGAATATAGTATCGGCTAACACCTCAGCTGCTATAACGGGGATGAATTTAATGGCACTCGGACATCTCGCGATAATACCCGACGGCAACAGGCGATGGGCGAAACTGCACCACAAGAGCATGGTGGAGGGCTACAAGGCGGGGTTCCAGCGCGCGAGCGACGCGATAGCGTGGTGCAAGGACTTCAACATCCGAATGCTCACCATGTGGGGCTTCTCGACAGAGAACTTCTCGCGCGACGTAAAGGAGGTCCGCTCGCTACTGACCCTTTTCGAGTTCAAGCTCAAGGAGGCTCTGCGGAGCGATGAGTTCCACCGCAACGAGATTCGAGTTCGCTTCATCGGGCGCACCGACCTTTTTCCGGAAAAAATACAGAATGGTTTCAGGGAGTTGGAGCGCGCAACGCAGAAATACGGCGATTACAACCTGAACATCCTTCTCGGCTACGGCGGACAGCGCGAGATTGTCGACGCGTGCAACGCAATCATCCGAGACTACAATTCCGGCGCGATAACATCAGTCGACGAGACCGTTTTTCCGAACTACCTCTACACGCGCGGGCTCCCCGACCCCGACCTTGTAATCCGCACGTCGGGCGAGCAGAGGCTCTCGGGCCTGATGCCCTGGCAGAGCGCGTACAGCGAGCTTTACTTCTCCGAAAAACTCTGGCCTGATTTCGAGAAGAACGACATGGCGCTCGCGCTCAACGAGTTCGAGAGAAGGAGAAGGAGGTTTGGCAGGTGATGCGCAATCGGACGACGGGCTCAATCGTCGCCGAGGACTTCGAACTTGCCGACAGTTTTCTCGCTAAACTTTGCGGGCTGATGTTCCGCAAAAAAATAAAAAAACCAATTCTCTTTGTTTTTGAAAACGAATCCCGCTATCGGGCAGCGATCCATTCATTTTTCGTGTTTTTTCCTTTCGATGCAGTTTTTTTGGACGCGCGCAAAAAAATAGTCGACATCCGCTCGCGCATACCCCCTTTCACGCTCCTGATAGTCCCGCGCGCGCCGTCGAAATTCCTGCTCGAGATGAAAGCAGGGGAGGCGCGCACAAAAAAACTGAAAATCGGCGACAGGCTGGAGTGGTAGAAAAGCGGTTGCATGGTGTTGTCGTGAGGCTGAGGTTCGACGTCTCGAAATGCACGGATTGTGGAGCCTGCATATCACACTGCCCGAAACATCCTGGCTCGCGGAAAATTCTTTTATGCAGGCACTGCCCGCCCCAGAGCGCGCTCTGCAAAAATACCTGCTCCAAAAACGCGATAGTTGAGATTGGAAATGGCCTGCTTGCTGTCGATGAAAAAATATGCGACGGGTGCGAAGAGTGCGAGTGCCCGTACGACGCGCTCGTTTTCAAAAAAGACCTCGCGCTCAAGTGCGACCTGTGCGGAGGCGAGCCGGAGTGCGCCGGCTACTGTCCAGAAGACGCGATCACTCTCTTCGAAGATTCGCGCGACATTCTTGGCTGGAGCGTTCTCTCCGACTCCAGTTCGAAATACAAAATCAATCTTCCCCAGCTTAGCGCGGACGAGGAAAAACTGATTGCGAGAATAACGGATGAGTTCAGGGAGATGTCGAAAAAGGAGGAGCTCAGCGATGACAGGGAGTTCGTGAAGAAACGGATAGAGTCGCTCATAAAGGCTTACTGCGCGCGCGAAAATATCCTTATGGAAAAATCCCAGTTCGCGTACCTCTCGAAAATCGCGCTCATGAACACCCACGGGTACGGTGTTCTCGACAACCTGCTCGCTGATGATGAACTTGAGGAGATTGCGGTCGTGGGCGTCAACAAACCGATATACGTTTATCACAGGCGCGACGGCTGGCTCACCACGGACGCAGCTTTCACGCGCGAGGAAACTCTGATAAACACAATAAACAAGATGGCGCGCCCGCTCGGCAGGAGAATAACGTTCCAAACTCCGAGGCTGAACGCGGTCCTTCCGGACGGCTCGCGCATCCACGCCTCAATCCCACCAATCTCCAACCTAGAACTTACGATAAGAAAATTCAGGCGCAACCCGATTTCAGTTGTCGACCTGATAAGCCTGAAAACATTCACCAGCGAGTCGCTCGCGTTCCTCTGGATGCTCTTCCAGTCCGACATCTCCGCGCTCATAAGCGGCAACACCGCGTGCGGAAAGACGAGCACGCTGAACGCGCTCTTCTCGTTCGTTCCTCTCAGCGAGCGCGTGCTCATCACAGAGGAAACTCCCGAGATAAACATACCGCACGCCCACGTGGTGAAACTTCTCGCGAACAGGGAAATTGGAATCTCTATGGGCGAACTCGTCGCGGACAGCCTGCGTATGAGGCCCGACCGCGTGATTGTCGGAGAGGTCCGGACTGCCGAGGAGGTTGGCGCGCTCTTCGAGACAATTCTCAGCGGGCAGGCGCGCGGCTCGTATGCTACATTTCACGCGCAGTCGGCTCACGAGACGCTCGCGCGCCTCCGCTCCCTTGGCGTCCTCCCAATGGACATCGGTTCGCTCGACCTGATTGTCATTCAGAGGAGGATGCTCCGCTACAACCCGAAAACCTGCGCGAGCACGGAAATCCGGCGCGCGATTGAAATATGCGAACTACTTCCTAACGGCGATGCTCTCCCGAAAACGAACGCGCTCTTCGAGTACGATTTCAAAACAGACAAACTCGAGCGAAGGGACAACAACTCAAAAATCGTCCAGCGCGTCGCGCGCAATTTCGGAATTGGCGAAAGCGAGTTTGAGCGCGAGCTCGAAGCGAGAGAGAATTTTCTGAAACATTTATGCGCGAAAAAATTTGGATTTTTCGAAACAGTTGGCGCGCTACAGAAATTTTCTTCGGATGAAAAATACAGAAACAAATTTATTCGCGGGGTGCGTTCATGAGCGCGGGCATTTTTCAGGATATCGCGGACCTTTTCTCTTTCTTCGACGGCGTTTTCACAGAAACTGACGCAGAAAAAATAAAAAACGAGTTGAAGAACGCGAACATGGAGGAGATAGAGCCAAGGAGATACCTCTCCTTCTCGCTCGGCGCTTCCCTTCTCCTTTCAATTTTAATCCTCATTTTTTCATTTTTCTTTAGGGGCGGGTTTTTGTTTTCAGCGTTTCTCTTTTTTGCATCGTTTGCGATTCTTTTCTTCCTCATCAAAAACTATTCCCGCGTGCGCGCGAGGCAAATTGCGGATGAGATTGAATCCGACCTCCCAGTCGCGCTCCGTTCGATAGGCGTCGAACTCAACATGAACACGCCATTCGAGCAGGCGCTCGAGCACGCGGCCGATTCCAATTATGGCGCACTCTCCCTCGAAATGAGGAAGACGCTGCGCGAAATCAGGACGAGCGGGATGGGCGTCCCAGAGGCGCTGCGCGCGCTCGGCTCGCGTGTCGAGTCAACGCTGTTCAGGCGCGCCATCTCGCAGCTTCTCATCGCGTACGAGCAGGGCACCAAGGGTGAGCCGATAAAGAAGTTGGCGGACGAGATGATGGACCTCCAGCGCGCCCGTGCGCGCGAGTTCTCCGCGAAATCCGCGTTCTTCGGGCTTCTTCTCATCGCGGTCTCGTGCATACTCCCTGCGATGTTCGAAGTCTATCTCATAGTCAGCTCTTCATTCATGCGCGCTCCCCTCTCGCCATTGGGCATATGGCTTGTTTACCTTGTGGCTTTCCCCGCGTTCAACCTAATCATAATCCTCTACCTGCGCTCGCGCACCCCGCGCGCTCTCCGCACGCAGAAATCGAAATTCCTGTCTCCTGACGAGATGCGCGCGCTGGACGAGGAGCTGCATGCAATGGGAATAAAACAAACTATGAAGACGCTTCTTGCTCGCCTGCTCGCGGTTTCAGTCTTTCTCGCGATTTCGGTTCTTTTCCTGCTGCGCGCCAACCAAATGCTGGCAATTCCGTTGTCTCTCGTTTTGCTGTTGTCGCCCGTGCTGGCGTACGCTTACGTCTCGTACAGGCTCGAGAGAAGGACGCGCGAGATGGAAAGGTATCTACCGGACGCGCTGTTTCACGCCGCCTCGATGCAGAAGGGCGTGCACATCGAAAAAATTATTTCCTCAATCGCAGGCGCGGGCTACGGCGCGCTCTCGAGCGAGTTCGAACTCGCGCGCAAACAGATAAAAGGGGGCGCGAGCGTGCCCTCTGCACTTAACGCAATGCGCGAACGCAACGACTCCCTCCTGCTCGACCGCGCGCTCAGCCTGATTCTGCAGGGTTACAAAACAGGCGCGGACATGTACTCCGCGCTCCGCGAGACAGCGGACGACATCTTCAGCCTCACCGGAATAGTCCGCGAGAGGGCTTCGGCTCTCGCGATTCAGAAATACACCCTGCTGTTCGCAGGCGGTCTTCTCATCCCCGTGATTCTCGGCGTAGTGGTTAGCATGGTCTCCTCGATGAGCGCTGGCGTCTCTGATGTGGAAATTTTCTCAAAATTGAGCGCCGCGGAGAGGGCCGAACTGATGGGCGCGAGCACGAGCGCGCTCCAGGCATACCTTCTCGCGTACGCGCTTCTCGCGAGCGTTTTCGTTGCGCACGCAGAGGGAGAGGGAAGGAAATTCATCATCTACTTCATCCTGCTCGCGCCCGCGAGCCTCGCGCTCTTCACCATCGCGCGGAGCGCCGACTTGTCTGTTTTCTGGTAGCGCGCGAAAAGAAAAGCGAATCTTTAAATAGGTGTTTCGGCATAACATAGTACTAATTCTCTTGATTAAGTTTGATGACGAGGTGCAACCATGACGATGAAACCGATTCGGAAGGACAAACTAAGGAAGAACAAAGATGATCTAACGGACTTGTTAGACAAAAAACCGATGCAAACGGAAGTCAGCATTATAGCAAGCCGGGTGTACGAGTTTTCTACTCGAGTAGACAATCTTTTAGCAAAATTTAATCTAACGAGATTGGACAAGAAGATAACAAAAGATATCGCGACGCTGGACAAAACGGTACTCAAGGCGTTTTCGACAGGAAACGAAATTTTGGAAACTAAGAAGTGCAACAGAAAACCTATCAAAATATCTAAGGACTTACTTAAGCTGGTCCGAGATAAGACGGTTAAGATGTCCCGAGATGACGCTTTAAACAAAACAGTTGCCGAGCTTGCCACGAAAGAGTTCGACAACGCCGTTACCGCGCTTGAGAAAATTGATATCTTGTACAAAATAAAATTATATATAAATTTAAAGCTCAGAGACTACGAGGGTGCAGCTAAAGCGTTGGCCAGCCAGATTAATGCGAAGCAAAATCAAGCGAGTTGCTATAAAAACTTATTCGATGCTTTTGAAAAAGCCAAAGATCCAGCTACCGCAGACGTTATGCTCCAAAAAAATGTCGAAGTACTCGACGATGTCCTACTCCGCCTATGCAAAGAGGACAAGAGTATCTGGGCATACAAGCCAACATCTGTCGTTGACTTTACGAAAAATAACTCGGATAAAGAGACACTCAAAGAGCTAATCGCCGTTGAGAAACTCTTGAACAAACTGAAAAAATGAAGGTTTGAGTTAGGAGGCGGCAATTTTCTCTTTCTTATCTTTTCTTGTTATTGTAACCAATAAATAACTATTTAAATAGCGCGCGCAAAACTCAACTCATGCCAATAAAAATAGTCGAGACTTCCGAGTTTGATTTGGACAAGCCCGTGCTGATAGAGGGATTCCCGGGCATAGGGCTCGTGGGCACCATCTCGACAACGTATCTCGTTGACAAGTTGAAGATGGAGCCGCTCGGGCACATCGTTTCCGAGAAATTTCCCCCGCTCGCGGCGATTCACAACCACATCCCGCTCCACCCTGCGCGCATCTACAAGTCAAAGAAGCACAACCTCGTCGTTCTTTTTTCCGAGTTCATAATCCCGCTTCACGCGATATACGAGCTATCGCGCGAGATACTCCAGTGGAGCGCTGAGCACAAGGTGTCGCGGATATTCTCGCTCGGCGGCATAGTTATGAAAGGGGAGCAGAACGAGGTTTTCGGCATCGCGAGCACGAAGGAGCTTCTCGCGCCCCTCGAGGCGAAGAAAATAAAACTGATAAAGGAGGGCGCGACAACAGGCGTGAGCGGAGTGCTTCTCGCAGAGTGCGCGGCTATCAATTTCCCCGCAATCTCGCTTCTCGCGGAATCGAAGCCCGAATACATGGACCCGAAAGCCGCAGCCATGGTTCTCGACGCGCTCAAATCAATGATAGGGCTCGAGCTCGACACCACCGAGCTCGTGAATGAGTCCAAGCAGATAGAGGGAAAAATGAAGGAGCTTATGGCGAGCGCGAAGACGTCCCACGATCACTACAAATCGGTCGAGGAAGCAGGCGCGATGTACGGCTGAGTCTCGCGTTTCCTCCCTTTCTGCGCTGTTTTTATATACTCCCGCGCGCATAACATACTCTATGCGGGGGTGGCGGAGCCTGGTCTAACGCGCAGGTGAGCTTCCCAATTTTTGGCTGATGCCAAAAATGGGCGCATTTGCGTTTAACGCAAATCGCGTTTTCTTTCTTTGTAAAAGAAAGAAAAAACCTCAAGGAAAAAAGAAAGAAAATAAAGAAAGCGAAACTTAAGACCAGAAAAAACGCTGGTACGAAATCCTGTGGTTTAAGTACCTACGTGGGTTCAAATCCGCTCGCGCGTCCAGTTAATTCACGTGCGCGCCTGCGGTGTGCATCCCATCCCCCGCATTCCGAACCGCGGAGGGGCTCTGCCCCTCCCCAGTTCCAGGGTCCTCCTGACCCTCCCCGTGAGGTATTCGTATGGCAAAAAGAGGAGACATAGATTGGATTGCGGATATTGTTAAAATTTTCCAAAGCGGACAGTTGAAGGTATCAATTGATAATCTAACTCAAAGTATTAGAAATTTGCAAGGATCGCTTTTCTCATTAAATTCCATGATGATTACACAAAATGATCAAGTTAAAGAATCAATCAAACAGGCCAAAGAAAATGTAGAAGAACTTCGTAAGGAATTCGAAAAACTCAATCAAGAAATGGGAAAATCGAACGCATACTTTGAGCGCATGTATCGGTCTAGCGAGATTATGGAGAATTTGACAACTGTACTCACAATATTTACCGTACTAATTTTTGCGGTTGGGCTATACCCAGTGCTTAAAGATTATCAACTCGAATCAGGCAATACACAATCTTCTTATGTTGTGTTTTTAATTGCATTGCTTATATCCATATTCGCTATGCTTTTCTTCACATTCCTCATTCCGATGATAAGAAAAAACAAAATCGTGTTTTTAATCGTATCCATACTCGCTATACTGTTCCTCATGTTCTCCATCCACTGAAAATCAAAAATACTTTCGCACTAATAGTGTGCGGCGTGTGAATTTTTCATCAATTCGCGCAGCGCGTCGCTCGCAATCCATCTCGCGCTCCTGCTTTTAGAATGAGATTTCAAGATTTCCCGCGCGGTTCGGATTGCCTCTTTCTTCAACTTTCCATTTCTTTTTCCAATTTGCCTCAGCGCCCAGTTGACCGCCTTCCTGACGAAATTTCTCTCGTCAATTGATTCGCGCTTTATTATCGGCAAAAATTTGATGAACTCCGCGTCGTCTGCTTTTTTATCGTGAACCGCGAGCCAGGCCATCATCGCGAACCCTGCCCGCTTCACGAACTCCTCCTTCCTTTTGCTCCATTCAAATGCCTTTCCGTACGCGAATCTCGTCTTGTCGAAAAGATTCCCGCACACCTGGTCGCACACGTCCCACGAGTCGAAATCCTCAGCCCATCTCTCCATCTGCCCTTCCGTCACCAGTTCCGGCTCGTCGATAAAACACGCGAGTATGCGCGCCTCGTGAATGCCGGATGACCACAACTGCTGCGCGAGCGCGTGGTCTTTTCCAATTTCCTTTGCAAGTTTTCTCAAGTTCGGGATTGATACCCCCAGTGTATTCTCTGGGTTTATCCCGAAGCGCGCCATCCCCTCCACGTTTTTCGGGTTGGAAAGGGCGCGCAGCCTCTTCATTACCTCCTCGTATTTCGTAGAGACTCACCAGTAAAGCACAACAACCGACTCGCGATACAGTCTTACTCTGTTCTCGTTCTTGCACTCCTCGATTATTTTTTTCAATTCCTGCATCGCCTCGTTCGGCTCTATGAACAGCCACATAAGCGGCACGTTAAGATGAAGAACGCGCTTCGGTACCAGATGGCGCGTGGACTTCGGCGGGAACGCGTGTCCTGCAAGGGACTCGCGCACAACCTCGTCCTTTTTTATTATCCTCCTGTAAAGCACCGTCTTGCCCGCGTCCAGATAGTCCTCGCACGCGTCGTCCGCGATGTACTCGATGCTCGAGTTTGCCCCTTTCAAAAGTTCATTCTGGTCTTTCATCAGCCCGCTAACGCTCTCGCATCCAGAACCGATTAGGCTGCATTCCTTCTTGTTATTTTTTTTCGAGACCGCCATGAAGCACGCGCGCATTTTTTCCAGTTCGCGCAGCCCGGCGTCATAATCCACTTTTTCCGCGCGCACATTCCCCAGCAGCGATAAGTTTTTCATCACAGGGAACCAGCCCCCGATTTTTATTCCCTCGTCCTGGTAATTCACTTCCTGGCATGGAGCGTACTTGCATTTCAGCATGTCCAGCGCGCGCTTCCTGTGATTTCCGTCTAGAATGACCTTGCTCTTCTTGTCTATGATTATCGGGTCCACGAGCCTGCCAGAGCGCACCATGGAATCCTTCAGATGCTCTAGGTTGTGCGGTATTATCTCCTCGTGGATAATCAGTTTGTCAAGCGGATGTATCGCTATGCTGTCAAACACGTTGTCTATCACACAACCACCTCGCAATTCATTCACATTTTGCTTACTTTCTCGCGAACACGAGATATCCGGTGTGCAGCAGCCCCTTTGTCTCAGGCCGCATGCCCTCCTTCCTCACGAGAATCTCGCGCGCAATGCACTCGAGCGTGAAAATAAATTCGAACTTGTTCTTCTCGCACGCGCTCACGAATTTCTTCACCTGCTCCACGTGCGGCAGATATCCCACAACATACCCGCCTTTTTTCAGCGCCTTCTTCGCGTGCCTCACAACCTTGTGCGAGTCAGCCAAATCAAGGGTGACCAAATCCACTTCCTTTTCCTCAATTCCTTTGAACACGTCCTTTTCCTTTATCTCGACATTCGACAAGCCTGCGCGCGCCACATTATCCTTAGCGAGCCGCGCGAAATCCTCCCTCCACTCGTAACTTGTAACTTTTTTCGCGACGTTTCCAAGAGAAACAGCGAGAAACGCGCTTCCCGCGCCCGCGTCAACGACGGCGCTTTCCTTCCCAACGCCAGTAAAAGCCAGTATCATCCCTATGTCCTTCGGAAGCACGACCTGCGGGCCGCGCCTCATCTTCCTCAAAATTTCAGGGAACGGAAGCAAATTTCCACCATAGACTGATGAGAATACACTCAAATATCCTCCACCAATCTTATAAACTTTACACATTGTTAATTTTGCAGGTGAATCTATGGCTTGCGACATCGTGGTGGGGGCTCAGTTCGGCGACGAGGGTAAGGGAAAAATAATCTCGTATCTCGCGCTCAACGACAAACCCCAGGTTATTGCGCGCGGCGGGGTCGGCCCGAACGCAGGGCACCAGGTCTTCTACAAGGGCAAAAAATACGGTCTGCGCATGGTTCCGTCTGGCTTTGTTTACGAAGGCGCGCGCCTTCTCGTGGGCGCCGGCGTCCTCGTTAACCCGGAAGTTTTCCTGAAAGAGG
>CAZWEI010000014.1:0-21353 GCA_964632135.1 Microcaldota archaeon
AAAAGCGGACAAATGTCCGGCTAACAAAGGCGGACAGATGTTAGGCTACTGTACAGGTAGTTACACTGGGGAAGGTTTCGAAGCGCTCATTCGAGATTGGAAAAGCGGAAGTCCTGAGACAAAAGTTGACGCTATTAAAAAATTAATTGACTTGAGTAAAAGTGTAATGGAAAAGAAATTGATAGTCGAGTCTGTTGCCACGCCGAGGGAAGAAGCTCGAAAAAAACTAGAAGAGCAATTTAAACCCATTTTCGAAGGACTTTGTATAGACTTGTTTGGCGAAGGTATGGAACGTGCAATAAAGCCAGAAGATGCATTCAAACTAACCGCAGAGCTTCTTGGGTCTAGCATGAGCGCACAACTAGTTGCTATGGAGTATCTTGGAGAACAAAATGTAAAACAAAAAGCAGTTTTACTCAGAAGACAATATGATACAGAACAAGAAATAAGAAAACTTTTTCAATTAAGTGAATAGTTACTGTATCGGCCTGCACCTGTGCGCGATGATGTCGCAGGAGTCGCTCGGGCAGTCCTCATTTTTTGAGCAGAGCAGGCGCACGCATTTATATTGCGTTGGGCTCCCTGGAACCAGGTCGCACATCTCGCTTATGGAGCAGTCCAGGTTGGAGCCGCAGTATCCGAACCTCGTCCTGCACGCGTGCGCAGCCACGTCGCACACCTGCCATATGTTGCAGTCCGCGTCGGAGTTGCACTGTCCGCTTTTTGCCGTGCATGCGTGGGTGGCAGTGTTGCAGTATTCCCAACTTCCGCAATTCTTGTAGGTGTCGCAGTATCCCTTTCTCGCCTGGCATATGTGGGTCGTTGGGTTGCAGAGCTGCCAGCTCTCGCACGAGGTCGCGTCGTTGCAGTAGTACTGGCGTAGGTCGCACCTGTGGTTCGTGAGGTTGCACGCGAGCCACGCCTCCTTGCAGTCGAGGTCGCTGTCGCAGAAACCCGCGCGCACCGCGCAGTAGTGCGTCTTAACGTTGCACGTCTTCCAGGGCTGGCACGCGGAGTCGTCGTTGCACCTTCCAGTGTTAGGGTAGCATACGCGGCCGTTCTTGTCGCACAACTCCCACGACTGGCAGTCGTAATCAGTGGTGCATCTTCCCAACTTCGGGCCGCACCTGTGGTACTGCAGGTTGCAACCCTGCCAGCTCTGGTCGCAGAGCGCGTCGGAGTCGCAGTAGCCGAGTTTCAGGATGCATTTATTCACGGCCGTGTCGCACACGCGCCAGTTCCCGCAGTCGGCGTCCTGCGCGCACATCCCCTCCCTGAAAACGCAAACGTGGGACGCGTTGCAGGACTTCAGGCTTAGGTTCCCGCACTCGCCGTCGGTCGCGCAGAAACCGGCGCGCACGATGCAGTTCCCCTTGGAAACGTTGCACGTCTGCCAGTTCGCGCAGTCCTTGTCCGACTTGCACGTCTTCGCGCCGGTGCCCATGCAGCCAAATAGGAGTAGGAACGAGAGAATGAAGAACAACAGATTCCAACCCGCAGCCCGCATATTTATCTGGAATTGTATGCGATTCGGGAATTTAAAAAGGTATTGTTTTTATAGGTGCGCGCGCATAAGTATATGCGCCCATGAGGACATGAACAACCTATGAAGCCGCGAGGCTCGTGATTTCGTCAACAGCGTCTGAGGCGCAATTTTTGCTTCGCAAAAATGCGCATTTGCACGAAGTGCAAATCGCGCAATTTGTGACTTTAAATTTCCTCTTCCTCGTCTTTCTTCTCGCGCCCGAACAAGTCTGGCCTGCGCGGCCGCTGCGTCGACATAAAAAGGATGTAGATGAAGAGCGCGAAAAAAAGGAAGATCGCGCCAATCACGAAAATGACCACCTCTAGGGACTTGCCCGCCGCAGCGCCCTTTCCGAAAAGAAGGTAACTGGTCGCGCTGCCGCCGCTGGCTACGCCTGCCTCGCCGGCATTCACGCTGTGGTCCACGAGCAGGCCCACGCCGAACAGGAGCGCGGCAAGCGCGAGAAACACAGTGAACAGGCCCAAATAGAGAATCCGTTCCAACCCTAACACCGTTATTTTTTTACTCGGATTAGTAATATAAACCTTCATGGCGCATTAACTTTTGCATTTGTCCGCCGAGTGGTTTTATGAAAGTGGAAAGCGAGGAGTTGAGGTACGACCAGCTTATGGAGAAGGTGGCAAAGAAGCTCGCGTTTACGCACAAGAAATCCGAGCGCGAGCAGGTTGTCATAAAGGCAATCGAAGAGGTTTATCCGGGCCTGTCCATGGAGGAGAAGGTGGACAGGATGCAGCGTTTTCTCTCGTATGATATTATAGACGAGTACATGGCCGACCAGGCGACGGAGGATATAATGGTAAACGGGGTCGGGCCGATTTTCGTTTTCAACTCGAAGGACGGGATGATCAAGACGGGCAGGAGGTTCAGGAGCGAGGAGGAGCTGGAGCGCTTCATATCGAAACTCCTTCTTTTCTCGGACAGGCCGACGCAGGAAAGGGAAGCAATAATGAACCTGCACCTGCCCGAAGGCGGGCGCGTGAACGTGGTCAACTCGCCGTTCGGGCATCAGATAACGATAAGGAAATTCAGGCAGAAGCCGCTCAGCATAATAAACCTCATAGACCTGGGAACGCTCGATTTCGAGCTCGCGGCGCAGTTCTGGCTATACTCCGAGGGGCTTTCCATTAAGCCGGCGAACATTTTGATTGGCGGTATGCCCGGCTCCGGAAAGACGACGCTGCTGAACGCGCTCTTCAGTTTCTTCCGGCCGAACGAGCGCGTGATTTTAATCGAGGATACGATGGAACTCAACACCTCGCAGAACGAGAACTGCGCGCGCCTCGAGGCGACCGGCGACCTCACGCTCGGCGAACTCGTGAAAAATTCGCTGAGGATGCGGCCTGACAGGATTGTTATCGGCGAGGTGAGGGGGAACGAGGCGAACGACCTGATGACCGCGATGAACATCGGAAAAATCGGGATGGGAACGATTCACGCAAGCAATGCGCGCGAGCTCGTGATGAGGCTCGAGAACACTCCGATGAACGTGCCGAGCGAGGTTATCCCGCTCATCGACGTTTTCATAATCGTGAAGAGGTATTACATAAACAACAGGATGTTCCGCGTCGTGTCGCAAGTGAGCGAAACCGGCGGCGTGGAGAAGAAAGTACTTCTTTCCGATTTGTGCGTGTATGAATTGAAGACCGGGAAGATGTCCGAGATTCACCCGAGCGTGATATACCGCGACCGCCTCTCGCAGGCCGCGGGCGTGACGCCGAGGGAGATAATGGATGAAATCATGCTGCGCACTGAGGTGCTGAAGTCGCTCGCGAAAAAGAACATAAAATCCATAGAGGATATTTCCGCGTTCTGCGCGCACTACTACGACAACCCGAACGAGGCGCTCGAGGAAATCAAGTTCAAGGACTGATTTTCCAGGGCAGTGGAAATGTTTTTATACTGACGGGTTAATTTACAACTGGGGTGGTGCTGTGAAGGATATACTCATTGTGCTGCTTCTTGTAACTGGCATATTTGTTTTTGGGTGCACAACATCCCCGGGACAAAACGCGACCACCTCCCCCCCTGAAACGGGCGGGCAGGTGGCGCCTCCGGAAACAGGGGGGCAGGGGGGACAAGTTCAACCGGTTTCATCAGTTCTGTTCTCTGATGATTTCGAGAGCGCCGCGTATACGAACAGGTCATGGAACCAGACGCCGGGCAAAAAATGGAAGGTTGAAAAGGGCGAATTCACATTAAGCGATGTGGGCGAGGGTATGAGGATGGCCGGCGTGAAGGTGAGCGCGAAGAGTTATGTCGTTGACGTTGATTTCAAGAACCCGACTGACGGGGGGATTATAGTGAGGGGCGAGTACGACAGGGGAGACTACACTTTTGGGGGCATGACTTATGTATACAAGCCGCGGATTTTCTCTTACGGGATTCAATACCCAGGGGAGAGTTATTGGATAGGAAAGCTGGGGAGCGGATGGACGGGAATGCTGGCCAAGGCTCCTGAAGGCACCCTGGACGAGGGCGTGAATGTTCATCTGACTGTTATTGTAAACGGAAACACGTACAAGGCGTACGTGAACGGCGAGGAGTCGGTAAGTTATGTTGACAATGAAAGCAGATACGACGGGGAGTGGGTTCTGGTTTACCTTTACAGGCCGAACCAGTCGTTCGACAATTTCAGGATAACCGTTTACGACCCGAGCAAGGGCGAGCCTGAGCTGCAACCGCCACTGCCCGGGGGGCAGAGGATACCGTTCTCTGATAATTTTGATAATGAAGCCTTCAGCAACAGCACGTGGAAACAGGCGCCTGCGAACCGATGGAGAGTTGAGGAAGGGGAATACACTGTGAACGACACCGTAGAGGGAATGCGGATGATAGGCGCGAAGTTCAATGCAAAGAACTATGCTGTTGAGGTTGATTTCAAGCACCCGGAAGACGGGGGGATTCTAGTAAGGGGCGAGTACAAACCGGAGTACGGAGAGTTCGATGGGCTGACGTTCGTATACAAGCCGCGCATTATATCCTACGGAGTTGCATATCCGGGCGTGAGTTATTGTATAGGAAAGGCGCCTGGGTTGTATGGAGGATGGACTGGGGAGCTTGCCCGCAGTGAAAAGGGCACCCTGCACGAGGGAACGGACGTCCACCTCAAAGTAATGGTGGATGGAAACGAATTCAAAGCCTACGTGAACGGGGAGGAATGGCTTAGTTACACCGACACCAAGAACGAGTACAGCGGAAAATGGGTTGGTATCTATCTATTCAGGCCGAACCAGTCTTTTGATAATTTCAAGATAACGCCAGTCACATAAAGAGACCGAACCGCGTCAGGGACTGATGAATTTCGTGGGGTCGTTGAGGAACTCGAATGCGCGCGGGTTCTTCAGGAACGCGTCGAGTATGTTCGCAGCCGCGAGTTTCCTTCTGGGCGCGGGTAGTGTTTTTAATTCGGGAAGCATGCCGTAGTTTTCATTTTTCACGATTTTTCCATCCGCGAGCTCGTAGTACGCCGCGCCCCTCATTTTCTCGTATGGCTCGTAAAGGGATTTCAGTTTGCTGGAGACGAGGTTCGCCATCGCGAGCGGCTCCTCCCCGGGGTTTAGGGTAACGTGGCCGTAGTTCGGGGGGATGAAAACCACGTCGCCCTTTTTCGCGTCGAGCATGACGACATCCGCAACTTTCCCGCCCTCTAGTTTTTGAAGAAGATAATGCGCGCGGCCGTTCAGAACCTCGTAAATTTCAGGATAGGAAAGGCCCAGGCGCGCGACAGAGTGATAATGCCCGAGTGTCTTGTTGAATTCGGCCCCGAGTTTTACCGGAAGAAGGACGGTCACGTCATAACGCACGTCGAACTTTCTCGTGTCGGACGAGAGGTCGCGGTACATGAAATAAAGGTTCATTTTTTTGTCGGCTGAGGAGAGGAAACTCGAATCAAAGAGCACCGCGCGGAGGTCGCCGAGTCTGCGCGCCTCCCATGAAAGTTTTCTCCCGTTCATGAAAACGTCCGCGCCCCTGAGCTGAAGATTAAGCGGCTGCGTGTTCAAAGGTATCCCACTCATGGAATCGACACTCGCAAAACGGTTTTATTTCTCAAGAAAACTCAGGCCTACGCCCGCCATTATCGCGGTGAAGCCCGCGCCGAGCATCATGCCGTCCGGCATGAAGGGCGTGACGCCCCCGAAAAAGCCCTTGCTCGCCACGGACACCACCACCATCGCCGCGCCAGCGAGCATCGAACCCGTCGAAAGCCAGCCCATAAAAACACAAAAATAGATTGCGCGCGCGCATATTTAAACTTACTGCTGGACCACGGTGTAGGAGGTTATTTTTCTCCCGAGCGCCTGCGCGTCTATGTCCACCGGAAGCGTGGTGTTTTGCAACACTTCGAGCCCGAACTGTGCGTATATGGCTGGCACGTACATCGGGGCCTGCGTGCTTTGCACCGAGTAGGTTTTGTTTAGTTCATCGGTTATCGTATCATTTACCTTTACGATCGCGCTGGCGTAAAGGTCAAGGCTCGTCTGGTTCAGCACGGCGCGCAGTTCCTCCTGTGGCGGTTTTTCCGAGTTGAACCTGAGCACGAGCAGCGAGTCCGCGAATGTTGCATTCGTCTCGTTCCCGAGAAGCGCGCGCAAATCAGCGAGCACCTGGCTTTCATCTGTAAAAGAATCGTTCACGAGAATTCCATCGTCCCTTAACTCACGCACGTAATAAAGATTTTTAATCTCGCCCAGGGTCTCGTTCGTCGCGTTGCCAAGCGAGACGTTGACCAGCGAGTTCAGGTCGTACCTGACGATCTGCACGTTCGTTAAGTTCTTTCCGAGTTCCCCATTCACCGCGCTGAGGTCCAGGTTCCTTCCCTCCCAGGGGATGGACGCGCCAGCGAGATAATCGCCTGTCAAATTCGCAATGGTAACTTCTGTTGAAATCCTTTTCGTGCTTGGCGCGAGCATGGGCGCGATCTGCGTTATCCTTCCGTTGTCGAGCATCGCGCGCAGCGCTATGGTCACGTTCTCGCCAGCCTCAATCCCCGGGTCGAGATCCATGGTGAAGCGCGCCGCGAGAGTGACGTTTCCCTTGAAGCCCTGCGACTCGACGTAAACGGTGTCCGGTCCCAGAAGCGTCGCGCGCGCGCTGGCGGTTATCCCCCCGAAACCGCCGAACTCGCTCGCGAGCGCGGTTATGTTCGCCTCGGGCGCGAGGTTGAGCGCGAGCTCGTTCTGGGTGATTTCATTTGAGAACAGCACAACGCCGCTCCTCTCAAGCTCCCTGGCCTTCGCGCGCGCAGCATCGCTTATGTCCCCGCGCAGAATCAGCACATCGGAATATTTTTCCAAGGTCGCATTTATCTTGAAGAAAACCGCGCTCGCGTTGTCGCCGGTCTGCGTGGTTGGCGTCGTCGGTTCGTAAACTGACTGCGGCGTACCCCTGTAGAACGCGAACACCTCGAACAGGAACGCCAGCGTGATGAGCGCTACGACAAGTTTTATTAGATTACTCTTCCAATCTCTAAGCCCAAGCATGCGGAGTATTAGGCAGCAAAACCTTAATATCATTTATCATTTTGTTCGGAAACAATTATGTTGGTGGTTTGAATGGCGAATGGAAAAATAGAGAATGGGGATTTCGTAAAACTCGAGTTTACTGGAATGCGCGCTGCGAACGGCGAAATGTTAGACACGACAAGTGAGGAGAAGGCGCGCGCGGCGAAAATCTACGACGAGAAGGCGGTCTACAAGCCGCGCCTCGTGGTGCTCGGGAAAAACCAAATCATAAGTGGTTTGGAGGAGGCGCTCGTTGGAATGGGCGTCGGCGAGGAGAAGCGCGTTGAGATTTCTCCTGAAAAGGGGTTCGGAACGCGCGACCCGAACCTCGTGCGCGTGATGCCTGTCGCGGAATTCAGGAAGCACGAAATCGAGCCCTATCCCGGGATGGTCGTGGATTTGGACGGGGTGGCTGCTTTCGTGAAGAGCGTGAGCGGCGGGCGCGTGATGGTCGACCTGAACCCACAGCTCGCTGGAGAGAAATTAATTTACGAGATTAAAGTTGTTGAAAAAATTTCCGAGTTGAAGGAAAAGGTTGCCGCGGTTCTGGACGCGAACAACATAAAGGGGGACGTGAGCATAAACGCGGACGTCGCAGAAATAACGTTCTCTGAGGGAAGAAAGGACGCGGACTTTGTCGTTAGCAAACTCTCGGCGGTTAACTCGGCGCTCGCGCTCAACCCGGAAATAAAGAAAATAAGAACGATAGAGGAGTACGAGAGAAAGGAGCAAACGGCGCAAACTCCCGAGGAGAAAAAATAATCACACTCCTCGCTTATTTCTTTTTCTTCTTCTTTGGTTTCGTTCCGCATCTTCCGCACGACATTTTTTCACCCCCTATACACGCGCCAAATTGCTGCGCGCGAGATTGAATGATTTGAATTTGACGCCTTCTCCTTTAAGAAATGAACGTTCCGGGTGTATGGGATTGCCGTTATTGTCGGCGCGCGTCCGCGGCCACCACTTGCTATCTGACGGGGGGAAATATCTTTTTCGCACATTTATTTTTTGCTTCTGCCCTTGATTTTTATTTTCCTCCGGCTTTTGCTTGAGAGTATCCGCCGGCGCGCATTTTTCTTTTTCATCCGCGGGCAGGATTTGGGGGTCGTCGTGGTGTCGGTTTTAATCGGCTTTGGCCAATTGGGCGCGGATGGTTTGATTTCCCTTATTTTGTTATCTTCTATCCGGGTTGCGTGAATGAAATGTTTTACTGCTTTGGCTATTTCTCTAACGGCCACGCCGCCAAACATCTCGAACGCAGAAAAGGCTATGACAATTGCAGTAATCCCAAGCCAACCGGATATTCCTCTTTTATTCACTTCGCTCACGGCCATATCCACCGCTTATTTTATGCGCGAGGAAATTTATTAAATTGTGGCTGCGCCGAGTCTAAACGCCGCCAACCGCGTCGTCAATTGCCGTGTCGTTTCCCCAGTTTCCAACATCCGCGACAGCAGAGTCGCCTGGAAGCTGAGGCTCATCGAGTGTTTCGGTTGGCGTTGGAGTTGTCGGGGTTGTGGGCGTGGTAGGCGGAGTGGTCGGCGTGGTCGTCTCTTGCGGCTTGCCCGCGCACCCGAAAATAACAGAAGCAACAAGCAGGATTCCGAAAATGAATGCGATTGTTTTTGTGTCCATTCATACCACCTCTATTCGTAATCAGATTCGGTTTCGGGCTCGCTCTCGACAGTTGCCCCTAATCCCTTGAGAATCGCGCGCGCCTCGTCCTTGAACTCGGCCCACTTGAGTTTCGCGTCCTTCAGGAACTCGAGCGCGTCCTTCATTTCGTCGAGCGCCTCGGTGTAATTCCCGTCCGCGTAATACTGCTTCGCGCTCGCGAGCGAGTCGTTCGCGTTCGCCACGTCGGCGACGAAATCGTTGTATATGCCCTTCAGCGCGGTCGTGTTCGCGCTCCTGTTGTCGAACCTCTCAATCCACTTCTCCCCTAGCGCCTCGCGCGTCCCGGCGTATTTGATAACCGCCTCGAGCTTGTTTATGTTGCTGTTCAGTTTGTTTATGTTCTCGTTCTGCCACCTGAACCTCTTGAGGAGCCCGTAGCATGAATCGTCCCCTGTCGCGTTCGCCGCGGTTTCGCACTTGTTTTTCACGCACCCGCGCATCTCGCTCGCATTGGTCGAGTTTCGGCACTCGCTGAAGTTCAGCCTGTATTCCACGCGCTTCACGCACCCGTTCCACTCGGTCGTGTTCGTGGCCTCGTCGCACTCGTGCTTGAGCACCCGGTCGCGCACCTCTAGTTTCTTCAGGCAGAATTTGCGCGCGCTCTCGTTTCCCAGAAGTTTGCACGCCTGCACCTGCAGGTTGAAGCCCGTGTTCCGCAGGCACTCGGTTACGTTCGTCTCGTTATCTGACTCGTCGCACGGCTTCGGGCCTGCGAGTATTGATTTGAGGCACTGCCCCTGCGCATTGCCTGTTAGGTTCGCGCACTGCGCGAACGGGAAATTTAATCTCTTGAGGCACTCGCCCTTATCCTTTCCCTCATCGAGCGCGCATTTCTTCAGCGGGCTCTCGAGCGAGCGGAGGCACGCCTCCCTCGCGTTCTCGTTCTGCAGCCTGTCGCAGAGTTTCAGCGGCGTCTCCGTGAGGTTGAGGCATTTGTCGCGTATCGTCTCGTTCTCGATGTTGTTGCATCTCTTCACCGCCGCGCTCACTGTGCGCGCGCACGCGACGCGCTCGCCACGCTCCCTTTCTTCGCACTGCGAGACTGAACCGGCGCCTTCCGCGCTGCGCGCGTTCCCGAGGATGTAGAACGTTGGCTCATGCTCGCCGGCCGATTGCCTGCCCTGCCCGTTCCCGTTGCCGGAGTTCCCTCCCCTTTCTGCAAACGCGAACCCGAAAAGAAGAACCAGTGCAAAAACTAAGATAGTAATTTTTTTGGAAACCATGGCACCACTCTCCGCCATATCTTCAGCGGAAAAATTTAAATTGGTTGTGTTATTGTTCGGCGCGCGTAGCTAAACCATCCCCTTCTTTCTCATCGCGTCCAGCACGCGCTCCTTCGCAATGCCGATCGCGACCCTGCGCGCGTCCTTGCAGCCTGACTTCTCGAGAACGAGGCGCGTGTTCTTCGTTATTTTCTCCTCAACTGTTTTGAACATCTGCTCCTTCGTGCCGCCCGTGAACTCGATGTAGGAACTGATGACCCCGCCCGCGTTCGCGACGAAGTCAGGGACAATCGCGATGCCCTTCCGCTCGAGTTCGATCTCGACTCTCTCGGGGATTGGGATGTTCGCGGCCTCAACAATGATGCGCGCCTTAACTATTCCCTTGTTCGCGTCTGTAATCACATCCGGGCGCGCGCCTGGGATGAGCACGTCGCACTTCACGCCGAATAAGTCTTCTTTCGGGAGGACCTTTGCACCCTTGTAATCTGTAACGCTGCCTTTGGCGCGCTTGACGCACATCAGTTCCTCATAATCGAGCCCCTTTTCGTCGTAAATCATACCTTTCGAGTCTGAGACAGCGATGAGTTTCGCGCCGCGCTCGGTAAGGAATTTCGCGGCGAAAGTGCCCACGTTCCCGAATCCCTCAATCGCGATTGTCGCGCCGTTCACAGGTATTTTCCTGCACTCGAGCGCGACGAGCGTCGCGTGCCCCACGCCGATGCCCGTGCTCCCTAGTTCGTGCGGGAGGCCTCCCATCTCCGCGGGTTTTCCTGTCGCTGCCTTGGGAGTGCCGACCTCCTTCGCGAATATCGCCATCTCTGCCTCGCCGCAGTTCATGTCAGGCCCTGGAACGTACGAGGAGGGAACGAGTTCCTTCAGAAGGCGCGCGAACGCGCGCACAGCAGCGAGTTTGTCGACTTTTTTCGGGTCTATGCGTATGCCTGATTTCGCGCCGCCGAAAGGGATGTCCGCGAGCGCGTTCTTCCAGGTCATTGCGCGCGCAAGCCTCGCGACCTCATCAACAGTAACGTCAGGCTCGATGCGTATGCCGCCCTTGCCGAGCCCGCGCGCGGTATTGTCTATAACGAGTATGCCCTCGGTCCTCGTCTTCACGTCGTAAGTCTGAATTATGCGCTCAGGCCCGAACTCGTCAAATACCACCAAATTAACACCTCTTGAGTTCTTTCAGTAATCGTTATTTGTTCGTCTATTTACTAACAAAACATTTAAATATTCTGGCGGAGATACCCCAATTGCTCATTTTAGAGTGGTTGGATGTAGAGGAAAAGCTGGTCGAGGTGGAATAAATGAAAGGCGGATTTAACAGGCCGGTTGAGGAAGGAAAGGAATACGACGTGACGATAGACGCGCAGGGGAGCAAGGGGGACGGGATTGCGCACGTGGAAGGGTTCGTAATCTTCATCGCGGGCGCGAAGGTCGGCGAGAACGTGAAGATTCGCGTGAGCGCGCTCAGGAGGACTTTCGCCATAGGCGAAGTCGTGAGATAACCGGGGGTTCGCGAGAGATACTAATATTAAATTCTTCTTTTACATTTCTTTTTCATTCGGTAATTTTGAGGACGTGAGAGAATGTGCGGGATAGTCGGGTACATCGGAGAAAAGAAGGCCGCGAGCGTGATTTTCGAGGCGCTCAAGCAGTTGGATTACCGCGGGTACGATTCCGCAGGCATCGCCACGGTGAGCGAGGGAAAAATCCACTGCAAAAAGGACGTCGGTCGTCTTCACGCGATTCACGAGAAGCACAACCTCACGGACCTTCCCGGCGCGCTCGGCATCGGGCACACGAGATGGGCCACGCACGGGGTCCCGAACGAGCCGAACGCGCACCCGCACTCCGACTGCACGCGCGCAGTATGCCTCGCGCACAACGGGGTGATTGAAAATTACCACGTTTTGAAGGAAGAGCTCGCGCGCCACGGGCACAAATATTCATCGGACACGGACAGCGAGGTGGTCGCGCACGTCATCGAGGAAGAGTTGAAAACGGAAAGCGACACTGAGCGCGCGTTCAAGAAGGCGATTGGAAAACTGCAGGGCTCGTACGCGATTGTGATGCTGCGCGCGCCAGACGAGAAAATCTACGTGGCGCGCAGGGGAAGCCCTATTGTGATTGGCATTGGGAAAGGCGAGATGTTCTGCGCGTCCGACATTCCTGCGCTCCTTCACCACACGCGCGAGTTTCTAATTTTGGAGGATAATGAGTTTGCATTTCTCACAAGGGAAGGCGCGCGCATCGAAAGGGACGGGAAAAATATCGCGCGCAAGCCGATGAGGATAAATTGGACGCCGGAGATGGCGCGCAAGGAGGGGTATGAGTATTTCACGCTCAAGGAGATTCACGAGCAGCCGCGCACCATAACCGACACGCTGATGGATGAAAAATCAATAGATGAAGTTGCGGAGTTCGCGCGCAGGTTCTTGAGAATCGAGGTCGTCGCGTGCGGGACGTCGTATCACGCGGGAATGGTTTTCAAGCACCTCATACAGAAGTTCGCGCGCATCCCCTGCGAAACCATAATCGCTTCCGAATACAAATACGCGCCTGTTACTGACTCGAAGACGCTCGTGCTCGCAATAAGCCAGTCCGGCGAGACCGCGGACACGCTCGCCGCTGTGAAGGAGGCGAAGGTAAGGGGTGCGCGAGTGCTCGCGCTCGTGAACGTTCTCGGGAGTTCGCTCACGCGCGAGGCTGACAAGGTTTTCTACACGCACGCAGGACCTGAAATTTCGGTCGTTTCCACGAAAGCATTTACGTCGCAACTCGCCGCGCTCGCGCACGTGGCGTTCGAGCTCGCGAACAGGAAAGAGATGATTGAGCATCTGCGAACGATTCCGAATGTTGTTGAGGAAATTCTGAAAAGAGAAAATGAAATTGAGGAGCTCGCGCGCAAACTTAAAGATAAGAATGATTTCTTCTTCATCGGGAGGGGAATCTCGCATCCCACGGCGATGGAGGGCGCGCTCAAATTAAAAGAGATTAGTTATTCGCACGCAGAGGCATACCCTGGAGGAGAACTGAAGCACGGGCCCCTGAGTTTGCTCGAGAAGGGCGTGCCAGTCATCGCTATCGCGCCCAACGATGAAACGAAATCGAAGATGCTCGGGAACATAAAGGAGTGCAAGGCGAGGAGCGCGCTTCTCATTGCGCTCTCTGACTCGGATGAAATTCTGGAGGAGGCGGATTTGAAAATAAGAATGCCTGCGGGCATCGCGCCGGAACTCACGCCAATCGTTTACATCATCCCGCTGCAGTTGCTCGCGTACCACATCGCGACAATGCGCGGGCTCGACCCGGACAAGCCGAGAAACCTCGCGAAGAGCGTGACTGTTGAATGATTTGATGGTGGTTATATGGTTGATTTGGGAAAACTATACGAAAAATACCCCAATAAAGTTATGATTGTGTGGATTTCTCTTATTGGCGTGGGAGCTGCTCTGGGGGGTCTGGTCGCAGAGGTGACACATCTCGATTCGTATATGAATTCTCTTGGAAATAAGGTATATGGAATTATTTATGGTAAACCTGAAACCAGACAGGAGGCACCCGCTCAGCCTGGCAAAAAAACAGAAAAGCAACAAGCTGTACCCGACACGCTGAAATCTCGTGATACTACGTCTGAGATGCAGGGAAAGGAAAAAGATAGCGCATTAAAACCAGTTAAACAAGATAAAAAATTAGCAACCGTGACAACAGTGCACAGGGAAAGAATATTTTTCAATGGATCTGGTGGTATGGACACGAGCAGGTATAACCAGTTTCGACCGCGCAGCAACCTCGCGCGCGTTTGAAAAAATCGGGGCGAGTCTATGAAAATAAAACACGAATCCGAGATAAGCAGGATAGAAAACAGGATACGGGAAAGCCTTAGGGACCAGCTCGGCAGGATTAAAAAATGGCTCGGGGAAACAGAAGAGGCCGAGGATTTTATCCACGAGATGGACAGGTACGTGCTGGGCAATTTCCTGACCACGGTCAGCGTCATGTACTCTCCCTATCAGCGCAACAAGGGCAGCGACGAGTGGTACCAGGACGTCGGGGAGTTGTACGGCGCTCTCGGGAGGTATCTGTTCACGGCGGCGAAAATAAGGCACATTTTAAAGCGCCTAAAAGAAAAAGAGATTGGTATTTTTCAGGATGAGCTGTGGACTTTGCTAAGGCTGTCGAGATATGAGAACCTGATCACGCGGGAGGGAGTTAGGGATTTCAACAAAAAACTTTCCGGGATAGAGGAATTTTTTGAAAACGCCGAAATAAAGGGCATTTTTGAAAAAGCGGAGAAACGAGGATAGTCGATTTTTGATTCGGGGCTGGGTCATGGAAATAAAAAATGGAATCAGTGAAGGCCTCGCGCGCATCCATCTCGAGAATGGCGTTTTCTTCAATCCCGAGATGGAGTTGTGCAGGGATGTTTCCTCTCTCGCTGTGGGAACACTCGGCGAGAAGTTGAGTGTTTGTGATGGATGTTGCGCTAGTGGGGTTCGCGGCATCCGCTACAAATTGGAGAATAGAAATATCGCGCGCGTCGAGTTCGTTGACTTGAGCGAGAAGGCGTGCAAACTCGCGAAGAAAAATATTCGCGCGAACAAACTGCGCGCGTGTTCGGTTCATTGCGAGGACCTGAATCTGTTTCTTTATAAGAAAAATTTTGATTTGCTTGAGATAGATCCTTTCGGTTCTCCTGTCCCTTATTTATACGCGGCGCTCCGCTCCTTTGCGCGCGTGCGCGAGGGCGTTCTTTCCGTAACCGCAACTGACATGGCCGTGCTGTGCGGCGCGCATCCGAGCGCGTGCCTGAAGAATTACCAGGCGCGCCCAATCGACAATGAATTCTGCCACGAGATTGCCGCGCGCATCCTGCTCGGAAAAGTCGCGCGCACTGCGAGCGAATTTAATTTAGGGATAGAACCGCTTCTCACTTTCTCGCATCAACACTTCATAAAAATATTCGTGAGAGTAAGGAAAGGGGCGAAATACGCTGTTGAGTCGATGCGCGCGCTTGGTTATGTTTCGTATTGCGGCGCGTGCCTCAACCGCGAGGCGAGGAAAGGCGTTGTTGTTCGGGAGATGTGCGCGTGCGGGAAGAAGTTTGATTTTGCCGGTCCGCTCTGGCTTGGAAAACTGGAGGACGCGGGTTTCGTGAGGAAAATGGAAAAATTGAACGCTGCGCGCGCATACAGGAATAAAAGAAAAATCGCCTCGCTGCTCGCGCTCATACGTGAGGAAGCGGAAATGCCGCCAACATATTTCGATATGCATAAAATTTGCGAGAAGATGAAATGCACGCCGCCGAAACTGGAATCTGCAATCGCGCGCCTGCGCGAGAGGGGATTCCGCGTGACGAAAACTCATTTTCGCGAGAACTGCGTAAGGACGGACGCAGACGTGAAAGAAGTGAAGAAGGCGGTAGGAAAGAGCATCTAGCGGAGATTAAGACGGTTGTTCTGACTCGTAGTTTTTGGCGGATCATTGCGTGGTTGGATTCCAAATGAGTTTTTCTTTAAAGCAATAACAAGACCTTTATCCCGAATTCGCATAATGTCGGGTGCTAGTGCTTCTACTAATTCTTTAACGGATGGATTTCCGTTTGCGGGTGCCTTTTTTAACGCATCTGCAATTTTTTCTGAACCGAATTCCAAAGCTAACACGGAAATAACTTCGCTTGCGGGTTTGAGTAATTCTGCGTTTGCGAGTGCATTTGCGAGAGGATTCATGGTTTCCTCAAGACCGGATTTCGTAACGAAGTCAAAAAATATTTGATTTGCCCTCTCTTGTGCTTTTCTGTAAACTGGGTCGCCGGAATGCTGGCCTTTGAACAGAGTTAAAAGGAAATCTATGGTTTTTTCCGGACCGATTTTTTTGATGAGTTTTGCCGCTAGGTTGCAAACATTTTCGTTACAAAGTAGGCTAGGGAGATACATTGCGGTGGATTTACCAAAACCCGCCCGGTCAAGTTGCAGGATTAGCTCCTCGCAATTATCGCGCGTGTTCTTATCCATGAGCCCGGACACGACCAGCCTCGAAATAGTATACCTATACTCTTCCTCTCCCGCTAGTTGGACAAGATATGGAAAATTGGCTGGGTTTTTGAGCAGGTCCGTTATCTCATCGACTTCCGCTTGGCGGATTCCCATGCATTATTTGCTCACTTTAAATTTTTAAATGCTCCGGAAATTCAAAACACAAAAACGCTCGCGCTCCCCAGGTAAGCGAGCGCGATTGACTGCAGGATTTTCCCGAGCGCGGCAGCGAAAAGAAATTTCCACCATGTGTATTTGAGCGCGCCCGCCGCGATGCCCGCGAGGTCGAACAGCGGGTTGGGGATGAGCGCGAAAACGAAAATCGTAAGGAAACCGTTTTTCTCCATCCATTTTTTTACTTTTTCGTACGAGCGTATTTTCTTATCCTCGATGAGCGCGCTGCCTCCGTAGCCGAAAATGTAACCGCTCAACTCGCCGAGAGCCGCGCCGATTCCGGCAACGAAGCCGAGAGCCAGCGGGTCGAGGTATCTCCCGAGCACGAAGACGCCGAAAAGACCAGGGACTGGGAGGATGATTGTCGCGTTGGAGAGAAGCATTATGAGGAAGGCGGCGCCGTATCCGAGCGAGCGGAAGTTTTTCTCCTCGCTGAGAAATTTGATAGGATTAAAGTAGAGGATGAGCGCTGTAAGGATGAGCGCGAGAATTATCAGGACGTAACCGCGGTTGCGTTTCACGTCGGCCATCTTACTCCCTGTACCACATCGGGTTCGACCACACGCGGTCTCCTGCGAAAATCCTGTTCGAAATCACGAAGATGACCACGCTGCCGTCATGGTGCCCCGCCACTCCTGCGCGCGTAGCCTGCTCCCCGTACCCGTAAAAGCCGATGAGCGGCGCGTTCCCGAGGACTTTTTTAATCTCCTGGATTTCCCTGCGCGCGCTCTGCTCCCCGAGAACCTCGAGGCGCGAGGCGCAGTTGAAAATGAGCACGGCCGCAATCTCCTTCTTGTCGAGATGCGCCGAGGCCTGCTTCGCAGCCTTCACGCAGGAGGCTATGAGTTTCTCGTGGCTGCGCATATCGCCGATTTCGGCGTCCATCACGCGCACAGGAACATTATGCGGAACGTGCGCGCTGAAAAAGAGCGCGCCATCCTTGCGGATTGAGAGCGGAATGCGGATTCTGTACTCGCCGTTGTGCTCTGGAATCCCGAGCGGGTGCTCGCGGAGCACGCGGAGAACCTCCGCCTCGCTGTTTAGGTGCTGAATGCCTAGAATTTCCTTGTAAACGTCGAGCGCGCGCCTCTCGTCCAACTCGTAGAGAACATTATCTTTTGCGTGCGTGACAACCGCCGCGCGGCCCTTTGGCTTCCAGCCATGCTCAATTCCAACCCCTGTGATGAGGTCGCTCGCAATCAGCGCAACGGGCACGCTGTCGGTGAGAACGAATTCGTTGCAGAATTGGAAGCACTTCTCGAGCCTCATGTCGTCGGCAGCAGAGCCGCCTATCACCTGCGCGCCGTAGCCGAGAACATCGGTTATCCCATCGATTATCTCGCTACCGTTCCCGTTCAATCCATCGGGAAGCATGATTACTGTGAATGGCGCGTACTTGCCGAACGCCTTCGCGCCCTTCTCCTTGGATTTCGATTTTATGCTCTTGCGCGTCGCGAGCGTGACGTCAAACTTCATCTTGCTCGCGAGGGAATGCGCTGCCTCCTGGCCCGCGAGCCTCGAGTGCTTTGTTACGTCTTTCCCCAAGCCGACGAGAAATTTCATGTAATCGGATCTTATCGCCATCACAGCGACAGACCACCTGCGCGGTCCCTTTTCGGTTATTTCGGCAGCGGATGAGCACCCAATCAGCGGCGCCTGCCGGGTTATTTCGCGAACTCCTGCGAGAAGCCTGCCCAGCTCGTACCGGACAGAAGCAAAAACGAGAACGAAGTCCGCGCGCTTCTGCCCCGTTTTCCTGAGCGCGAGCGCTGCGGCATGTTTTCCAGCCTTGTAAGAATCAGCTACAGAGCTCAAGCCCACGCCTACTGCAATCTTCCTCATATCGCACCGGGAAGTAATAGAAAAAAGCACCTTATAAATACTGCGGTGTTGTTCGGTTCTTGGCGGTCGTTACATCTCTTTTGGGCTTGGAGGATGTTCCTCGCTTCGCGCGGATTCTGTGGGCGGTTGTGACGCGAACCTCTCCTCCTTTGTCTCCTCAACGCTTGGGAGTTTCAGGGCGATTGTTTTGCTCGTCTCGTCGTAGCTCGTCTCATAGACAAGCGAGATGTTTTTGACAAACTCCGCGCGCCATCCGCTCATCTCACCCGCAAACGCGTATTCGCCTGTCTCCGCAAGGCCGTTGAGCGCGCGTATAATCGCAGGGACGTCGCTTTCCTTAGCGCCGCTCTTTTCGGCAAGCCATTCTGCTGTCGCGACCAGCTCTGCCTCGTATGGCTTGTCCGCTGCCTTGAAAACGCCTTTTTCAGCTGTTAAACTCATTTTTGCAGGCGAGAGGTCGCGCAGTTTTCCCATCTTCTCAGCAAACTCCACGTTTGTGAGCGCGGTCTCCTTTTCCTTTTTCAGCTCTTTTACCGCGTTCTCCACTACTTTGAAATCAACTGTCCTGTTTTCATCGGTTATGCCGGTATTTTTCATCACGCGCCCCTTGAGTTCTGGAATCGTGCTGAGCTCTACAATCTTAATCTGACTAATTTCAAAAGTCCCGGGCGGGTTGTGCCTAGCCCTAATTTTATTTAAATTTATCGTAAGAGCTTCAACTTCTTTCCCCATGGCTTCGCGCAGTTTCGCTGGCCCTCCCTCTGCATTGAGCACATCGTTCGCTTCCTTTTGTTTTGTCCTGTCTCCACCGACAACAGAATAAACCGCGCTCACTGCTGCATCAGGCGAGATTTCCTTAACCGCAAGTGCGGGAGGTGCGGAGAAGAGCCTCATTTCTGTTATGTTGTTTCCGTCCATTTTCGTATCCACGGCAAGCGAAAGAAGGACTGCAGTCTTAGCGCGCAGATGGCCGCCTTCTGGGACTGAGTACACTCCATCCCTAACCACGCCGTCAATTGCATCTCTTATCCCGGTTGTTGCTTCGCGGGTCTCCCCGACACCGCTCTCGTGCGCTACGCGCTCGGCAAACTTGTCCAACGCCGCGTTGTACTCTCCGAGTTTGCCTTTGAAATCAGGTTTCGTGTAATCCCTAAGCTCGTTTGCCATTGCGCGAAGTTTTTCGAACTCGATTTTCAATTCCACACTGGCGAGCACGCCCTTTCTCTTATCTATTTCCTTTTCAACAGCTTCCTTGGCGTCGTTGTATTTCACGTGGCCATCTATTGCTTTGACCTGCAGCGCGCTCTGGATTTCCGGAAGTTCCGCGAGTTCGGTGATATAAACGTCAGTATGCCCGCTCACCTCTGGAAGCTTGTGCCTTGCATCAAGGTTTTTCTTTGCGTTTTCGAGCGCCCGCACGTCTCCCATTAGTTTTTCTCTCACGCCGTACGGGGCGCCGCCCCCCTCCTCTTCAAATTTTGCGATGACGTCGGCTTTTGTCTTCTCGCCCTTGAGATAAGAATCAACCACTTGCTTCGTTTCATCAGTCGTTTGCTCAACTGTTTCTGGCAACTCGGTTATCAGTTTTGGTTCATAAACATGAAACCGTGGTTGAGGAAGCTTTATCTCGGGTACCTCGGCAACTCCGGTACCTCCGGCACCACCGCTTGGCGCTCCACCGCCTCCAGGCTCGCCACCGGCTCCGCCACCGCCAAACTCCTTTTGCATGCCCGCATACAAGGAGGTGAGGTATTCCTTCGCGCCGGAAACTTTCGCCTTTGCTATTAGGTCGCTGATGTTGTTACAACCTACCAAATCGACCGTAGCCTTACCGATTCCTTCAAAAGAAGCGTAAGCGAGAAACATCGCCTTCCTCTCTTCTGCGTCAGGCCCCTTGAAAAAGTCGTCATTGAATATGCCCTTTCGCTCTGCGGCAACGTTCATCTCGCCGAAATATTTTACCGCAAGCTCTATGCTGCCCTCGTAAGTCTTAACTTTTTCCTTGTCCTTTTCGCCCTTTTCGTTCGCAAGTGTCCAGGGGCTGTCGTGAAACCTCGCCGCTTCGTACTTGATAACATACAGGTTAGATGAACTTGCAAGATTTTTTGTGGCCGGTTCACTCTTTAGTGTTGATTCTGTCTTTGGCCAATGGGTATTGAACTCAGTACTTTTTGTCTTTTCGTGCGTTTTCTCGAAAACTGTAGCCATCCAACCACCCCTTTTAATTATGGCTTTTCTTCCTTAAAAAGTTATCTCGCCACTGCGCGCGCCCATCCTTATTCTCACGCCCTCCTCGCGCGTTATCCTTCCGATCGCGCGCGCCTCCTGCCTGTTTTTTTTGCAGAGCGCAAGCGCCTTTTCCGCGTGCTCTTTCTTTAGGGCAACGCACATCCCGACCCCCATGTTGAACGTTCGGTACATCTCCTTCTCGTCGCGCACGTGCTTGTTCATCTCTTTGAAAATTGGGTGAGGCTCCGGCATGTCATCGAGGAGGAATCCCTTGCGCGCGCGCTCACCAATCCTTCTTAATTTTGAAAACGCACCGCCCGTTATGTGCGCGATGCCCGTAACTTCAACCGCGCGGAGAAGCGCGAGAAGCGGTTTAACGTAAATTTTTGTGGGGGTGAGAAGTTCGTTTCCCCATTCTTTTAAATTCAGAATTTTGCGCGCGAGAGTGAGGCCGTTCGAGTGGACGCCGCTGCTCGCGAAACCAATAACAACGTCGCCCTCGCGCATCTTTTCCCCTGTTATGAGCGCGCGCTCCGTAGCCTCCCCAACGCAGGTCGCGGCGAGGTCGAAGCCAGTTTTTCCCGCGAGCCCCTTTATCACGTCCGGCATGATTGCGGTCTCTCCGCCAACAAGGGAAACGCCAGCCTCCTTCGCGCCCTTCACCAAACCTTTCATGAGCTCGCGCACCAACTCTTCGTCCTCGCGCTCGAGCGCGAGGTAATCAACAAGCGCGACAGGCCGCGCGCCGACGCAGATGATGTCGTTCACGTTCATCGCGACGCAGTCGATGCCGACGGTGTCGTATTTCCCGAGCGCCTGCGCCACGAGAACCTTCGAGCCGACGCCGTCAGTGTGAATCGCTAGAATCTTGTTTCCGAAATGAAGGAGGCCTGCGTAGTGCCCGCGCACTGGAAGAACATCGCGGGAGTGCGTGGTTGCAATCAGCGCGTTGATTTCATCCTGGATTTTTTTCACGCGCGAAACGTCGACGCCTGCGCGCGCGTAGCTTTCGGGTTTCATAAGGTAATATTTCAAAACAGATAAATATATATACTGCCCGCGGGAAATACCAAACAACGGCATATCCGGATTGTGGGGTGGTTTTTGTGGAGACGTTAATTCA
>CAZWEI010000015.1:0-20638 GCA_964632135.1 Microcaldota archaeon
TTTTGAACCCGGGCAATGAGCTTGGGAAGCTCAGATCCTACCAGGCTAGATTACGGCCGCGCGGTAGAATAATGAAGAAAAAAGAAAATAAACCTGCGTTTATGCGGTGTTGCCGCTCGGATATTCGGTCGGCTCAGCCGGAAGCTCGAAGACCGAGTCCTGTATGTCGACATTCGGCTTGAACTCGCTTGCGCTCATCGAGATTCTCATAGTCATCTCACCGGTCTGCGTCGAGCCCTCTATCTTGCCCAGGTCCATTGTAAAATCCATCTCCATGCTCAACGCAGAGCCAAACCCAGAGTCAAAACAGCTTTTCAGTTTCGCCTCTTTTATCGCGCTTGCGTCCGCGCCGGTTGAACCGAGGTCAAACTCCTTGAAATCGATCTTCGAGAAATCTATATTCGCCTTTACCTCGTCGCAAGTCCTTCCTGCAACAGTTTTAGACTGAACCCCGCCTTCAAACGTCAGCGCTCCACCGTCCAGCATCTTCTTCGACAGCTCACTGTACTCCTCGATCGTGGGCATTTCCGCAGACGTCGCGTATTTCATGCAAATCCAGCTAGAACCGGCCCCTCCGCCCTTCATGCACACGTATTGGTTGCCGCTTGCAACATAAACCCGCATGTCAATGTCCTTGAGAGCCTCCATACCCTCGCCAGTACCATCGAAAGTCATGTCGACCCTCGCATCCGCCCCTTTCTGGTACATCTTCATCACGCCGTTCATGCTTAATTCCTTCTCACCGCCGGAAATGCGCATGACGTAATCATACGTCGCCTCAGCGCTGTTCAGGTTCTTCTCCTTTAAAAACGCCCCCTCCATTACTGCCTTCGGGTCGTTCGGGCCGCCGCCTCCGGCACAACCAAAAATCACGAGTGCGAGAAAGAGAGCAAATAACGCGTTTTTCACAATACCACCCCATTTTTTATTGTTTGCCGATTTATAAATGCATATGCAAATCCACCCGCGCGCGGCAGTCTCGCGCGCATCGAAAAACCTTCCGCGCTCGGCGCTCTTCGCGTTCAACACCAATATCGACGCGGTCGCGAAAATAACGGGCAAAAAAATAACAAAAATGCGCCTTCCGCCAAAACTCAGCACGCTGCCGCGGTGCATGCTCCATGGCTCGCAGCGCGAGGTGGCGGTTGGCTTGGAGGATTTGGTTTTCCTTTTGCGCCATTTCAAGCCCTTCGAGTTCCGAGTCGGCGGGCAGGCCGGGAATATGGCGCGCGCGGCGGCAAAATTGGGCGTCAGGTCCCTCCTGCATTCAGCAAGCAAATCGTCGAAACAGATGGCTCTGCTCAGCGAACCGAATATCCTCGTCGCGAATGAAAGCGGCTTCTCTGTCCCGGCGCGCGCGTCTTCAGCGGACATCCCGCTCGTGCACGTTGTCCTGGAGTTCGAAAAGGGCGACAAAATAAAAAACAAAAGAATACCGCGCTCTAACAGGTTCATCGCCTCGTTCGACCCGTACAACACGGAGATGATGATGGATGAAAATTTCAAACGGCACGCGCAGAACGAAGTAGCACACATAAACAAAGTCTTCATCTCCGGGTTCCATCTGCTCATGCACGCTGATTTCGAAAACAAAATCGGCGACGTCTGCGGGACTGTGAGCGCGTGGAAAAAGACAAACAAAAACCTAGAAATATACTCCGAACTCGGCGATTTCCAGAATGAAAATGCCGCTCGCGCGTCCGTCAAGAAATTTATGCCTCTGTGCGACTGCATTGGAATGGATGAGCGCGAACTCCGGCAACTATGCGACGTGCTCGGAATAAAAGAAAAAAACATGATACGCGCGGCTCTCGCAGTTTTGCAGAGAACAAAAATAAATACGCTCGTCCTCCACACGCCGGAATTCGCGCTCGCGGCCTCGAAAAAATACGGCGCGCAAGCCCTTTCAGATTCCCTCATTTTCGCATCCGCGCTCGCCGCGCTCAAGGCGAAAAAAGGAGAGACGCCCACGCTTCGCGAAATCGAAAATTTCGCTGCGCGCGCCAAAACAGAAGTAAAAAAAATAAAATCGAAATTCGCGAATGCGCGCGTTCCGTCGTTTTTCATAGAAAAACCCAAATCCACCGTCGCACTAGGAGACTGTTTTGCTGCAGGGTTCTTCCTCACTTTAAAATAAATAAAAAAGAAGTGCGGTCGCCGGGAGTTTCATCGTAGATTCTATTTTGAACCCGGGTCACGGGCTTGGAAGGCCAGAGTCCTACCAGGCTAGACTACGACCGCAGCATAAGCACAGTATGATACGCATAATAAGAATAAAAAATATGCGGCCGCCGGGATTTGAACCCGGGCCACAGCCTTGGCAAGGCTGAGTCCTACCAGGCTAGACTACAGCCGCATGGCTATTCTTTCGGTTGTTAAAAATATAAAAAGATGCCGTGGGCCGGATTTTTTGGCGGTTCTTTCTCACCGAGACAGAAACCTGAACCAGCGACTTTCTGGTCTTCAGCCAGACGCTCTCCTTAGCCGAGTTTTTTGGCGATGCTCGCCCAAACCCCCGCAGGCTGAGCTACCACGGCGCAGTCTATCTTTTGCCTTCTCTCTTTAATAACTTTTTTGGATTCTATAATGTTTAAAAAATAAACAAAAAATAAAACATTATCTAACAACACGCTATTTTTTTAGTTTCTTATTTAATCAATGTGCAACCTAGCAAACTTTATAATCCTTTTCACCGCATATACGGTTGGTGGGATTATGGTCACTGCGAACGATGTTTTAAAACAGATAGAGGACATGAGGGCGAGATGGATTGACCTCCAGTTTGTCGACCTGGCCGGTTTCCTGCAGCACACTGCAATCCCGTCGCACGAGCTTGACGTTGAAAGCTTCGATGACGGGATCGGGAAACTCGACGGCTCCTCGATAAAGGGGTTCAAGCAGATATCGGATTCCGATATGCTTCTTCTTCCAGACCCCGAGACGTTTGCCCCGATACCGTGGGAGAAGGACACCGTGCGGATGTTCTGCGACATACGCGAGGGATACGACGGCCCCAGGTTCACCCGCGACTCGCGCTTCGTAACGCAAAAGGCAGAGGACGCCGTGAAAAACGCGGGGTATGCGGTCGCACAGTTTGGACCAGAACTCGAGTTCTTCGTCTTCGACAGCGTGACATTCGATGGGAACATGCCCGCGCGCGGGCAGGGATACACCATAGATTCGAAAGAGGCAGCATGGAATGCATACGGACAGAACTACCCCATAAATTTCAAGGAGGGCTATTACCCCGCGCCCCCGCAGGATACCCTCCAGGCGTTCCGCGCGGCGGTTTCTGAGATTCTCGAGGACGTTTATGGAATCGCGGTCGAGGCGCACCACCACGAGGTCGCGACGGCAGGACAGTGCGAAATAGACATGCGCTACGCGCCTGTCGGCGGCATGGCAGACGACGTGGTCACGTACAAATACGTGGTTAAGAACGTCGCGGCTCAGAACGGGGTCATTGCGACTTTCATGCCCAAGCCAATCTATGGCGACAATGCAAGCGGGATGCACGTCCACCAGAGTTTGTGGAAAGACGAGAAAAACGTGTTCTACGATCCGAATGACAAATACGCGGAGGTCAGCCAGACGTGCAGGTACTACATCGGCGGGCTTCTGGCCCATGCGCGCTCGCTCTCGGCGTTCTGCAGCCCGACCACGAACTCGTACAAGAGGCTGATGCCTGGCTACGAGGCGCCCGTTTACATTGCTTGGAGCAAGGGAAACCGCAGCGCGGCGATACGCATACCGATTTATAAGAAAGGACAGGAGAACTCGAAGAGAATTGAATATAGGCCCCCTGACCCGAGCTGCAACCCCTACCTCGCGTTCGCCGCGCTCGTGGCTGCGGGGCTCGACGGCATAAAGAAAAAAACCGAGTGCGGGGACCCGGTTGACGAGAACATCTATCATCTGGATATCATGAAAAGAAAGGAACTCGGCATACGCGAACTCCCAGGCTCGCTCGACGAGGCGCTTGATGACCTGCAGAGCGACTCCGCTTTCCTGAAGCCGATATTCACCGACGACCTTATTGAGACATACGTGGAGCTGAAGACTGGCGAGTGCAAGCACAACGCGACGCTCCCCACGCCGTACGAGTTCAAGACATATTTAAATGTGTGATGCGCTCCAAACTGATTATGAAAATCGAGCTTGATTCCCGCCTTTCCGCGCGCGAGAACGCGGCGCGCCTCTACGATGAGGCGAAGCGACTGCGCGCGAAGGCAGAGAACGCGCGCAGGGCGATCGAGGAGACGAAAAAAAAGTTGGCGGAGCTCGAGAAAAAAATCGAGAAGGAGAAAAAGGAGAAGGTGAAAGAGGCAGGCGCGCGCGTCAGAATAAAGCGCGATAAGGAGTGGTATGAAAAGTTCCACTGGTTCTTCACGTCAGATGGATTTCTCGTGATTGCGGGCAGGGACGCGCAGCAGAACGATCTTATTTTTTCGAAATATTTCGAGAAGGACGACCTTTTTTTCCACGCCGATATTCAGGGCGCCGCCGCCACTATTTTGAAAAACGGAATCAACGCGCCGTCGCGCTCTCTCGAGGAGGCCGCGCAGTTCTCGGCTTGCTTCTCGCGCGCGTGGAAAAATGAAAACACGAGCGTTGATGTTTACGCAGTTGGGAAGGAGCAGGTCTCGAAGCACGCCCAAGGCGGGTACATAGCAAAAGGCGGGTTCGCGATTTCAGGCGAGAGGAAATGGTTTCGTGGCACGCCTCTCGCGCTCATAATCGGCACGACTGATTCCGGCATTCAATGCATTCCGGAGAAATGCGACGTCGCGCGCTTCAGTTTCCACGTCCATCTCGCGCCGAGCGGGAAGGAAAAAGGAGACGTCGCGAAACTGCTCGCGAAAAAATTCGGCGCGGACGTGAATGAGATTCTGGGCGCGCTTCCTTCTGGAAAATCGAACATAGCGAGCTGAAGTTTCATTTTTCATTTCTTCTTTTCGCTGACGATTTTCCCGTCCTCGAGCCGTATGACCCTTCTCGCCTTGCTCGCGACATCCATGTCGTGCGTGACTATCACGATAGTCTTTCCTTCCCTGTTCAACTCGTGAAGGAGGTTCATTATGTCATCGCGCGTTTTGGTGTCGAGGTTTCCGGTCGGCTCGTCGCCGAGGACGAGCTCAGGGTCGTTGAGGAGCGCGCGTGCAATCGCCACCCGCTGTTTCTCCCCGCCGCTCAGTTTCGTTATGTTGTGGTAGAGGCGGTGCCCCATCCCGACGCGCTCGAGTATCGCGCGCGCCTTTTCCTCTGCCATGCCCTTTGGCATTCCGTTTATCATCCCCGCGATTGCGACATTTTCCAGCGTGTTCAACTCGGGAAGAAGATTGAACGCCTGGAATATGAAACCGATGTGCTTTCCGCGCAGGCGCGTCTTTTCCTCCTCCTCCGCGTATCCAACGTCCCTGCCCAAAAGCTCGACCGTCCCGCTCGTTGGCGAGTCCATGAGCCCAATCATGTGCAGCAGCGTGCTCTTCCCGCTTCCGCTCCTCCCGACTATAGAGACGAACTCCCCGCGCTTCACGATGAAATCGACATCGTCTATCGCGCGTATGTCGCCCTCGTAAATCTTGCTCAGGTGCTCCGAGTGAAGCACCTCATATTTATCGTGGTCGATTCTCTCACTCATACCTAAGCGCCTCCACGACCTCCAGTTTGCTCGCCCTGTACGCAGGGTAGATGCTCGCGAAAAACACGCACGTGAGCGTGACAATGCAGACAGCCAGCGAAACCCCGAGGTCCATCGCGAACTTCAGGTACTCGCCCTTTCCAACGCTTATCGGATAGAGCGTGAGATAGGTGATCAGGGCAAACGAGATGCTGAGCCCCACGGCGACCCCGACGACGCCGGTTAGCGCTGCCTCTGAGACGAACGTCAGCATCACGAAATTCGGGGACGCGCCCATTGCCTTGAGCGTGCCTATCTGCCTCGTGCGGTTGAGTATGTTTATGTAGACCATGATTGCTATGCTCGATGACGCTGCGATTATCGCGATTCCGGAAATGAAGAACAATATCATGCTCATCATGTCGAGGATAGTGCGCACGAACTCCATCGCCTCCTCCCACGTGGTTATCTTCGCGTCCACCCCGCTCTGGAGAAGTTCGCGCTTCACGAAATCCGCGTCGTTCTGGTCGTACAATTTCACGAGTATCGTGTTGTACTTGTTCCTCCCGCCCAGAATCCTGTCAGCGTCGTTGCTGTTCATGTACGCGTACATCATGTCCATCCCCTGCTCGCCAGTCTCCACGAACCCTATGACGTCCATTACCTCCTTTTTTCCGTTCGGGAACGAGACCTCGACCTTGTCGCCGACATCAACGCCGACTATGTCGTCTGCCATCGACCGCCCGAGCATTATCTGCCCGTGCTCTCCGGTCAGGTAATCGCCTTTCGTGACCTTGCTCTCTATCATGCTCGAGACCGTCTCGCGCTCAGGGTCCATCGCTATTATCTGCTGCGCGCTCGCGCCGCCCATCTGTACCTTAACGCTCGTTTCGTGTCCGTAACCCACTGCCTTGCGTATCTTCGCGGTTATGTACGTTCGCGGGGATACCGACTTCACCTTGTCCATCGCCTCAGCCTTGTCGATTATCGAGAGCGGGTCTGAGAAATAGTCCTGCCCCTCTTTCGGGGTTATCAGTATGTGCCCCGCTATCGTCTCCACAATGTCCCCGCTTATGTACTGCTCGAAACCCTTCATCAGCCCGACTGTCATGACGGTGTTCGTGATGCCGAGCGTGAGCGCGAGCACCACTATCACGAGCAGTCTCCTCTGCCTCACTATGTCCTTGTACGCGAGAAAAAGAACGGCGTTCCATTTCATCATACAACCACACACGCCCGCGCGATTCGCGCGCCTATTTCGATCTCTTCGCCGTCCCGAGCATCGCGGATATCCTCCCCCTGAACACGTACGCGATTACAGCGATGAGCGCGAGCATTATGAAAATCGTGAGCGCGCTCATCCCGCCCCCGCCACCGTACACGACCAGCTGGAAGTTCTCCGTCGTCTCCTTCCATCCCTCGGAATCCTCGAAAACGGTCCTCATGCTGACGTTGACTTTTCCCTCGCTCGGCACCCGCTCGAGCGGGAAGTTCGCGTTCGCGCGGTCGCCTGCCGCGATTTTCCCGACTATCGTCTCGTAACTGTCCCCGTCAATTGTGAGCACGGCGCGCACGTTCTTCGCCTCGCCGTTTCCGTAGTTCTCTATCCGTATCTCCAGCGACGCCCTCGCGCCCTGCACGAGATCTTCCGGCGAGGTCTTCACGCGCGAAATGCTGAGTTTCGCCCTTCCCTTCAGGTCTATTCCCACGTAATCCGAGATGTTGTAATGCGTGTTGCTGTCGTCCGAATAACTCGCGCTCAGCGGTATCAGATATGTTTTAGACTCGGTGCTGCTGTCAGAGGTCATTTTCACGCTGAGCGTCTTCTCCTCGCCGACGCCCAACTTTTCTATGTAAAGATTGCCTGACTCGATTGGTATGAAGGGCAGGCTGATTGCGAGCGCGAGCGTGATTCTGTTCGCGTCTGATGTCCCGACGTTCCTGAGCGTTATCTTCACGTCGAACTTTTCCCCTGGCTCAACCCTCCCCGTGTCAACAGAAACAACGAGCTTCGGCTCGGACGACGCGACGTATACCGGCGTTATCGAAAGCGTCGCGTTCTGCTCAGCCCCGAGCTCGTCGTTGTACGTGAGCGTTACCGGAACCGAGTAAAGCCCGACAGGCGTGCCCGAGCTTGTCGCAAGCGGAAGTTCGAATGTGAAAGAGCCGCCGCGCGGGATGTCGCCGAGCAGTATGCGCGACTTTCCGCTGAGTATGAAATAATTCGAGTTTAAAGTGAGTACCACATTGCTCGCCTTCCCGCCGGTGTTCGTTATCGTCGGCTTCAGCGTGAAAGAGCTTCCCTTCGTGGTCGTCTGCTTGTCTATAGGCGAGAGCTGGAAAACCGCAGGCTCAGTAACTGTCATCGGAATTGAAAACGATTTGTATGTCGTCCCCCCGTCCGTCCCGGTGGTCGTCCAGTACGCCTGCACCTGAAGGACGTACACGCCCGCCTTCGTGCTGCCCATTATTTTGAAAGGAATTGAAACCGTCGTGGAGCCGCTCGCGCCCAGGTCCCCAGCGGATATCGTGTCGCTGCTGAGTTCGAATCCGTAGCCAGATGGCTTGAACCATACCCCCGTTACCTGCGCGGTTCCCGTGTTCGTTATCGTGACCGTTGCAGAGCCGGAAACCCCTGGCTTGAGCGTTGAAGGAGAAACAGAATATCCCGAAAACTGCATGTCCGCGTAAGCGACGCACGCAAGGCTCGCGATAATTATAAGTGCAAAAACAATTCTTTCGAATTTCATCCGATCACCTCGGGGCATATAATTAGTAAGAGCATGCTTAAAAGAATATCCTTCCGACGTTGTTTTTGTTTCAGTGCTTGGCAAACGCGGCAGTCCTTTTGCCGCCAGTCCAGGCGCCCAGCAGGTGGTTCAAAGTTGTCAGTTCGCGCGCAGCTTCCCGAGCGCCGATTTTCATATTTATTTCTTGTACAAGCCTATATGCAAATTCTCCTATATTCTGGAATCGGTTGGCCAGCTCCAAATCACCATATGCTCCTTTTCTTGAGAAGCGACCACCTACGGCGCCCGAAATCTCAGCGACGTCCCACGCGCTCCTTGACAGACTTCTGAGCGTAGGTATGTCCGCAGCCTTATTTTTTACTAGGTCAATAATCTTGAGTGCGCCCTCCATCAGTTCGCAAAACTCGCGAGGTTCGGCATTCAGGTCTGCGGCCTCGCTTACAGCGGATTTCGCGGTCTCAAATGATTTAAGAAGAGCGTCAGGCGCGCTGGTGTTTTCTGCGGCAGACTGCGCACCGCAGATTGTCCTCAGCGCGTCCGGCAAGTTGTGCATCCAAACAATTATCGCAGCCGGTTTAAAAACACGCCGTTGTACACGAATTTCACTTCGCTTTGCGTAAGTTATTTAAATATGGAACGTGCGAAACTAAGCCGAGCGTGATGAGATGGCGGATTTACCAATTGCACCGATCGAACGGCTCATAAGGAAGGCTGGAGCCGAGCGCGTAAGCGACGACGCCGCGGAGGCGCTCGCACTTGTTCTCGAGGAGATTGGAACCTCAATTTCAATAAAGGCCGCGAAGTTCGCGAAGCACGCAGGCAGGAAAACCGTTACCGCGGAAGACATCAAGCTCGCGAAATAATTTAAATAGGCGCGTTCTATAGTTATCGGGTTATGGGGCGTTAGCCATGGGATTTCTCGACTTCATAAAAAGGGGAAAGGGCGGGGGCGGCGGGGGCGAGGAGCCAAGCGATGAAATCGACCTCGACATGAAGTCAAGCGAGGAGAAGTACGAGGACGAGGTCGAGCGCGCCGAGCTCGAGAAAAAAACAGGCAGGGAGGCGCGTGAGCGGGAAGGAGGCACTTCTGTTTCTAAAATCGAGGTACAGCTTGAGAGCCTGCGCGCGCAGATAGACGCGCTCCGCGAGCTCCGCGTTATAATGGACGAGAAGTTTTCGCGCGTGAACGAGGAGATAGGGGAGATGCGCGCGATGCTCGTTGAGGAGGAGAAAGAGGGAAAAGAGATTCATGCGCGCGCAGAGGCGGCTACTTCTCTGATTGAGGCAGTGCAGCCAGAGAAACTCATGGGCGAGGTCAGGAAACTCGAACTCAAGCTCGAGCAGATGAAGAACATTCAGGAGAGGCTCGAGTCAATCCAGGTGAAGGCGACCGATGAAATTAAAGAGGTGAAGAGCAAACTCACTGTTTTCAAGGGCGTGGATACGGTAGTGCAACTTAACGATGAGGTAAAACGGGAGCTCGCGGAGATAAAGAAAACCGAGTCGGACATCATGCGCCACGCCGACAAGGTGGAATACATTTTCGTGGATTTCCAGAAGAAATTCGTGGATATTCAGAAGATGTTCGACCGCGTTGACGCGATGGATAGTACACTCAAGGATACAGTGAAGCAGGCAGACCAACTCCGCGTGAAACTGAGCGAGCTTCCTCCAAAGCAGGAGTTCGAAACCATAAAAAAGGACATGGGCACGCGCATAAAGGCGATGGATGAGTTTATCGCGCAGCTTCAAACCATCCGCGCCGAAATAAAGGAGGCGCGCACAAAGGAGATGAACGAGTTAAGGAAGGATGTCACCGACATGATGACGATACTAGAGAGGCAGACCGCTGATTTTGAGAGGAAGAAAATAGAGATTGCGACAACGCTCGGGGACGTGCGCGCGCTCACTGCAAATCTGCAGAAAGAGGTGGAGGCAAAGGTCGGGGGCGTTCACTCGCGCGTCGAGACTATAGAGGCAAAGATAGACACGCTGGAGAAGAAGACGCCAGAGGCGCTCATAAGGACCGAGGTCGCGGCCGCGCTCTCGCAACTTGAAGAGACCCAGACGGAATTCACGAGCACGCTCACGGCGGAGCTCGCGCGCATGAAAAAGGAATTGGATGGACAGGCGTCGTCGATGAACAAGTACGTTGACGCATTGGATAAGTGGCGCGCGGACATGGCTGGAATTTTTGAGGAGCTCAGCACCTCGTCCGAGCAGGTTAAAAAAGACCTGGATGATTTCGCCGCGAGCACGAGCGCGAAGATGGAGGAGAGCATCGCGCGCGGGGTGCAGAGCGACCGCCGCCTCTCGGATTTGGAGATGAAGTCGAACGAACTTTCCGCGAACATCTTCGATAGAAGCGAGTTTCTCAGTTTCAGGGAAACCACGACAGGAGGAATCGCGCTCCTGAACGCGCGCCTCTCGGATATGGAGAGAAAGATACGCGACGAGGTGAACGCGAAGACAGCCTCGCTTTCCGCGCTCATGCGCGAGGAGGTGGTTGAGCGCGTGAACAGCATAGAGGGGAGGTTCAGCGAGGTCGAGGTGAAGATAGGGCTTTTCAACTCCAAACTTCAGGACATCGAGCGCAGGCTCGGGACCGCTGGCGTCGCGCAATCAAGGTACGAGCCAGGCGCGCAGGCGGTCCAGGTGTCGCGCGCTCCCTCGCGGATCTCGCGCGAGCGCGAGGAGCAGAGGAAGGGGATGTTCCAGAGCCTCTGGGATAGAATTAAAAAGTAGGGGATTCCAGATAGTACGTAATAAATACATAAACTACATAACGATGCGACCAGTTGATTGGCGGATGGTGTGATTGAGTGGACTCGCTAGTGCGCGCCTTCGTGGCGCTTTTCGTCATCATGGACCCGTTCTCCTCCTTACCCGTTTTCATTTCCATGACCAAGAACCTGCGCGCGAGGGAGCGCGCCCATGCCGCGGACAGGGCGGCGCTCGTCGCAGGCGCGACGCTCATATTCTTCACGATTTTCGGGCCCGCGCTTCTCGAGGCGCTCGGCATAACCGCGAAAAGCTTCGAGGTCGCAGGGGGCATAATGCTCTTCCTCGTCGCGATTCAGTTCGTGCTCGGCGTGTCTTTCGGTAAGGACGAGAACAAGAAACTCGACGTCGCGGTCGTGCTCATCGCGGTCCCGCTAATCACAGGACCTGGCGCGATGGTGACGGCGATAGTCCTGTCCGCGACACTTGGCCTGGGCGTCGTCCTTCTCGCGGTCGTCCTCTCCTCTCTGGTGACGTGGATAGTCCTAAGGTTCGCGAACCCGATTCACAAGGTCGTTGGCACGCAGGGTGCGGAGATAATGTCAAGATTGATGGGCCTTCTTCTGGGAGCGATCGCGGTCGAGTTCATAAGAACCGGATTGGGAGTTTAGAGGTGTCCGCGTGTTAAATGAATTCGCCTTCGCGCTCGCGTCGCTCGTCGTCGTCTACAACCCGTTCTCAAAGCCGCCGATATTCCTCTCTCTCACGAGCGGGATGAACGAGAACGAGCGCGAGGTAATCGCGAACCGCTCGGTGGTGATTGCGGGCGTCATAGGGCTTCTGGTCGCGCTCTTCGGCTCTTTTCTTCTCGAACTTCTGAACGTTCGGATGAGCAGTTTCAAGATAGCGGGCGGGCTGATGCTTCTCATCTTCGGCGTCCAGTTCGGCTTCGGGCTCTCGCTGAACGGCGACAGCAGGAGGAAATACGACATCGCTGCAGTGCCTCTCGCGAGCCCGCTTCTCACAGGGCCTGGCGCGATGTCCACCATAATGCTGCTCTCGCTCCAGTACGGCGCGCCCATCACCCTCGCGGCGCTTGCGGTCTGCCTTTTCGTGTGCCTGCTATTCCTCCGCTTCTCTAAACTGATAAATGATTTCCTGGGCGAGCAGGTCATCGAGGTTCTCTCGCGCATAATGGGCGTGATTCTCGTCGCGTTCGCGGTCCAGTTCGTCACCTCTGGGTTAAGTAACCTTTAATTTATTTCCTTCCAAATATTGCTGATTCATATGTACGACGTTATAATAATCGGCGCAGGCCCCGCAGGCTCGAGCGCAGCGGTATACGCGGTCCGCAAGAACATGAAAACCCTAGTTCTCGAGGGGAAGATGGTCGGCGGAGAGATAGCGCTCAGCCACAACATGGCGAACTACCTGGGCTTCACCTCAATCTCCGGAATGGACTTCGCGCAGAAAATGGAGGAGCACCTGAAATCCCTGAACGTGGAGATTAAATACGAAGAGGCGACAGAACTCAAGCGCGCGCATACGGGCTTCTCCGTCTCAACGGCAAGCAGAAACAAATACGAATCAAAAACAATAATTCTCGCGACAGGCGCGCGGTACAAGCGGCTCAACATTCCAGGCGAGAAAGAACTTTTGGGAAAGGGCGTTTCCTACTGCTCCACATGCGACGGTCCGTTCTTCAAGGATAAGGTTGTCGCGGTAATCGGCGGGGGAAACACTGCGGTAAGCTCAGCGCTGCTTCTCACGAGTTTCGCGAAAAAGGTTTACACAGTGCACCGCAGGGACGAGTTCCGCGCGGACGAGATAATGGTGAAGGAACTCATGAAAAAAACAGAGTGCGTGTGCAACCATGTTCCGCTTGAAATTATAGGAAAGGAAAGCGTGAAAGGGCTCCGCGTCCAGGAGGTGAACAGTAAGGAGGAGCGCGTGCTCGACGTCCAGGGCGTGTTCGTGCACGTGGGTGCGGTCCCTTCAACAGAGCTTGCGAAGCAGGTCGGCGTGGAGATGGATGAGCGCGGTTACATAAAGACAGACCGCCACCAGAACACGAACGTTCCTGGTTTCTTCGCGGCAGGCGACATCGCGGGAGTCGCGTGGCAGGTCGCGGTCGCGGTCGGGCAGGGCGCGGTCGCGGCCATAAGCGCGCACGACTACCTAAAGAAGAAGGGCTGAACATCACGGCGTTAAGTTTAAATGCGCGCGCGACAAATACGACTGCGATGGGAGAAAACAAAGATATTTTTCTCGATGCCAACATCGTATTCAAATACGTAGAGGCAAGGTTCTTTGGAGAGCATGTAAAAAGCAGGAGGTATATAGGCGTCATGTTCGAGCTGATACGAGAAAAAAATTTTACGGGAGTAGTTTCCGCCCCAACTTTTGAGAAAGCAAAGGTCCATCTCGTATCAAAAATTTTTCAAACCATCAACTGCGAGCCACTGCCAAAAATAATGACTCTCGCTTATGGTGTTGCGTCCAAAATAATGGAGGAGGCGTGCTACCCGAATTCATGGAAAGTTGTAGAGCTGACGCCCGCGGATCTGCGGCTTCTCCCCAAACACCCAATGCCTCACACGGCAGACGCACGCGAACTGCTGCTTGCAAAAAAATTAGAACTGCCGTTTATAACGATGGACTCAGGAATATTGTGGCCGCCCGCGCCTCTCCCCCCGGAGCTTACAATCTTATCGCCGGATAGGTTCTTCAAGCGCGAAGAATACCGTCTTCCTCACCCAGCCTTCCAAGAATACAAGAAAAACTTTTTCAAAGCTTGCAGAGAATCATCGCTAATGAGCGATGGTTTTAAATCTTTAAAGATTGACGAGGACACGCACAGCGCGCTCCAGATGTTTGAAAACATACAAAGAGTAAACTCAATTATAGCCTCGCGTCCAACCTTCCAACCTAAAAAAATATTACTGCAACAAGCCCGCTGATTTTCACCGGAAAATTACTCCTCGCGCCTCCTTTTAAACCACCAAATCAACTTCTTAGCAGGCGATCGAATGACCGTGGAAGACGAAATCATACACTGGTGGAAGGACGATAAGGGAGAGAATCACAGGAACGCGCTCCGTCTCGAGAGCGAGCTACCTACCGTGAACAACGGGTTCCCGCGCGACGGGATAATAACGATAAGGCTGATGAACTCCGTTGGCAACCAGGCGATGAAGCTGAGCCCTGACGAGGCCCTGCGGATGAGCACGCAACTGCTGACCGTCGCAAAGGAATTGCTGAACCAGAAGAGGTCCCTGTGGCGCGACCACGAGGAATAATATTTTTGCGCTACTTTTGTAGCCCAATTCACCAACCGAAGAAAACTGAACGCACGCCCGCGTGCGGTCGCGCGGGCGCTCTCTTTTTTAAAATAACCGCCCATTACTATCTCGTGAAAGTATGCCAATCACGCCAACACGATACATTTGGATGGACGGCGGGTTCGTGAAATGGAAGGACGCTCGCGTCCACGTCCTCACGCACGCGCTACACCACGGAACAGGCGTTTTCGAGGGGCTCCGGTGCTACGGCACGCCAAAAGGGCCTGCGGTTTTCCGCCTCAAGGACCACATCACACGCCTTTTCGAGAGCGCGGAAACATACAGCATGGAAATCCCGTACACTGAAAACGAACTCATCACGGTCATAAAGGAACTCGTGCGAAAAAACGGTTTGGATGATTGCTACATACGCGCGCTCGTTTTCTGCGGATACGGGGAGATGTCGCTCAACCCGCTCAAATCAATAATAAATGTCGCGCTCGCGTGCTGGCCCTGGGACGCGTTTTTCACTAGGGACAGCAGGAGCGAGGGGATAACCTGCAAGATTTCCAAGTGGCGCAGGCCTGACGCGCGCATACTGCCGCCCTACGCGAAGGCGACCGCGAACTACGCGAACTCCGCGCTCGCCGAAACTGAGGCAGAGAAAAACGGCTGCGATGGTGCGATTCAGTTGAACTTGAAAGGAAACGTCGCAGAGGGCCCTGGCGAGAACATTTTCATCGTAAAAAACAACACGCTCATCACCCCCCCCGCGAGCGCAGGCATTCTTTTGGGAATCACGCGCGACTCGCTGCTAAAGATTGCACGCGATGAGAAAATAAATTGCGAGGAGCGCGACATTTCCCGCGAGCAGTTGTTGAGCGCGGATGAGGCGTTCTTCTCGGGCACCGCAGTTGAAATCATTCCAATACGCGAGATTGATGGAAAGAAGATTGGAAATGGTGCGCGCGGCCCGCTCACCGAGAAACTACAGAAAAAATTCTCGGAGATTGCTCGCGGGAAGAATAGAAAATATTTTGAATGGCTCGATTTTCTAAAATGAGGATTAAAGCAGTCTCAGCCCGCCGGTAAACTCGTCTATTTCCCGCGAGCGCCACGGCCCCAGAACCATCGCCGTAATCGTGCCCTCGGGAATCTGCGTCAAACCCGCATCGCGAATGAGCGCGCACGGAAGCACGCTGCGCGCCCTTGCGAAAATCTCCATCATCGCGCCCTCGTTTTCCACGCGCACGACAATCTTCTTCGAGCCCTGCGCCTCCCATCTCTTAAGTGTTTCCTTGCTCATCGCCTCGACCGCGTGGTATCCTTCGAGCGATGCGTGCGCCACGTGAGCCGCAAGCTTCCCCTTCCCCAATTTCAAATCGTCGCGTATCACGATAACCTGTTTTATCTCGTCCTCATCCACAAGACCACCAACAAACATACGAAATAACAATATAACTTTCCCACCAATTAATTAATATGCGTTCACGTCTCGAGGAGATTGCAGCGGAAATCGGAAGGCGCGAGGAGGAACTGATGCAGTCGGCAGAGGAGCTGCGCGCGCATCCGCCTGAACTCTTCCCAGATGCGCTCGAGAAAAACCTCATCCACAAGGTTGAGGGCACGACGCTCGACTGCAAAATCGGAGCGGTTGACGGCGGGCTTCTCGCGCAGGAGTTCCACGGGTTCGATTTGGTGATGGCGCGCGCGGTCGGCGTTGTTTTCGAATACGAGAAGAACAAGATGCGCGGCCATTCTTATTTCCCTCACGCCATTCCAGAGCCTGACATTGACGCGCTGGGCGCGCTCGAGGGCCACGAGTTCGCGTGGCACAAGGGGCTCTTCCGCCTTCAGAAGGAGATTTCTCTTGCGCGCGACATGATTGAGAAATTCAAGCCGGATTATCTGCTGCTCGACGGCTCCGTTGTTCCGCAGGTCTCTGACAAGCCTGGCGAGGATTCGGAAATACGCCCCATGTACGACGCGCTCATCTCAATGTACGAGAAACTCTACTCGAGCGCAGAGGCGCACCACTGCCAGCTCGCAGGCGTGATAAAGGACAGCAGGGGAAAAAGATTCATGGAAATAATAAGCAAGACGACTGCAGGCAGCACACCGCGCAATACCACGGATACGAATTTCCTCTCGTTTCTCCTTCAGGAAGGCGAGCGCACGTTCTCATTTCAGTACTCAGGCGCTGCTCTCGAGCACCAGGTTCTGAAGGATTTGAAGGAATGGGGCGTGAAGGTTCACGCATTTTATATGAAGCCTGTGAGTGAGGACCGCCCCCTACGCGTGGAATTCCTGAACATAAAAAAGGGAGTCGACGAAATCGCGAGCACCCTTTTCGAATTGAGCAGAATCAACAAGAGGTACGCCTACCCCGCGATACTGATTGAGGCGGATATGAGGGCAGCGCTCAACCACATCGAGATTGAGCGCGCTTACCGCGACCTTTTCATAAGGACTGGGGCGCGCTCGTCCGCATTAAAATTGCGCCGCGACATGAGACCGTTCAGGTAAGACATCTAGTTTTAGGCCTTCCTTCAAAAGGACCATACCACCCGTTATACGGCTGGTGCACAACCCAAAAAATGTTCTCAGTTTTAGAATAATACGCGGTCTTCCAATCTTCTCTCACAACACGAGGATCGCCGTCTGATCCAAGACCAATATACTCTAGTGTAGAATTATCGTTTGGAGATTTCATGTCATACCAGGTTCCTTGCGGAATTTTCGTTTTATCACCTATTCGATGAGCTTCATCAAGAAAATAATTTCTGCACGATATTAAAAAATTTAAACCGATAATTATCACAATTATCAACAATCCGATTAAAACGATTAAACGTTCCTTTTTCATAATCCTATTAAGCTTGGTTTCTTTAAATAGATTTGCCCGAATCAACTGGAATCTCACCCTCTCTGCATATTTAATAATTCTTACCTCGAAAAAATAACGTAAAAAACGTGAGAGTATGAGCGCGGAGCATGCAAAAGGCGAGCAGAAGAGCGAGAGCGTGGAGTTAGGGACGGTCATTTCCACTTTTGAAGGTCCCTCCACTCTTAATTTTTCATTCGTGGTCTCGAACCCGCGCGTGAGGAAGGGGCAGTTCGTGCAGACGATGACCGAGGACGGCCTCCTAGTAGGGATGGTCCTTGACATCACGCGCGCAAACCGCTATTTCGAGCGCGCGGAGAGCGTGGCGGAGTATGAGCGCGCCGGCGGGAACATGGCGAGTTTCCCAACCACGGATTGGGAATACATAGTCGCGAACGTGCGCGCGCTCGGGATTTTCAGGGATGGAAATTTATTCAGGAGCGGGTTTCCAGCCGCGCCTGGTGCGCGGGTCCTTTCAGCCGACGATAGGATGCTCAAGGATTTTCTGGGGTTCGTGGATGACGGGCTGATGATAGGAAAATTAGAGAACCACGATGTCGAAGTGAAACTGCAGTTGAACAATTTATTCCAGAAGCATCTCGCGATACTCGCGATGAGCGGGGCGGGAAAATCCTATCTCGCGAGCGTAATTATCGAGGAACTGCTCGACAGGAAGAAGGAGCAGGGAAGAATCGCGGTTGTCGTAGTTGACGTGCATGGCGAGTATTTGGGCTTCAAGGAAAGGGGCGGGGGCTACGCGGACAAGACGAACATTTTCGACGGGAAGAAAATCCGAATCGCGATAAGAAAACTCTCGCCGCAGATTCTTTTTGAGTTCGTGCCAGAGCTGAGCGCGCCCCAGAAGCGCGAGATTGCGCGCCTTCTCATGCAGCTGAAGGAGGAAAAGAAGGCGAAGCACGAGATGTACGATTTGAACGACCTGCTCGCGCACATCGAGGCGAGCGACCTCAACGAGAACATCAAATCCGGCATACTCTCATGGCTTTCCGCGCTGCGCTCGCTGAGGCTGTTCGGGAAATCCGACCACCCGAGCATAGAGGAGCTCGCGCAGCCAGGAAAACTTTCAATAATCGATTTGAGCGCGATAGACAATCAGAAGAAAAAACAACTAATTGTCTCGTATTTCGCGCGCCGTCTCTTCACAGCGCGCAAGAAAGATAGAATCCCCCCGTTCCTCTTGCTCATCGAGGAGTCGCACAACTTCGCGCGCGAGCGCGCGTCCAAGAGCGACATGATTTCGAAGGGCATCATCGAGACGATTGCGCGCGAGGGAAGGAAGTTCGGCGCGTCCCTTTGCCTCGTCTCCCAGAGGCCAGTGCAACTCAGCACCACCGCGCTCTCGCAGTGCAACACGAACATAATAATGCGCGTGACCAACCCGTTCGACATAGACCACATAGGCGAGAGCTGCGAGGGAATCGACAAGGCGATGCTCGGCTCGATTACTACGCTCCGCGTTGGCGAGGCGCTCGTGGTGGGCGAGGCCGTGAATAATCCCATTTTCGTGAAAGTGAGAAAGAGAAAATCCAAAAAATCCCCTAAAGGAGAAAGCCTGGAATCTCTCGCGCGCAGGTTCGACGAGCTCGAGGAGAAGAAAAAACAGGACGTGGAAGCATTTTTATAATTTAGGCTGCAAATGGGGTTCGGTGTTCTGATGCTGAAAGTGAAAAAAATAACAATCGACATGCTCAAGCCGACCGAGCTTCGCACCTCTGTGCTGCTCGAGCTTCTCGAGAAGGCGCGGATAAAGAAAGTTGAGATAACCTCCTACGAGCTCGAACGCAGCACCGAGAGCCTCAAGGTCGTTGTGGAGGGCGAGGCAATAGACATAGAAGAGATTCTAGCGCTCATACGAAAATACGGCGGGGTCGTGCAGAATCTCGAGAGCATAGTCGCAGAGAGGGCATGAGGAGTTTATGCCGATGAGGTGGTGGTAATGGAGAGGAAAAGACACGCTGCTCACGCTGGCAAGGAATGCTGCTCTGACAAGATTGCAGCAGCCCTTCTCGTTTTCGCGTTCCACGCCGACCCGAAGGTCACCTCGTTCCAGACGATAAAAAAGGAATACTCGGACCTCCTAGCGTGGCTGGGTAAAGAAAGCTGAAGGGGAGGAGGCAGATGCAGCAGATACTTCACCACACACGCTATATTATCCTGGGAATGATGGACGGCGTGCTTATAATCCTCAGCCTTCTTCTCGCCTCGCTTCTTTCCCCTGAGGTGAGTTCAGCCCAACTCATAAAACTCTCGCTCGCTGTTGGCGTAGGAATTTTCATGTCAGACTTTCTTGGTGCCTACTACGCTGAGACCGCAGAGGTTCACCGCAAGTTCGCATCAATGGAGAGGCGGATGGGGGTGAAAGGCGGATATTTCGTAGGCACGCGCCTCCACGAGTCAGAGCAGACATCAGTTTGGCAGGGCGCGCTCACCAACTCATTTTCCGCGCTTCTCGGGTGCGTTATACCCGCGCTCCCTTTGATTGTTTTCCACGGCGCAACAGCAGTTTATACCTCCATATACATCGCGCTCGCAATGCTCTTCATCCTCGGCGCTTATCTCGGCCGGCTTTCAAAGGAAAACATACTTGCGAGCGGGCTCAAACTCATCATAATCACGCTTTTAATCGTTCTATTCAATGTATTAATCGGCAAGTATGCCTGACGTGCTCGTATGCCGAACGAACTCCGCAAGGACAATCTGTTTGAAAGGTACGCGATAATAGCAGAGGCGCGCGGGAAGCGTCCCACTGATTTTGCAGTGAAGCGCGCACCTTGCGAGGCGAAGCCGGAAGGAATCTGCTTTTTCTGCCCCGGTAACGAGCATCTCACGCCGCCTGAAATCAGCAGGATAAGCGAGAAGGGAAAGAAAGGATGGATTGTGCGCTGCTTCCCAAACAAATTCCCCGCTGTCTCGCGCGACTCGCCGCGTGCGTATGGCTACCACGAGGTTATAGTTGAAACAAACGCGCACGGTGCCTCCCTTTCAGAACTCAGCACCGCGCACATAAAAAAAGTTCTCGATATGTACGTCTCGCGCGTGCTCGCGCTCCGCAAGGACAAGAAAATAAAATACGTCCTGATTTTCAAAAACGAGGGCGAGGAGGGCGGCGCCTCACTCTCGCACAACCACACACAACTCATCGCGCTCGCGCAAATCCCCCCTGTGATTGAAGATGAGATTCGCGCGCAGAAAAAATACAAACGCTCGCACAAAAAATGCGCGCTTTGCGAACTTGCTAAAAAAGAAAAAAATAGCGAACGTTTCATTTACGAGAACGCCGAGTTCGTCTGTTTTGCCCCCTACGCGTCCCGTTTCAGTTTCGAGACCTGGGTTCTCCCGAAAAAACACATCCCCTCTATCA
>CAZWEI010000016.1:0-20267 GCA_964632135.1 Microcaldota archaeon
GACATATGCCTCTACGCGAAGAAGAACGGGATGTACACGCTAATAGACGCGGTGTCGGCGTGGGGAGGGCATCCGGTCGATGTAAACGCGTGGGGAATCGACGCGCTCGCGACAGGAAGCCAGAAATGCCTGGGCGCGCCGCCAGGGCTTTCGATGGTCGCGCTCAGCGCCGACGGGGTCGGCAGGGTGGACTCGAACACCCCGCGCACATATTATCTTGACCTGAAGAAATACCGCGAGTACGGAAAGAAGGGCGAGACGCCTTTCACGCCCGCGGTCAGCATTTATTACGCGCTCCGCGTGGCGCTCGAGAATGCGGTCGCGGAGGGACTGGAGAACAGGCTCGCGCGCCACAAGAATGCAGCGGAATATGTGAGGAAAAACCTTGAGGAACTCGGGCTCGAACTCTTCGCAGAGGACGGCTTCCGCTCGAACACCCTCACGCCATTCAAAACTCCAAAGGCGGACGCGATTAAGAGCGAGTTGAAGAAGTACGGAATCGTGATTGCGGGCGGGCAGGGCGAGCTCAAGGGAAAGATTCTGCGCGTCGCGCACCTCGGCAATTTCGGGATGGAAAGATATGAAATTTTCTTCTCTGCGCTCGAGAGGATTCTCAGGCGCGTGTAGCCGTGTGGTGATGACGTGAAAATCCTCATTGCTGACAACATGGAGAAAGAGGTCGTCGAGAAAATAAAACATCTCGGCGAGGTTGTCTATCTTCCGCAGAATTTGGACGCGGCGCTCGCTGATGCAGAAATTCTCATCGTGCGCAGCCAGACGAAAGTGACGCGCGAACTTCTTTCCAAGGCGAAAAAACTGAAACTTGTTGCGCGCGCAGGAGTCGGCCTCGACAACGTGGACAAAATCACGTGCGATGAGCGCGGGATAAAGGTAATAAACACGCCGGGCGCTTCCACGGATTCGGTCGCGGAACTCGCAATAACTCTTGCTTCCGTTCTTCTTAGAAAAATAGTGCAGGCGCACACTCAGATGAAAAACAAAGTTTGGGACAGGAAGAAACTCGTTGGAAAGGAGATGAAGGGAAAGACGCTTGGAATAATCGGTTTTGGGAGAATAGGGAGCGCTGTTGCAGAGAGGGCAAATCTTCTCGGGATGAAGGTTCTCGCGTGCAATGCAACACCAATATCCAGCAATTTCGCGAAAAACGTCGACCTCGAAACTCTTTTACGCGAGTCCGATGTCGTAACGCTCCACGTCGCGCTCAACGCCGAGACGAGGAAGATGATAAACGCCGAGAAACTCGCGCTCATGAAAAACGGCGCCTATATCATTAATACCGCGCGCGGAGAAGTCATTGACGAGGATGCGCTATATGACGCACTGAAGAGCGGGAGAGTCGGCGGCGCTGCACTCGATGTGCTGAGCAAGGAGCCGTACGACGGAAAACTTCTCGAACTTGACAATGTTGTTTTCACCTCGCACATAGGCGCGAACACCGCCGACGCACAGAACAGGATAGGCGGGGAGTTGGTCGCGAGGCTGAAGGAATTCCTGCGTGAGTGATGCGTGATAAAATGCTTGACATAAAACGGATTCGCGAGAACCCCGAGCAGATAAAAAAGGCGGTCGAGAGCAGGGGCGCCGAGTCGTGCGTCGATGAAATTCTGAAACTCGACGAGGATTGGAGAAAATTACACCAGGAGGCGGACGAACTCAAAAGCAAAAGAAACAAAATCACGCTCGAAATCGCGGAAATGAAAAAGGGGAAATACGATGCCACTAAAGACTGGATGCATAGAGTGGAGATGAGAGAGCTTCCTGATGAGATTAAAAAGCTCGACGAGAAAAAGGAAAAACTGGAGGCTGAGATAAGAGCCATCCTTCTTGATACGCCCAACCCGCCGCATCCATCCGTTCCTGTCGGGAAAGATGAAAACGGCAACGTCGTTGTGCGCGAGTTCGGAAAGCCGCCGAAGTTCGAGTTCGAGGCAAAGGCGCACTGGGATTTGGGCGTTGAGAAGGGGATGCTTGATTTCGAGAGGGGCGCGCGCCTTGCAGGCTCGCGATTTACGGTGATGAGCGGATGGGGCGCGAGGCTCGAGAGGGCTCTCATCTCTTTCATGCTCGACCAGCATGTTGCGCGCGGTTACACTGAAATATTCCCGCCGATTCTCGTGAATGAGAAGACGATGACGGGCACGGGGCAGCTTCCGAAATTCGAAATCGAACTTTACAAGTGCGAGCGCGACAACTACTACCTCATTCCGACGGCGGAAGTACCCCTCACGAACCTCCACGCGGGCGAGATTCTCGAGCAGAAGAAACTCCCTCTCTATTACACCGCTTACACTCCCTGCTTCAGGAGGGAGGCTGGCGCGTACGGAAAGGACATAAAGGGAATAATACGCCAGCACCAGTTCAACAAAGTGGAGTTGGTGAAAATAGTTGAGCCCGAAACCTCATACGATGAACTCGAAAAGATGGTCGCGGACTCTGAAAACATATTGAAAAAACTCAAACTCCCTTACCGCGTGATGCTCCTCTGCACAGGCGAACTCGGGTTCGCGTCCGCGAAATCCTACGACATCGAGGTGTGGTTCCCCTCTCAAAATAAATACAGGGAAATCGCGTCCATAAGCAACTGCGAGGACTTCCAGGCGAGGAGGATGAACACGCGCTTCTGGAAAGAAGGCAAGCCGGAGTTCGTGCACACGATGAACGGAAGCGGCATCGCGGTCGGCCGCACGCTGATTGCGCTCATGGAGAACTTCCAGCAGAAGGACGGAAGCATAGTTATTCCTGAAGCACTGAGGCCTTATGTCGGCGGCGTGGAAAAGATTTAGAAAAAAGAGAAATAGAACAAACTACGCGAGCATCCTCTGTTTTTTCATCTTCCGGTTGTCATTCCAACTAATCCAAGCGTTAACGCCCACTAACGAATTCTTTTTCTTTTCCGTATTCCTCATACGCATGAGTTGATGATAAGATTCAACCACTGCCCCTTCCTTTTCGATGATCAGTTTAGCCAATGGGTCGGCGTTTATTTTTCTAATGATAAGGGCGTCCTCCTCTTCGGTTTTTCCGCGCGCAATAATTTTTTTGACTCCCAAATGTTTGAGCGCGTAGAGAAGCCCTGCTATCTGATAGGGCCCGAACCTCTTGTTCTCGTCCAATACTCCCATGCCGCATATCGCGAATGCATCTCCAGACATTGGCCTTTTTCCTAGAATGTCCTTCGCGGTTCGCGTTCTGGCGTTCCATATAAACGGGCTGTGGATGATAAGCATCTTTGGCTTCTGCGGTCCTGTTCTCGCTGCAACGTGTTTTTCATGTTCTATCCGCTCAGTTTCACTCATCTTCATAAGTTTTTTAGAAGCCTTGGCATGTGCCTTTTCAATAACAGTTTTTCCGCTTTTCCTCCTGTCCACTCTTATAAGCTCGCCGTTGGAATATTTCAACACATATGAGTTGACATTAACTTTCTTCAGTGCTTTCCTAAGATTTATACCAATAAGCTTTGCGTTTTCAATCTCCTCATTGCTAAGCGTTGCATTCTCAAGGTCTTCAATAATCTTCTCCCCCTGCCGTGCTATATGGATGTGCAGGTCCTGTATGCTTTTAATCCATCCCCCGGCCATAGAGCCGGAGTATCCATAAACTTCCTCCAGCAATTTACGTATGTCCCTGCGCGTTTTAGCCTTTATCCATTTTCCATTAAATCTCACGCCGCCTTCCTTGAGTATCATCTCTTCTAATTCAAGCGCCACATCCGCAGCCTTCTTCATCCCGCACGCGAACGAGCTTTTACTGCACTCGTCGTCGAATTTTAATCTATAAATTGGAAACCTTTCCTCTCTGAAACCCTTTGTTTTTTTAATCTCTCCGTGCGTAATCAAATCGACATAAACTTTCGTGTTCTTCCCATATTTGAAAAAACTTCGCTTAACCGCTTCTACTACCTCCATTCCCTCGTCCGGAGTGATATATGTACCCGGCGTGGAAAATTCGATAATAGCGACGTGTACCCCTTTCTTTTCGTACTCTTTCTTCAGCCTGTTGATCTCCCTCCGGTAGATTGGGTCGTCCTGGCGCGCGTCAGAGCACACCACGACTATATGCGCTTCTACTTTGCCGTATTCTTTTTTCATCCACTCAACCTCTAAAACAAGTAATTATATTTACTCAAAACAGATATTTAAGCCTTCGCTTTTAAACTCCTAAACGCACAAATGCACGGCGAGGGGAGTGGGAAAATGGCTGGTGAAAAGGCAGGGGATAAGAAAGATGTGGGCGCGCTCCTGTACGGGAACGCGCGCTTTCTGAAGTCCGCGGACAGGAAAAAACTGGCGGAGCTCGCGAAGGGGCAGCACCCTTCAACCATCGTGCTCACCTGCTCTGACTCGCGCGTGGCGCCCGAACTGATTCTGAACTGCGGGCTTGGCGAGATATTCGTAGTGCGCGTTGCTGGGAATGTTGCGTGCGACCCTGACGTGCTCGCGTCAATTGAGTACGCGGCAGAGCACCTCGGCGCGAGTCTGCTCCTCGTTCTCGGGCACACGAACTGCGGGGCGGTTAATGCCGCGTGCGCGAGCAGAGGCGAGGAGGAAGGGAACGTAGGAAAATTGATTTCGCACATAAAACCCGCGGTCGAGCGCGCGGGCGGGAATGCCGAGAAAGCAGTCGTGGAAAACGTGCGCCTGCAGATGAAAAACATCGAGGAGAAAAGTCCCGTTATTCGGCATCTTCTTCATGAGAAAAAACTCGCGATGCGCGGGGCTGTTTACGATTTGAATACTGGAAAAATAGAACTTCTCGGGGAGTGATGAAAACTATTTGAATTCGCTAGTGTATAATAGGTAAAGTTCGGCGTGGTTATGTGGGCGAGAAAAGCAAACAAAAATATGAACTTAAGAAGAAACTGCGCACACTGCGCGGGATTCACGGCAGTGGAACCGAGTTAATCTCTGTTTATATCCCCCCGAAATACCCTATCGCGGAGATAAGCGCGAAACTGCGCGACGAGTTCGGGCAGGCGAGCAACATAAAATCAAAATCAACACGCAACAACGTGCAGGACGCGCTCGAGAAAATCATCCAATACCTGAAGATGTTCCGCGAGCCGCCCGAGAACGGAATCGCGATATTCTGCGGAAATATCTCAAAGGAGATGGGAAAGCCGGATATTCAACTGTTTTCAATCGTGCCTCACGAACCAATTAACGTGCAGTTCTACAGGTGCGATTCCTCATTTGCCCTCGAGCCCCTCGAGGAGATGCTCGCTGCAACGGATACGTACGGGCTCGTTGTCCTCGACGGCAGGGAGGCGACGCTCGCGACACTCCGCGGAAAGCAGACGAAAATCCTGCGGAGACTCAATTCAACCGCGCACTCGAAACTCCACGGGAAGGGGGGGCAGTCCGCGCGGCGATTCCAGCGCATCATCGAGGAGAGTATAGAGAAATACTACGTTCGCGTCGGCGAGGCGATGGACGAGGCGTTCCTGAACATCCAGAATTTCAAGGGAGTGATTGTCGGCGGGCCCGGTCCAACGAAGGAGAATTTCCTTAGGATGAAACCGTTTAATTATCAGATAAAAGTCCTCGGATGTTTGGATACGGGATACACGGACGAGTTCGGAGTAAGGGAACTGACCGACAAGGCGTCGGAGATAATAAGCGAGCAGGAGGCGGTGAAGGAGAAGGCGCTCATAGACGCGTTCATAAAGGAGGTCGCGAAGGACGGGCTCGCGGCGTATGGCTATAACGAAGTCGTGGCCGCGCTCAACTCGAACAAGGCGAGCCTTCTGCTGGTTTCAGAGAGTCTTGACTGGAAGAAAATTAAAATGAAATGCTCGAACTGCGGCCGCGAAGAGGAAAAAATCACACGAGAGCCGAGAGAGGAGTCCTGCTCTTGCGGCGGAAAGATGAAAATCCTCGAGGAGAAGGAACTCGCTGACGAGTTGATCGAGCTCGCGGAGCAGAAGAACATACCTCTCGAAATGGTCTCGCCTGACACGAGCGAGGGCAGTCAATTTCTACACGGATTTCACGGGATAGGCGCGATGCTAAGATACAGATAGTATCGCGGCAGGCAGGTTCGCTATCACGTCTGAGGCAATAAAGGAGTATCCTAATTTTTTAAATGCAATGTCGCCCGCGAGTCCATTAATGTAGGCAGCGAGGCACGCGGCGTTGAAATCGGAATATTTTTGCGCGGCGAAAGCAGCGAGCACGCCAGCCATCACATCGCCAGTTCCCCCGTGCGTCATCCCCGCGTTTCCAGTCTTATTGAGCGCGACATTTTTTCCATCGGAAATAAAATCAACAGCGCCCTTCAAAACCACTGTCGCGCGCAATTTTTTCGCAGCCCCGAGAACCTCCCGCGCGCGCGCATCCAAATTCTCCGACGGCATTTTACCTGTCAATCGCCTGAACTCCACAACGTGCGGGGTGTAGAAAACGTTTTTGCTTTTCAAATTCATTTCCACTCCAATAAGGTCCGCGTCGATGATTATGGGTTTTTTCCACTCCTCTGCGAAATTTCTCGCCGCCTCGAGTACGTTTTTGTTTTTCGTGAGCCCGTTTCCAATAACCATCACGTCCGCGCGCTTCTTCAACTCCTCAAACAACGCGCGCGCCTTATCGCTCAGATATTCGCCCTCATAACCCCAAACTATGAAATCAGGCGAATAGGAAGCAACAACGCGCGAGATGTACTCTGGAACGAGGAGATAGGCGAGGTCAGCGCCGGCCCTGAGCGCGCCGAAACCGACGAGCGCGGGAGAGCCGAAATAACGTTTGCTCCCGCCCACCACGAGAATTGTTCCATTCTGCCCCTTGTGCGAATGCGGGTCGCGCGGCTTCCAAATTTTTTTAACGTATTTTTTATCAACGAGCATACAGCCATCTCTCACATTTTACATTTTAGACTTTATCTCGAGCATCTTTTTAATTGCTCCCCTCGCCCTGTCCGCGATTTTTTCCGGGACGTTCACTTCCGGAGATTTGTTCTCGAGTGCGAGGTACGCCTTCTCGAGCGTGTGCCGTTTCATGTTCACGCATATCGCGTGCTCTATCGGGTAGAAGTTTTTTTCAGGCATCTCCTTTTTCATCCGGTATGCGAGCCCCTCCTCTGTAACGACGATAAACTCCTTGTTCGGCAGTTCTTTCGCCTTCCTGAGCATCCCGTTCGTGCTGAGAACATAGTCGGCGAGTTTCTGAACCGCAGGGTTGCATTCTGGGTGCGCGAGCACGACTGCGCGCGGATGTTTGTCCTTGAGCGCGAGTACGTCCTCCTCGTGGATGAGGAGTTTGTGAACGATGCAGTGCCCGTCCGGAGGGACGGGGATTATTTTCTTGCGCGAGCGCTGGGACGCGTACCACGCGAGGTTTATGTCAGGCCCGAACAAAATTTCATCCTGCTCGAGCGAATCGATCACCTCGACGCAGTTTGACGAGGTGCAGATTACGTCCGCCTCTGCCTTTGCCTCTGCGAGCGTGTTTATGTAGAGCACGACGCCCGCGCCAGGATGCTCCCTCTTCGCCTCCCTCAGCCTTTTCGCGCTCAGCATCCCTGCCATCGGGCATCTCGCGCGCAAATCAGGAATCAAAACCTTTTTTCCCGTGAGGATGTTCGCGGTCTCCGCCATGAAATCGACGCCGCAGAATAAGATGTAATCGATGTCCCCGCCCGCCTTCGAAGCCCGCAGGCACAAATCAAGCGAATCCCCGACGAAATCAGCGACATCCTGTATCTCGGGCCGCTGGTAGTTGTGCGCGAGTATGAGCGCGTTGTTCTCCTTCGCAAGTTTTCTTATCTCTTTTTTAAACTCCGGCATAACTTACCTCGTCCCTTTTAATCACAATGTGTTTCAGCCACGTATCATTTTTATTTGGATAGTCGTCTCTCTGGTGCGCGCCCCTGCTTTCCTCCCTCAGGAGCGCGGACTTCACCACCATGCTGGCGAGTGAAATTGCGTCCGCCTCATCGAACTTCTCGCTCCTCATCCGCGCAATGCTTGAACCCGCGCGCTCAAGAGATGTTTTATTCCTGATGATGCCGACATCTCCCCACATGGCGCGCCTCAATTCTCCGACGACATCCGCGCCCCTCTCCTCCTCCTCGTTTTTTTTGTTTTTTGTTTCCAATTTTTCGCTCCGCGAAAAATGGACCATTTGCGACGCAGTCGCAAATCGGTCATTTGTTATGTTTTCTTTGCTTGTTTTTTTTATTTTTATCGCGTTCGCGCCTGCGCGCGCCCCGAACACGAGCGCCTCGAGAAGACTGTTGCTCGCGAGACGGTTCGCCCCGTGCGCGCCGGTGCACGCGGCCTCGCCGCACGCGAATATGCCCCGCACGTTCGTTTCGGCGTTCAGGTTCGTTTTTATCCCGCCCATGCAGTAGTGGGCCGCGGGCTCCACTGGAATCAGGTCGCGCGAGACGTCGATCCTCGCCTCCAAGCAGTGCCTGAATATCGTCGGGAACCTGCGCGCGAAAAACTCGGCGTTGAGTTTGCGCGCGTCCAGGAACACTTTTCTCCCGGCAGCGAGCTGCCTGTAAATCTCGACCGCGACGACGTCGCGCGTGCGCAGTCCGCTCGGGTCCCCGTGTATGAAACTCTTTCCAGAATCGTTCACGAGAAGCGCGCCCTCGCCGCGCACGGATTCGGATATGAGAAAATCGGTTCCAGCGAGAAGCGTCGGGTGGAACTGAACGAATTCCAGGTCGGAAAGCCCGCAGCCTGCCCTGTGCACTGCGGCAGTCCCGTCGCCGACGGATACGCCCGGGTTCGTCGTCTTTTCGTAAAGCGCGGCATACCCGCCCGTAGCAATCACAACTGAATTCGAATGAACGACTTCCAACTCGCCCCCGCGCTCGACAAGAACGCCTGCGCACGCGTCGTTTTTCGTCAGAACATCAACCACGAACGCGCTCTCGAACTCAGCGTTCTCGCCCGCGAGCCCCCTCACGAAATTCGTTATCTTCTCGCCGGTGGAATCCCCGCTCGCGTGGATTATCCTGTGCCGCGAATGGGCGCTCTCGCGCCCGAGCGCAGGTCCCCCGTCGTCCCTGTCGAAGGGCGCGCCGTTTTCCATAAGCCATCTAACGCGCGCGAGCCCCTCGTAAACGAGAACGCGCGCAGCATCAGAATTACACAAGCCCGCGCCGGCGCTCAGCGTGTCCCTGAGATGAAGCTCCGGCGAATCGTTCTTCCCGAGCGCGGCCGCGATGCCGCCTTGGGCGTGGAGGCTGCTGCCGTCGTCCGATTTCTCGAGCACGAGAACACGTTTCTCCCTGTCCCTCGTCGCCTCGAGTGCTGCGGTCAGGCCGGCAAGCCCGCAACCTACGACAACGACGTCGCAGCTCTCGCCCTCGAGTTCGCGGGTGTCGAAGCCGGCAAGGTATCTAATCATAACATCATGGGTAGATTTGCACGTGAAGATAAAAAAGTTTATCGCAACCGAAAATCAGCCGCCGGAAGTGTTGTTCGTGAGTTTTACGTTTATGTTGCAGATGTAGTCCCTGTCCCCGAGGACGATGGCGAGGTCCTCGAAAATCGCCGTGTCGTTTTTATCGCTCAGGCCTATGTAAAACGTCGGTGTCGTCCCTATCTCGTCGGCGCACTCGTCCATCCCCCTGGTTTTCGTTTCGTTGTCCACGAAGCTCGTGCAATTCTCCCCCTCGCGGACGTAGTTCGAGACGTTTTTCCCGGCCGCTGCGAGCTGCCACGCGAGCCGAGCCCCGCAGTCGTACACATCCACAGTGCCGTTACCCGCGCCCGTGATGTCCATTATCACGGCCGCGCGCTCGCTCTCGCCGAGATTTTTGATGAATTTTTTGAAGTCGTCAACGGTCGTGTTGCTCGCGTTGCCAGCTGTTTCGTTTGTCTTATTCAGTATGTCGGTTATATCGCCTGGCATCGTGCCCCCCGTACCCGCGCTGCCGTTTCCACCGCCGGATGCGTTGTCCGTGTTTATCGCCGCAGGCTTAAAAAACCTCGGCATGAGCAGCATCACGGCGAACAGCATCAGGATTAAAAATAATATAGGCACAAAACGCATGTCTTCTCACCGTTTCGCTCTGCCGCTCATTTTATTGCTTTTGCAATTGTGCATTCCGTGAGATATTCGGCGTCCCCGCCGATGTCCGCCTTCTTCTCGTAGAACGTGCGGAACGTCGTCTTGTTCGTTTCCGCGCCGTGTATGTAAAACATCGGGGTGTCCTCCATGAACTCGTAGCACAGCTCGCTGGGGATCTCGTCCTCCTCGTGGCCTCCCCGTATGCAAAGTCCGCCGTCTATCGTGTAATTCGATACGATCTTCCCTTTCTCGCCCATAACATCGTATATGTCCTTGCCGCATTTTCCAATCGCCGCGACTTCCGCGTCGCCCAGCCCGCTTATGTCCTTCACGAGCGCGACCCTGTCGCTGCTGCCAAGCTCATCGAGGAACGTGCCCAGGGAAACGTCGCCGCTGAGCGCGCTCAACTGCAGATAAACCGCAAGCGAGGCGCCGCCTATGAGCATGATGAGAAGCAGGAACACGATGCCCCACGCCACCCGCGAAGTCCTGCTTAGTGTCACAATCCCTTTGGTAACCCCGATGACGAAAAACACTCCTGCCAGGAGTATGAGCAGAACATCGACAGCGAGTATCATTATCGGCGGTATCGCCGGCCTGAGGTCCTTGCGCTGCGCCACGCTCATCGGCGTTGTCATCCCTATTATTGCGATGACGTTGTCGCTCGCGCGCTTGAACGTACCGCCTATGAACGCTCCGATGTCACCCTGCGAGTACCTGGCGTGCGCGCTTATCAATTCGTTGCTTTTCGAGATCACGTCCGCGTAACCATCCTCAATCACGGAAACGTTGTCTATGTCGAGCGGAAGCACCACGAGCGCGTCAACGTCGGACTTCTGTTGTTTTATCTCATCAAGGACGGCGAGCGCGGCCGCATCAGGCGTGACGACCCACTCGGCTTTCACTACTACGTCCACCGCCTCCTTGCTGAGATTCGTAACGTTCTCGTATCTGCCAAGGTAAACATACACCGCAGACCGGCTTCCGTTCAAGGTCCGGTTGAACTCAGGGATAAGCGTTTCCATCTCCGTGTAGTTCGTGCTGTTGATCACCGCAGCCATGCGCGCGAGAACGCCCTCGAGCTTCCCGCTCGCGTTCAGGCTGACGTTGAATATGCTCCTGGCCCTGGCGTTGTCCGCGTCCAATTTCGTTTTTTGAGACAGGAATTCCGCGTATTTCGCCTGGTAAATTCTGCGCTGCCTCACGGTTAGGACGTAATTCATTCTTTCCGCAGTGTGCGTCTGGATTGAAGAAACCGCCGTGCTTATCTCCTGCTTCTGGGGCACGCGGTTCTTGAGCGTTAGAAGTTTCGTCCTCGCCGCGTCGAGGAGCGACGGGTTTATCGCAGTAGGCGGGCAGAAATCCAGGCAGTCCCCGCAGTCCCCACGGACCAGTTTGTTCGTCTTTATCGTGCCGGTGGTTGTCCTCACCCGGTCAACGTCGTCGAGCGACGAGGAGAGGAGCGCGTACACGTCGTCCGTATCCTGGGGCGCCCTCAGCCTTTGCAGGTTGGCGTACAGGTCGTTCATATCCGCGTCGAGACTCTGCACTGCGGTCGCATAGGAGACCATGGCGTCTACAAAGACTTGGCCCACGCCGTACATGACCTGCTTGCAGAGGTAGACCGCGAGGCACGAGTTTATGCATGTTGTGGAATCATTGCACGGTTTTTGGTCTATGCCGAGATAGGTTCTGCACGAGCTCTCGGCGTTTCCGTATCTCACGCGTATGTCGCGACTGAGGTTAAACGCATCCACGGAGTTCAGCGTCTCGTTTATCTCGCCTTCGGTCGGATAGAACCTCCTGTAATACTGTTTCAAAACGTTCTGTATGGTGGCGCTGTCGTTCAGGAACGTGTTGTTGAACTCGTCCCTTACCAGCATGCTCGCGTTTAGTTTTTCAGTCCCATTGGAGACAATGAGAAAAGTCTCCACGGTTTTTATCCTCACTATCTGATAGGTAACGTTATCGATAATGACGCCGCTCGCGGATATGTCGAGCGGATACTTCTCGTTCTCATACATGTATTCGCGCAAAGAGCCGTAGTCGGCAGCACAAACTGTGCTGATGCTTATAGCGAAAAGTAGTGCAAGAGTCAAAAATCCGATTGGTCGCATGTGAAATTTATCGGATGGATTGTTTATAAACTTTTCTAATTTTTATGGAATCCTCTGGGGGTTGTAAAAATAAAAAGAAAAGAAAAAAAGTAGAGGGTTTAGGCCCTCTGGTTGGCAAGTTCTGCGATGAATTTCTCTGCCTCTGCCATTGTCTGGTCCGCGGAGTAGCCGGCAATGATGATTTTGTTGCCGACAACCTTCGTGATTTGCGTGTCTGTGCTGAAGGTGACTGCGTCAGCGCCCGTTAGGGCCGCCTTCGCAACCGCGTTCGCTTCAGGTCCGCCAATCACGACGAGGTTCGCCACGCCAGTCGCCTCGTTGTCGAGGACAACCAGCTTGTTCGCTCCGACCGGATTTACCGGCACAGACACAACCGCCGTGCTTACGGACGGTGTTGCCGTGACAGTTCCCAGCTCAGCAGTGCAGACTGGTGCCACTCCGCCAGCTGTGCAAGCCCCAACTTTCTCGGAGATGCTCTTCGCCTTTATTACAACACCTCCAGAGAGTCCGCTGGACGTCTCGCCCTCAGCAAGCGTTATGGTCGTCGCAGACGTTGTTTCTGCCCCCGTGGTCTTCACGAAGTACTGTACCTCGCCCACCTTCTTGGCCATCTTCATGCTTACGCCGGTGGTGTCGGTAGCCACGAACTGAGAGCCCCTCTCAGATATGTAGCCCTCGTCAACCAGACCGTCTGATGCAAGCAATAGGTTGGCATCGTCGCATCCTATCGATACGTACTGTGCCTTGTCTGTCGAGTTGAACTGGTACGCTGACGATGGGTTGGTCATTGCTAGCCTGTACTGGTCGTACACGTTCGCGCCGCATGCTCCCATACCCGCGTTCTCCGTTACAAGGAGGTACGGATATGCGTAGCCGCTAGCGTTCGCCGTGGTGTGGCTCGCGTTGTAGAAGATCAGGGTCTCTGATGCAGAGCCCGCCTCTAGGTTGTACGTGACGGTTGTGCTCACGTTGCCGCTCCCTGCGGTGTACACATAGCATGTCGAAGAGCCTGGTTTGTACAACACGTCGCCCGCACTAGATGCGCCATTCAATCCACTAAGTGCTGTGTAGTACTGGCTCACCTGCCCGAGCGAGAACGTGAACGCGTTCGTCAATCCAGATGAGACTGACAATACGTTCGTGTAGTTCCTGTTCACGCCAGTGCAAGTCGTGTCCGCGTATGCGATTATGCTAGCCGTGACTATGGCCATCGAAAGTGTGTCGTAGTCCGCGTCGCCCAGCGTCAGCCCGTCGAAAGACATCTGGAACTTCGTGTTGGCTGTCGGGATGTTGAACGTGTCCCCCTTCTGCAAGTTTATCAGGGAGTTGCCAACTGCGTAGTTCTTCAGCATTATCCTTCTCAGGGAGTCAGTCTGGCCGTAGTAACCAGCTGTGGCTGCGGTCGGGTCTTTGTTTCTCCACACAAGGCTCACGTACCAATCCTTATTTCCGTCGGCGTTGCTCTGATCGAGGTTCTTTCCGCTCTCAAGAGTAATCTCCTGGGAGTAGACAGCCATCTCCGCCCATTTGGCAGCCATGGTGTAACCCGGGTTTGTTGTATAAACCTTGATTCTTACCTTGTTGCCGTCAGGTGCGGTCCACGTGTAAGTGGAGCCTGGCTGAACCTGGTCCTCCTTTACAGACACGCCGTTCGCATCGAATATCTGTATTGACGCATATGCGACATAAGTCCCTCCCATCGGGACGGTAATGTCCGCCAGTTTGATTGTGTATGCGCCAGCGGAAAGGTTCTCGCCTATGTGAATTACCCCATACGCGCTTTCCTTCGCTAGGTTTATGCTGCTGCTGTCAAGCCCACCAGCCGTCTCGTTTGTTGAGAGCGTGTAGTTCGTGCCTATTGCGGTTGGCGTCGGAGGAGTCATGCCGCTTATTATCCAATCCTCGCCAAGCCACTTTATCAACACCCTGTGTCTGTCGGTTCCATCCGCAGCGTTGCTGCATCCGCCGGTTGCAGTCGTTGGTGACGCGACATAGGCGTAGTAGCCGTTTGTCGGCGTAGTGCACGTTGCGGCCGGGATGCCCTCATCCGACTGCGTGAACTCAATCTTGTACGCAGCATACGGTGAGTTCGCAACAACCTTCTTCAGAGTGGTGTCGTATTTCGTCTTTGCCCTCACCCAAAGAGATTGCTCCTCGGTGTATGTCCTGCCAGCGTACGCGTCCCTTGGGGAATACGTCGCCAATGGCGGGAAGTCCCCAGCAGCTACCTTCTTCACTGCCTGCCCCTGCGTTATATCCGAATTTGCGCAGGCGGTCGTGGTGCAGAACGGAGACAGATCCGAGGTCGTCTGGTTGTACACGTCTTGTGTTCCTGTCGTGTTTCTGTTCTCCACATACCTGTCCACCATATCGTTTATCAGCGTCTTAAATCCAAAAGCCCCTGTAACCGCTCCGGGTACAGTTACCTCCAACGTCGCTTTCTTGTCGGAGACAACGCACGACCCGGTTCCAGCTCCGCCTGACACTGTGCATGTCGGCTCGCCGGAAATGGTTGCAGTTATGGCCTGAGATTTGTACGCCAAGTTTCCGATCATCGCAGCGATGTTCGCAGCAGCCACTCCGTCAGAGGCCGCGGCGTTTTCGCCCACGACGATCTTGACCATTGGCTGGCCATTCTGAATTATCGGCACGTTGCTATAGCTCACGTCGCCCGCAACCGCGAGAGACGCGCCTAGCATTGCCGCACCGGCAGCCAAGGCCGCTATTCTCTTCACATTCAAACTCTTCACTTTACCACCTCAATTTTACGTCGCCCACACTTTTTGTTGGGCATGTATTTTACCAGTATTAATAGGCGACGCGTTTTTGCCCAAAGTTTTTATCAGACAGCTTCGCTCCCGCCGTGGTTCGACGAGCCGTGAAACTGTCTATCAGTTTGAACTTTCTAACCTATTTAAAGGTTTCGGAGATATATAAACTGTAATTTATATATTTTTGTTTAAAATACGTCATACACCAAATGCGTATATAGGCGCTCAACGTAATTTTTGCGTTTTAGCGCGTTCGCGCATCAGCATGTTCGACTAAAGACGAACATAACAAAAAAGAACAAAGTCATTATTCTTTTAAAGTCATTCTTCTATATTCTTTTATTTTCTTTCGCCATACTCCTTTCTGAATTCCAGATATTCCTCAAGTTGGCGCGCGGTTATTGACGGCCTTCTTTCGCCCAGAATTTCCTCGAAGTCGCGCGCATTGAGAACAGGCTCGTGCTCACCGGTCAGTCTTCTTCTCACGAGCCTCATCTTCGCCTCCTGACAGATCGACGCTAGGTCGGCGCCGCTGAAACCCTCCGCCCTCTTCGCGATTTTCTTCAAATCAACGCCGTCGGCGATCGGGATGTTCTCGAGGTTGAGCGCGAGTATCCTCTCGCGCACCTCTGCGTTCGGGGGCGGGATGAAAACAATCTTGTCGAATCTTCCTGGCCTCATGAGCGCCTTGTCAACGCTGTCTGGCCTGTTCGTCGCGCCGATGAGTACGACCTTCTTCAACTCCTTCACGCCGTCCAACTCGGTTAACAATTGTGAAACGACGTTTTCCACGAGTTGCGAACTCGTGCTGTCCCTGCTGGGCGCGATCGCCTCAATCTCGTCCATGAAAATCACGGATGGCGCGCGCTCCCTCGCGCGGTTGAACGTCTCCTTTACCAGTTGGACCGCGCCCTCGTAGCCCTTTTTCAGCAAATCGGCGCCGCTCAGCGTTATGAACGTCACCTTCAATTCGTTCGCAGCCGCGCGCACAATCAGCGTCTTCCCGCATCCCGGAGGGCCGAAGAGAAGGACTCCCTTGCTCGGCTTCACCTTGTACTGCTTTATCAAATCCTCGTGGAGAAGCGGAATCTCAATCGCCTCTATGAGCGCCTTCTTCACGCTCTCGAGGCCGGCGACGTCATCCCATCCGACCTTTCCAATCTTCTCCTCGCGCACCTCAGTCCCCACTGCGCGCCTCTCGTAATCAAGCCTGAACTGCTCGTACTCCTCCAACTTCGCGAGGGACACGCTCGGCTTGATATCGTCGATGCAGTCGACGAAGTGGCTCATCGTGACAGGCACGACCATGTTCGCGACAGATGCGTCCCGCGCGGCCTTTCGCGCAGCCTCTGTGCAAATATTCTGAATGTCCGCGCCGGAATACCTCTCCGTCATCTCGGCGAGTTTGTTGAAATCAACGTCGTCGGCGACCGGCATGTTCTTCGTATGAATGAGGAAAATCTCGAGGCGTGCGCGCTTGTCAGGAAGCGGCATGTAAATTATCTTGTCGAACCTGCCCGGGCGGAGGAGCGCGTGGTCGAGTTGGTTGGGCACGTTCGTCGCGCCGATCATTATGACGTTCTTCTCGGTTTTGAAACCATCAATTTCAGAAAGCAACAGGCTCAGCACGCGCGGGGCGACGTCGTCAGCGGTGTACGCGTCCCTGCTTTTTCCAATCGAGTCAATCTCATCGAAAAAGAGAACACAGGGACTCGCCTTCCTCGCAACCTTAAACAGCTCCGTTATATTCTTCTCGCTCTCCCCGTACCACTCCGAGAGGAGGTCGCTGCACTTCACGTAATAGAACCCAATCTCCAACTCTTTTGCAAGCGCGCGCATCAGCATCGTCTTGCCCGTACCCGGCGGACCGAAGAGAAGAATTCCTTTCGGCGGCTTTATCCCGTAAACATTGCTCAAATCGCGCCTGCGGATGGGCCAGACAATCGCCTCCTGGAGTTCCTGCTTCGTGCTCTCGTACCCGCCCACATCGCTGAGAGACTCAGTGCCTGCGGACGTGCTCAAATCCTGAAGGCCGAACTTTCCGAACTGCGCTGCCTTCTCAGCCTTGCCTACGGCAATCTCGCGACTGAGGTTTATTTTCGCGTACTCGAGAAGGCCCGCGAGAAATACCGAAAACACGATATATGCGAAAACTATCGGGTTGAAGGACGCCTCTGAAACCATGCACGCGACGAAATAACCAACCGGAATCAGCACGAACGAGAAGCTCGCGATGAGGTTTCTCCTCGGATGGCGGGTTCTCCCAGAAATGAAGGGGACGAGAAACACGGCAGCGCACCAGAAGAAAATTTGTATGAGCGCGGAGTCGTAGAACAGCAGTCTGATTATCGCATTGAAGACGGCGCCCAGCGCCTCGTTCATGTACTTTATCGTGTCGCCAGAAAGAAGCGAGCCGAACGAGTTCGTGGTTGCCTCGAGCATCTGGTTGAACCCCTGGGGCGCCGGCCTGTCGCTCCTCTGAAGGTGCGAGAACCCGGGCCTCATCTCGAAAAGCGAGACGTCCTTCCTTATGGGCATGAACGCGCCGTTGTCCTGCGCGTATTCGCTAGGCGAGGAGCACGCGCTCAGCCCCTCCCTGCACGCGTCCGTGTGCCACACCGCCGAGAGAAGGAGTACGACGAAGACGCACGGGAGAGTTAGTTGTATGCTGTGCTTCGAGCCGAGAAGGAGCGCAGAAAGCATGAGCAATGGAATAACAATTCCAGCGAGAAACGGAACGCTCGTGAAGGGCGCGAGTATGAGAATCATCAGCGCGGAGATGATGTGCCAACTGGTGAACGTGTAGAACATCGTTATTGCCATAACGAGCATGTAAACCCACGCGAGCACAGGAGACTGGTACGCGATCGCTGGGAACGCGAGCAGGACCCCCAGCAGCGTGCCGAGCGGCGCGAACTTGTACGCTATGAGCCCCAGCCCCGCGAGAATTATTGGGAGAAGCCACCAGGGATAAAAGTTGAATGAAGTTAAAAGGAAAAGCGCGCCAAGCATAACAAGGAGCGCGTTCGCGAGGCTCGGGTCGTGCTCCATGTCCTTCAATAGTGATTTAACGCGCTCGCCCTTGAGTGAGCGCGCGCCGGTCCCCTTCTTTCTCCTCCCATCTTCCGCGCCGCGAACAGCCATAATATCCACTAAATAATATACTATCCACGGGGTATTTAAAAACGTTCGCGAAACTCGCATGCGGCACGCACAACAATTTGCTCAACTACGGAGGACACAACGAAGGAGTAAAATTAATCTCATACGTTTTGCCAGGCTCGGCGATGAGGTTCTTCCACGCGCACGCGCCACCGATTGTTCCGATGGTCAAATTGCCCGTTCCGTTCAGATAAAAATTGACAGAATAATCTCCATCAAAGCCAACCCATTTAATGCTCGTTTCGGTTATTTTTTCTCCGTAAGGCGCGCCATAGCCCAGCGCAGATTGTTTATAATAACTGACAACTATCGCTTTGGGGCTTTCGCCTGCGAGCGGGTCCATCTTTACTGCGCCGTATATCGTAACTTTGTTTTGATTCTGTTTCGTTTCATTCTTTCCATTGCCCGAACTGCCGCCAGTGCATCCAAAAATAATAAGAGCGCACACCATACAAACGAAGAGAATTTTTTTCATCTGATTCGCCCGAATTAATAAATAAAATATCACAAGGCATTTAAAAACGTTCTTGAAAACTCGTTTTTGACAGCGCGCGCCTCGGTCGGAAATGGAAAGGGATATAAAGGAGAATCTGCATAAAATAATATTTATTCTACGAGGTGGTTTCATGGCTGAATTAAAAGTACTCTTCGTTGGCGGTGATGACGACTACAAGCTTATTAAAGACGGGTGTATCAACGACCTTGTGCGGCACGAGCGGAATGTAACGCACGCATACACCGTATCTCAATTCCAAAAAGAAATAAAAGAGAGAGGAACATCATACGACCTTGTTATCGCCTGCGTTGTATTTGATTTTGCGAAATTAATGAGAGATACATTTCCTCTATCCACGACCTAATTGGAAACCTTCCAATCGTTGCTTTCTACCATCCCTATGGACTAACTGAAAGGAGAGTAAAGAATCTCGGCGTCGACTTGGTTTTTGATATATCAATCTTGAAGCAGCAACCCAAAGAAGTTAAAAAAGCTATAGACGAACTGATAGCGTCGGTAACCAAAGACTCAATAAAAACATCCGGAAGAGGTTTGGAGGATACAAAAAAAGTTCGCGCGTATATGCGCGGTCCTCGGAATAGAACCAACTGGCATTTTAAGAAGCCAACTCAAAATGAACTGCCGATATAAAAGTTCAAAACGAGACACGCCTGAAAAATTTCAAACCGCCAACGCGCCCGTTTCTTATCCTTCCCTTCGCGAGGAGCGCGAGCCCCTTCTTCTTCATCCGGTGCGCGAACTCGCTCGTGAGATACACGCGCTCATCCTCTGGATCGTATATCTCGAAGTGGTGGCGCACGCAAACTTTTCTGAAAATCCTTCCTCGTCTGTCCTCGCAAACAAAAACAACAAGTCTGCTTCCCACCGGATGCTCGCGCGCATACGCAAGCGCCTTCTTGTAACCCGCGCTTTTCTCAACCCCGGGCGCGCGGAGTATTTTTTCAATTCTACTTTTGAGTTTCTCATTCGTGGGCGCGTGTTTAACCGCAGTAAATTTTATCTCTTTCAAACCTTTTCTTATCAGCGCGCGCGTGCCTCTCAGGCGTTCGACTATCCTTTCCTCTATTTTCATCTCCTTTACTGAATCTTTCAGCAGCGAGTTTATGTCCACGAGTATGCCCTTGCTCCTTTTCTTTATTCTCTGCAACTCGCCCTTCAGCTTGCCGACCTCGCCGGCGAGCTCGTGTTTGCGCGTTTTGTTTTTTTGTTTTGTTTTATTTTTTCTTTTCATGCGAACGCCCAACGTCTGCTAACGCTACGCCCTGCACCGCGCGCTCAGCTGCAGACTTCGATGATGTCCGCGCGCACCTGCTCGGTGTTCCCCTTTATCGCCCGCACTTTTCCGGCTGCGGTCTTCTCGCCGATAAACTCAAGCCAGGGCGAAAAGTGCCCGCTGTTCGCGTGGTACAGCACGCTCGTGAGCGGCACCTGCTTGATGAGGCTCACGAACTCGGCGGCGTTCCTCGCGCGTCCGACTTCCCTTCCCTCTGGGGTCTTGAAAACGAACTCCCTTCCAGGGGGCGCGTTCTTAACTCCTTTCCTTCTCGGCATTTTCCCACCTCTTTGGTTTTCATTATTTTTAATCATTCATCCATGTCCGTTGCTTATCCTGTTCTTGAAATCCTGAAGTATGTTCATGTAATTGATGAAGCCGTCGTAC
>CAZWEI010000017.1:0-20163 GCA_964632135.1 Microcaldota archaeon
AAGTGCAATTAGGGAATAGGAATTCACGGATTCCCTTGAAAGTTTATGGAGAAAATCTTTTCTGCAGTCGCTTATTTTCTCATGCTGCCTGGCGACCTTCTTCTTTGCTTTCTTCCTGTTTTTGCTCCCTCTCTTGCATCTGCTCGTTCTTCGCTGGCATGTTGCAAGCTTTTCCTCAAGAGTTCTGAAATGTCTCTGGTTCTTTACAATTTTTCCATTTGAGAGTGCGGCGAAGTTAATCAAGCCCAGGTCAATCCCAACTTTTTCCCCATTATTTTTTCTCGGCTGTTTCTTCTCTTGCTCAATGCAGAATACGGCAAACCACTTTCCGGACGCCTCCCTCTTGAGAGTTAGCGTTTTTATCCTGCCTTCGGTTTCCCTGTGCCTTTTGATTGCAACGTCTCCAAATGGGGTTACCCCGAGTTTCTTCCCAAGGAAAAAACCAAATTGAGGGTAAACCAGGCTTTTCATCCTATCAATTGATTTGAATCGCGGGAATCCCATTTGTTTTTTCTTAGCTTTTCTCCACACTGCTTCATTCAGTCTGTCAACAAGCTGTTGGGCAACCTGGGAATAGAGACCGCTTCTTTTTGCCATATCCAGCAAGGTTGTTTTTGTCGGAAATTTACCGTGGTTTTTGTATGTTTCTTTTGTGAAGGCAAGCAGCTCGTTCCATAACTCTTTTGAAATCCACAGATGCGTGCTCATCTCTTTCCCCTGCTTTCTTGATGGGTATACGCGGAACTTGTATGCTCGCATGCCTCTTTCGTATCTGGCTGCGTTTAAATATCTGGGCTGAGGGTAAGTTTCCGATAGAGCTTCGACGCCGTATCCGAACCCGCTAAAGCGGGCGGTGCTGGCATCGGTTAATGATATAAAAACAATTAAGCCTTTCTACGCATGACCAGTATTGGACCCCATGGAGGCGTACCAAATTCTTTTTCTACCACGTAGTTTTGCTTTAGGTAGGACTCAAAGCGTTCTAAAAACCGCAACAAACCTTTTTCATTTTTATAGAGGTTTTTTGCGTCTGGAGGCGGCGCGTATACGACATATCTGGTTTTTCCACGTTCCAGGTCGTCTAGAATTCGGTTGGTTATTTCATCGTTTATGCCGTTGTATACGATCAAAATATAAAAAGATGCCGGCTCTCGTTCGGAGAAGAAATGAATCCCCATGAGGAACGGGGCCGCAAAGATAGTTTCATTTTCATTGGTTCTCGCTTTCACATACTCGGCAATCTGCATATGCAACTGTATACCTGCGTTTTTTTCGATTGAAAAAAGTAGTATGTCCTGCGCAGCAAATGTGGCGAGTGTAACGATGACCAAAACGGCGATAAAGTTTATGGGCTCGGCGTAGAGCGGACGACGTTCTGGCGGCTTTGTTTTCATAAATTTATTCCCAGCCTCAAAGAAGTGTATAATGAGACAGCCCATCATTATCGACGCGGGAGGAAGAGCAGGAAACATGTGGTAGTTGTAATACATCGCATGGAAAGCGTCTAGAAAACCAGCAAAAAGCCATATGAGCAGAAAGGAATTTTTTGGGTCTTTTTTTGACAATAGAAAGTATACCGCCGGGCCAAAAATAAGAACTATGTGGGGAATTGAAAGTATTGAGGGGTACATGAGGATTGTGCTGCCTTTTACTACGAAAAAATTGAAAGTTATCAGCCCATATATCAGATCTTGAAGCGCCCCAAGGCGCATATAATAAGAAAAGAGCAGCAGTGGAACGATTGCGCAGCCAGCAAGGAATACCGCGGACTCTTTTAGCCTCTGGTGTTTTGCATTGCCCTTGTTTTGTATCAGCGTGTATAGGAAAAACATCGCAAGAGCGAGAACCGCGGTCTGTTTGAAAAACAGGGCCAGACCTAGAAAAAACCCGGCGGCGAGAAGAAATTCGATTTTTTTATTTTCAAAATAGTAGGCGTATAAGAAGAAGGCGGCGAGAACGGTTGAAAACGTCATAAAGGGTTCGGTTAACACCCAGATGCCCCAGAATGGAACTTCTATGACGACAAAAACGGCCGATGAGAGCAGTGCAGTTTTTTCGTCATATAGTTTTTTTGCCATTATGAAGATCAGGACGGTTGTGCCCATCTGGACGAGCGTTACAAGGAGCCGCGCTATCGCCAGCGAGGTGCCAAAAAGTTTGAAAAATAGCGCAAGCGCAAACGCCGTTCCGGGCGAATGAAACGAGAAGAAATCGCGGTATATGACCTCGCCCTTGTTTATAAGCCAGGCGTAAGTAAGATGGTATCCCTCATCCCCGAAATAGTAATTGGAAAGCACGGAGAAGTGCAGCAGCAGTTGGATCAGTATGATGATTAAAAGAAACACGTATGTATTACGACCGATGTGTATCACCTGCCACTACTGAGCATTTGCGCTATTCCGGCTCTGCGAGTTTGAACGCACATTCACTCTACATCAATTCTCGGCGCCAGGTAATACACGAGGCTCGCGTCGCCAACAGCATAAGCGACTTTTATCGGAGCGTTCGACTTCATGTGTATTGTCATGGGCTGGTTGTCGGCGCACGCCTTTGTTATGTCGTCGAGGTACTGGAGCGGGAACGTTGCATGCGCGGCATTCTTCACGCTCAGGTCTAGCACAGACGCCTTCTCGCTCTCGGTGCGCATGTCCGCCGAATCGCCGTGCGCGGTCACGTTGAAGCCCTTCTCGGTTGCCTCCAGAACCAGATGCGAGGAAATGAGCGCAACGTCGCGCAGGACCTCCTTGAACTGCCCGCCGTTTATCTTGATTACCGCGTCGTATTCTATCTTCGGCTCCTTCTGGTGCCCGGCCGGGAGGTCGAGAAGCGGCATCTTGAAATGCCTCTTCGTCTTGTCCTGCGACACGAACTCGAGAAGAAACTTGTTCTCCTCCACGCCAATCGTCAATTTCTCCTTCCCCCTTGTTCTAGAAAGTATCTTGCTCAGGTTGTCGAAGTTTATCCCAACCTTGTTTGAGGAGTCGGCTTTGTAGGAAATGAACGCCGCCTTGGGGATGCTGAAACTCACCATTGCAATCTGCGAGGGATCCATCGCGCGCAGGCTTATCCCATCGGGATTCACGTCAAACGTGCCCTCCTCTATCAGGTTCACTATCGCGTCGACGCAGTTCTTCCACGTGCGCGCGTCTTCCACCTGTATCTCGAACATTTTCTCACCTCACACATCAATGCATATTATACGGAAGTTATTGACCGTCATTTATAATAATTTTATCGCAGCCGGGCGGGGTGTCGAAAAGGCCAGACATAAACAACTTTATGTAACCCACGTAGGGAATGCGGAGAACGACCCTTCCCTTCACCCTTTCGCGCGGAACCGGCGAGTTTCCGCCCTGCACGTCAAAAACCGCGTTGTTGTCGCCTTTCGTGAGGTAATACCTCGTGCCCTCCACATTCACCACGAGTATGACGCGGTGTATTATCGCCCCTTTGAAACGGTCGGCCGGCATCGGCTCGTAGACGATTATGTCGTTTTTAAGATTCGGGAGCACGGTCGAACCCGCAACGGTCACTGATTTCACGCACGGGATTTCGGCGAGCGCGCCTGTTGCGGGACTCCTCTGCCCGCACATCCCGCACTCGAAGGATATCAGGTTGTTTGATGTGGACATTTTTCCATTTATGCATATTGGCTGCATTTTTTTAAGGTCCTCGACCGCGCGCGCCCAATCCTCCCTGCTCACGTTCACTTCCGGCGCGCTCGGCTCGGCACCCTGCAGCAGCACCATGTCCCCGCGCTCGAGGTTCGGAAGCATGCTGCACGAGACGACCGCATCAAGAGGCGATTGGGTGTTCAAAAAGAAACTGAGTGCAAGCCATATGGCAACCGCGGCGAAAATCGCTATGAGCGTTTCCTTTATCTCGTGCGCCCAGCCCGTAGTGCTCGCTCCGACGTATATCTCCACGGCCAGCAGCAGCACGACAAGCCCCGCGGCCACGAGCGCGAAAACTGGATCTTTTGTTAGGACGAAGAGCGCGAACACCGCGAGTATCGCGATGTAGAAGTATTTTTTCCTGAGGACTTCGGCGAGGATTTTCTTCAAGGACTCGCCGCCCGTTTCTCCTTTCTCAATTTTCCTTTCCATCTCAAGCCCTCCCCCTTGACTCCCCTCTAACGACGCCTGACGCGATCACGTGCGCAAGCCGAACCGGCTCCGGCATCGGCGCGAACATGTCCAGCACGGCGCGCGCATCCTCAAACGAAATTCCGGTGATTTGCGCGTAATACCTGTGCCTGTGAACCTCTCCAGCGCGCCTTATGAGTTCGAGTTTTTCATTTTGATTGTTCACGTGCGCGAGCGCCTCCCTGACCTCCTCCATTCTTGGTTTTCTTCTCACGAGCGCGATTACCGGGATGCCGAGTTCCCCGCTCAGCCGGTTTATGTCCACGACGTTGAAGCCGGCGAGCATTATCCCGTTCATCAAAACCAACCGGATCTCGTCCGCGAATCTCGATTTTTTTATCATTTTTATTAAGCTGGCGGTTGAGTCGCTTCCGTCCCTTTCCACGTGCGTGCTCAACACTGCCTCGATGACCCCGTCCCTGTAAACCACGCCGACAACGAGCACGCGTTTTGTCTTCGAGTCAAAAGGAGAGTCGTCAATCCCGAGCACGCGCGCGCCTTTTTTGAGCATTTCGATCATTTCTTGGTCTTCTTCATAGAAGCGCGAACCTCGCCCGCGGCCCTGCCGAGTTTTTTCACCGCCTCCTTTAGCGCCGTAAGCGGCTTCTTCCCCTTTGTCCTGAGAACGACTTTCGGCCTGCTCAGAATCGGATGCTCGACCGTGCACGAGACGAACTCCACCTCATCGTCCCGGAGAAGGACGTCCCTGAGCGCGTTCGGGAACGTGGAGTCCTCGCCCTCGATCTCAAACTCCAGATAATTTTCGTCCTTGTTGATAACATGTATCTTCAAATAACCACCTCAAGATCGGTACGGAAAGCCTAGCCTCCTGCTCTCCCTGTTCCCGCAGGACTCGCACACGAGCATGGTGCCGGCGAGTTTGAGCGGGGACCTGCACCTCGTGCAGAACGCTTTTACCACACCGCAGCCCCTGTCCTTCGTGCTGAGCGACGGCTCGCCGACCTTTATCTCCTCAATCGTCGCCTTTATTATGTCCCCTATCTTTATCTCGTCCTTTAGGTTGCGCGCATAACCGGGTTTCACGCGCGACACGTGCAGCACGCCGAAAACGTCGGGCCAGCTCTGGCGCAGCAATCCCGTCTCCAACGGCGCGATGCGCACGAGCGCGATGGGCTCGAAAATCTCCTCGACCCTTCCGAGAACGGTCATGTGCGGCTTTAGCGCGCTCGGCACGGAGTGAGAGGGGCGCACTGAGATGCGCCTGTCCGAGCCGATGCTGACGACTCCGGCGATGAGCGCGCGTATAGTATCTCCATCAACGTACGTCCCCTCGCCGGGTATGAACTCCTCCTCTGTGCCCAACGCGTCTCCAGGTGCCGAAAATTCCATGATATCACGAATAAACTATTGCCAAAAGAGCCTCACAAAACGAGCTCGCAGCCATCGCATCTCGTTATATCGCGGGTATATAACTCAATAAATATTTAAATACGTTTCTTCATAGTCTATAACGGGATGAACGGATTGCGCCTAATGTGATTGGCTTATTGTTCTGTGGTTTTATGGCTAAAAAGCGAGTTCTTGTAATCTGCGTGGACAGGGACAACGACCTCCACGAGAAGGCGAAGGTGAAGTCGCCTGTTGTCGGCAGGGAGGAAAACGTAGCCGCGGCAACGAAACTCGCGCTCATCGACCCAGAGGAGACCGACGCGAACACCATGTTCGAGGCCGTGCGCATTTTCGATGAGGTTTCAAAGGAGAGCGAGGCGCAGATTGCGACTCTCGCCGGCGACAAGCGGCTCGGCTACCGCGCGGACAAGGAGATTGCGGAGCAACTCGACAAGGTTCTCGCGGAGTTCAAGGCAGACTCATGCATTTTCATTTCTGACGGCGCGTCGGACGAGCAGGTGATGCCCATCATCCAGTCGCGCCTGAGAATAGACTACGTGAAAGTCGTGGTGATGAAGCAGGCGAAGGAACTCGAGAAGACCTATTTCGTGCTTCTTGAAAAACTGAAGGAGCCCCACTACGCGCGCATGGTCTTCGGTCTTCCCGGCCTGTTGTTGTTCCTGCTCGTGCTCGGGTATTGGGTTGGGCTCGACTGGAGGCCGATGGTCGCCATACTCGGGCTTTACCTGCTCGCGAAGGGATTCGGTGTTGAGGACAGCATACTGCGCGCGGCAGGCGACTTCCGCGTTTCGGTTGACAAAATCGGTTTCATCGCCTACCTGTCGGCGCTCATGCTTCTGATAATCTCCATATGGCTCGGGTTCCAGGAATACGTCACCGCGTCCCAGACGCTATACGACCCGGTCAAAATCTCGGCGAGCGTGATAAGGAGCATACTCATCCTCCTTCCCTGGGCAGGCGTGATCGTCGTCCTTGGCAAGATGATCGAGCTGCTTAACGAGAAGAGGCGGCTCGAGGCGCTGCGCTATTCGTTGTACGGGGTGAGCGTGGTGGTCATATGGTTCATTCTCAAGGTCGCCGCGGACTGGGTCCTGCGCGACGCGTATTTCGGAGACCTGGTGGTCGCGATAATAGGCAGCCTCGTTGCCGCGTTCCTCGCTCTCGAGGCGGTGAAAAGGGCGAGGATGGAGATCGCGCTCTCCATGAAACTGGACAACAAGGAGGTCCTTAACGACGTGGGCGCGTACATCGGGAAGATTGTGGGCGTGGACAGGAAGCACGGGACGATAACTGTGCAAACGTCTTTCGGACATAAGCTAAGCCTCGGGTTTGAGAGCATAATGAGCGTGAGCGACAAAGTGATGGTAAAATACTGATTACCGATAAACGCGATCAGTAAGGAAGCGAGTGCATCGCCTTCTTCATCTCCTTGACGAGTTTCTTTTTCCGGTCTCCTTCTTTTAGCGCGTGCTCGAGCACATCGACGATTGTGCTCACTGGCACTATTTCTATCTTCTTCCGCTTATCCGCATCCAGGTAAACATCGCCTGCGTTCGCGCTCGGTATCAGAACCTTGCGCGCGCCTGCCTCGATTGCCGCCTCGACTTTCGCGGTCACGCCTCCGACTGGAAGCACCTCGCCGCGCACGCTTAGCGAGCCCGTCATTGCAGCGCTCTGGTCGATTGGTATTCCCTCCATCGCCGATATCACCGCTACCGCGACGGATATGCTCGCGCTGTCCCCCTCGACTCCCTCGTATGTCTGCAGGAATTGAACGTGAATATCGTACATCGAAACATCGCGCCCGATATGCTTCTTTATCACGGCCGAGACGTTCTCCACGGCTTCCTTCGCTATCTCGCCGAGTTTTCCTGTTGCAATGAGTTTCCCCTCGCTCTTTGAGGATGACGGCGTAACCTCGGAAACGATTGGCATAATTAGGCCGGAAGAGCCGTCGCCCATGACCGCGAGCCCGTTTACTTTTCCGACTGCATATCCGCTCATATTGAAAACCTTGTAGTCCTTTTTGAGGTCGATTATCTGCTGCGAGACCTGCTGCTCGAGCGTGCTCGCGAGCTTCTTCGCCTTCTCGACATGCTGCTTTGTCACGAAACTCGCGCCCTCCTCCTTCGCCACGTCGCCTGCCGCGCGCACGATCCCGCCCAACTCCCTCAATTTGAGCGTGAGCCTCTTCTTCCTTCCTGCCTTCCTCCTTGCCTCGTCTATTATCGAGTCAACGGCGGCGCGCTCGAAGTGCGGTATCTTACCGTCCTTCGTCACCTCCTGCGCCACGAACTGCATGAGCTTCCTGCAGTTCTCCTCATTGTCGGGCATCGAATCCTCCATGTAAATCTCGTAACCGTAACCGCGTATTCTCGAGCGCAGTGCGGGGTGCATGTTCTGCATGTCGATGAGGTTGCCCGCCGCAACGAGAACGAAGTCGCAGGGCACGGGCTCTGTGCGCACGATTGCGCCGGAGCTCATCTCGCTCTGCCCTGTTATCGGATATTTCTTGTCCTGCATCGCCGTCAGGAGCTCCTGCTGCGACTTCGGACCCAGCGAGGAAACTTCATCAAGAAAAAGCACGCCCTTGTTCGCGCGGTGAATCGCGCCGCTCTCAACGCGAAGATGCGCGGGCGTGCCGAGCCCGCCGGTGTTGTGCGTGAGCGCAAAATCCACGAAATAGTTCCCCGTCTCTGTCGTGAGATTGTAAACGAACCCCTCGAACGGCTCGCGCTCAATCGAAACAATCTCATCAAACGCATATTCACCAAAAGCAAGTCTTGATATTTCTTCAACACGCACATCTTCTGGCACCATCTGCTTGAAACGCAATACAACTTTTTGAAGCAGTCCTCGCGTAAGTCGAGTTGGATCTGGTAGCGCAGTGTTCACTGACCAGTAATCCGGATGAACTTTCTCTTTTGAAACTCCAGCGGTAAATCGTATCTGCTCAAGTTTGGAGTAGGATAACGGCATCACATCATCAAAACATTCCTTGTTGAACGTGCAATTTTCGAGATATTCCGACAGATTCTTTTTGTGAATCGGATTAAATGTCAGCTCGGCATATTTTTTCGCCCACTCGAAATGATTCCACCGAAGCCTGTGCTGGATTTTGCCTTTTGCTCGTCCATAGCCCGTATCCTTGCGCGTGCTGTATTTCGCGTTCATACCGCGTTTGAATAGCAAACTTCGAAGTTGTTGAAGGAATCGTTTGTTTGATGATAAGATTTCAAACTGGCCCTGCGGGTTGATGTATCCGTCGAGCGACAGGATATGCGCAAGAAACTCATCCATCACTTCGGGCGATGAGTTGAAAATTTCGGATGGTATGAGTTTCGTTCTTGTTTTTTGGTCTCGGATTCCAAGTTCCAGTTCAAGTTTTCTGACCAGTTCCGCTGAATTGACGCTTACTATTGTAGCGCCTTTGTATTCGCGAATTCTTGGCGCATAGCCGATTGCGTTTATATCCTCGGCTATTTGTTTTATCTTGAAATCGCGCTTGAGTTTGAAATCAACGCGTCTGGATGAAATTGCGCCATCAGCAAGCACATCCGCGACAAACCGCACCATTTCCAGACTTATTTTACTGCACCCATTTTCCGGTATTTTCTCGGGTATTGCAACGCGCAGCGAAGGCGAAACACGGCCTGCTTCCACATATTCGATTTTTCCATCATCTCCAAGAACTGCAAACGGATGATTTGGCGTAACGCGCGCAACGCACCCGCTCCGCGTTTTTACTTTTATCAGATCGTCCGTATACCTGCGTTTGAAAACGCGGAGGACGCGCGTTTTTTGAATTTTGTATTCCTCATCCGCTCCGCCAAGCACGAACTCAGGCGTCTCTATCTTTTTTTCACCAGTCTCTTCTCCTATGAAATATTTATCCACAATCTGTTCAATCGGCACGACATTGCCATCGGCATAGAGAATGCACTCGCCCTGCGGAATGCACTGCAATGGGTCGTGCTTGACGTCGCCGAAAAGCGAGCCCGCCTTCGCTCCTGTCGCATCAACGAAGGGCGCTGTCTTCTTTCCGGAATTATCCACTATCAATTTGGTCTCCGCGCTCTCAAAAAATCCGGCGCGCCTCGAAATCTGCGACGAGAAAATCATCGCCGCGATTATGAACGAGAGCGCAATCACTGTCGCGGGAAGCAGGTATTTGTTCTCCTCCCCGAGAGACCACCCAGAAAATGAGAGTATGAGTATGAAAATGAGCGCGAGCCCTATGAGCATCATTCCCGGGGAGATTCCTGAGCGCGCGCTCAGCCTCGCCCTCATCCTCTCCTGCTCCACGATGAGCCTCCCCTGCCCGACATCCTGCATCTTTTTGTTTTCCGTTTTCTCGCTCTTTTCGCCCTTCTCGCCCGCGGAATCGGGCTTTGCCTTCAAATGTCCCATCCGCGCCGGCGCGTCCATCTTGACAACCATCTGTTTCTCGTCCTTTGGATACGTCTTCACGACGCGGATTACCGGGTGGTTTTCATCCATCGTGTTAGGGTAGCAGAGCACGTCCTCCAGGTCTTCTGCTGGCATGAGCTCTGCCATCGCCTGCGCGAGCATGCTCTTCCCTGTGCCTGGCTGGCCCATGAGAAGGACGTTCCTCCGCTGGCTCGCGGCCTTTCTTATTATGTTCACCCCGTTATCCTGGCCTATTATCCAGTCTATCAGTTTCTCCGGCACCTTTATCTCGGCGGTGGTTTTGTATTCTAGGGACGACATACGCGTTAACATGGGCAACGAAAACATAAAAATTTATAGTTTGGAAAGAATACGCGGAAAGAGGGGGCTGTTGAAGGTGGTTTGTTGAAAGTAAGACTCATATCGCACACGCCGAACCCAGACCGCGTATGCGCTGCCGCGGCGCGCACCACAATCAAGCGCGAGGGCGCAGAGGAGGCGCTCAAAAATCTGGACGAGGAGGGCGCAGCGAAAACGCTGAGGAGGGTGATGGGCAGGGGTCATCTCTCTGTCGTCGAGCACGCCAGTTTCACGTTCGCGATAGAGGGGATATCGCGCGCCTGCTCCCACCAGCTCGTGCGCCACCGACACGCATCCTACACGCAGCAGAGCCAGAGGTACGTGAAGATGGAGGAGGATGCATTCCCGTATGTGACGCCTCCGAGCATCAAGGGCAGGCACAAGGAAAAATTCGAGAAGATAATCGGCTCGCTTGCGCGCGATTACAAATATTTTCTGGACGAGGGAATTCCTGCCGAGGATGCGAGATATATTTTGCCGAACGCCACGTGCACGAACATCGTTGTCACGATGAACGCGCGCGAACTGCTGAACTTCTTCGGGCTGAGGTGCTGCATGCGCGCGCAGTGGGAGATACGCGAACTCGCGAACAGGATGCTCGCAGAGGTTAAGAAGGTCGCGCCCGTGATTTTCGAGAACGCGTGGGCGAGGTGCAAGGAACTCGGCTACTGCCCGGAGGGCGAGCCCAACTGCGCCTATCCCCCGAAAAGCGAGACTATCCCCCAATCACCTGAACGTCAGAAAAAGCGATCCTGGGAGAAATGAGTATTCCCGTGCTTTGCTGCTTCTTCTCGATTCCTGCGATGTTCTTTATGAGTTCGAAAAAGTTTCCCGATATCAGCGCCGCTTTCACGGGCCCGCGCTCCTCGCCGTTTTTCACCTCGAACGCTATGTTCGCCTGGACGGAAAAATCGCCTGTAAGTTCGTTCGACGTGTGCTCGCCCATGAATGAATGCACGAGCAGCCCCTCATCGCAGTCGGCAACGAGATCGCCGATTGCCCCACGCCCAATCACCAGGTTCGAAGGCGATATCCGCGGAAGCGAGGTGTAGCCGCCCCTCGCCGCGTTCCCTGGCGAGCAGCCCTTCGAATTTCCGGCTCCATTTTTTCTCATGAGCGCGAGCGTCCTGAGGTCGTACAGAAACTCACTGAAAACGCCTTTTATGATAAGGAATTTTTTCCTGCTCGCGCTCCCCTCGCCGTCGAAAGCGCGCGTCCCGAGCCCGTGCGGGAGCAGCGGGTCGTCGCATACCGTCAGGCTCTCGGATGCAACGCGCGCGCCCTTCTTTCCGCAGAAGAACGAGATCCCCCTCCTGCCGCGCTCGCCGTTGACCGCAGGCGCGAGCATCATGAAAAGCATCTCCTGGAGCGCGCACAGCTCGAAAACAACGGCGGTTTTTCTTGTTTTCGTCAGCCGCGCGCCGACCATTTTTCTCGCGAGCTCGCCTGCGTGCTGGCCTATTTTTTCAACATTTACGCCGGCGAGAAATGATGACGCGCCCGAGTCGTGTCCGATGTTGTTTCCCGCGCGCGCCTGCGCGTAAACCGAGAACAGTGTATGCGAATCGCTTGCGCGCAGCCCGCTCGAATTCGCAATCTCGACGAGCGCGGTTCCGTGGGCGAGCATGCACTCTGTCGGCTTCGCGTTTTCCTCTATTTTCGACAGCATCGCATCCAGCGTTTCTTTCGCGTCGCGTTCATCAAACCGCTCTATTTTTTTGTCGAACGAAAGCGCGCGCGCATATCTCTGCCTGCGCGGAAATTCAATATCGCATCTCTCGGAAAACTTGGACATCCTGAGCGCGAGCCTCGCCGCCTCCCCAGCGTTTTTCTCGTCCGAAAAAAACGAGAACCCCACGCGCCCGTCCTTGAGGACCCGGACCCCGTAGCCGTCATCGACGTCGAACTCCTTCTGGTGGAGCGCGTCGTTCAGCGTGAGGTATTCGTAAATTTTTGAATGCTGGTGGAAAAACTCCGCCTCATCAGCGCCCATCTGCTCGGCGAGTTTTATGAATTTTTCCATGGGCGCGCCTCCTCGCATTCTTATATTTTGAAGTTCGTCCTGTCGAAAATCCGGATCGCGGTGCCGCAGTTCGGGCATGCGTGCTTTTCCGTGATGCAGTTTTTAGTTATGCTGAACCCGTATCTCTCGATGAGCAGTTCGCCGCAGTTGTGGCAGTATGTGTTTTCGCCAGGATGACCGGGCACGTTCCCCAGATAAACGTAATGAACCCCCTCCTCAATCGCGAGCTTGCGCGCTCTCTCAAGCGTCTCAACAGGCGTTCCATGAATAGTCATCTTGTTCGCAGGATAGTACGCGGTGAAGTGAAGCGGGATGCCCCTGTCAAGCGCGCGCACCCATTTCGCGAGCGCGCGTATTTCTTCATCCTTGTCGTTTTTCGTCGGGATGATCAGGTTTATGAGTTCTATATGCCCTTTTTTGTGAAGAAGTTTGATTGACTCCAGGACGGGTTCGAGGCGCGCGCTGCAGATTTCGCGGTAGAATTTGTCGCTCATCGATTTCAAATCAATCCTGCTCGCGTGGATGTTGCCCATTTCCTTTATCGTCTCCGGCGTCATGTACCCGTTCGTGACGAACACGTTGTAGAGCCCGCTCTCCCCCGCGATGCGCGCGGTGTCGTGGCAGTATTCAAAAAACACAGTCGGTTCCGTGTATGTGTACGCAATTCCCTGGCACTTGCTCGCGAGCGCCATCCGCACGAGCTCGCTCGGCGGGAGGTCCTCGCCGAAAATGTTCTTCGCTTGGCTTATCTCCCAGTTCTGGCAGTGGAGGCACCTGAAATTGCAGCCTACCGTCGAGAACGAGAACGAGTCCGTCCCGGGAAAGAAGTGGAAAAACGGTTTTTTCTCGATCTTGTCAACCGCGTACGAGCACGCGCGGCTGTACACGAGCGAGTAGAGCGCGCCGTCGATGTTCTCGCGGACCCCGCAGAACCCCCGCCTGCCTTTCGCAATCACGCACCTGTGGCTGCAGAGCGCGCACCTGACGCTGCCCCCGCCTATTTTGCCGTACAGCATCGCCTCTTTCATGATGAGGTTTCACGCGGAAGAAACTTAAATTTTGTTGATGAAATAATTGCGGGATAAAATGTATATATCGGTAAGCGGGATTCATGGAAGCGGCAAGACGAATCTATGCAGGATGCTCGCGCGCAGGAACGGCTGGGAGTACGGCCCTGAAATCGTTGACACGATAATACCGCCTCCTTCTTTCGGACCGAAGAGCAAGAACAGGCTCCTGAGCCAGTTGTGGCACCTCAGGCAACTCATTCTTCGCGAGGACTGGCTCCATAAGCACCAGAAGAAAGTCGTGGTGACCGACAGGTGGTGGCAGGACCTCATCATTTACAGCAAGGTGCTGCTGAGCGCGCGGGAGCATATGGTTATTGAAAGCATCATATCGGCCGTCCAGAAGGAGGCGCCTGACCTCGAGATCATTCTATGGGCGCCGAAGGACGACGTTTTGGAGAAAATCAGCGCGCGCGCAAAGGAGAAGGGAGGGAGCGAGGCTGACAACGACCTCGGGTATTTGAAAGACCTCAACCACGAGTTCAAGAAATACCACGACGCGTTCAGGGAGCTCCGCACGCTCGCGCTCATCGAGGCGACAGGAAGCAGCGAGGAGATGTACCAGACCGCGAAAGGCATCATCTCGCGCTACGTCGTCGACAAGAAGCAGCGGACGCTCGGCGAGTTCCGCCCCTAGGGCAACACTCACAGCGAGATGAAATTTCTTCCCCCAGTATCGTATAGTTGTTTCTCATCTTTCAGTTTGTGCGCCGCTACGACTTCTCCGATGAATATCGTGTGGTCGCCTGCGTCAACCTCTTTCACAACTTTGCACTCTAGCGCCCGCGCGCATTCCTTTATTACGTGCGGCTTCACTTTTTCGGCGCTCATCGGGGTGAGTTTCGCCTCCTCGAACTTGTCCTTGCTTTTTCCTGAGATGCTCCCGCACATGAGGGTTTCGCGCGACAGGCTCTCGCCCGGAAAATTAACGACGAACTCCCTGCGCGCGCTCACGAGTTTGTGCGAGTAGCGCGTCTTCCCGATCGCGATTGCGACGAGCGGCGGCTCGAAGGAGGCTGGCATCGACCACGCGAGCGTGATTATGTTCGGCTTTCCCCTTTCATCAACGCTCGTCACGAGCACGAGGCGCGCGGGGTAGAACCATCTGTAAAAATCCGCGGGTATGGACGCCATTGAATCACCTCACAAATATTCCTCGAGTCCTCGCTGCGATGCCTTTCTCTTCACCTTTTCCTTCTCTCCAGCGCCTCCAAAAATGTCTATCTTCCCGTAAACCCCGTCATAGCCCGGCGTCACTTTGATTTTTCCCTCGCGCACGCGGAGCACTCCTTCCGCAACGCGCTCTGAAGTCGCCTTGAGCAGTTCCTCGCGCGTCGCGTCCATCAGGACGGCAAACTCGTTCCCGAAATAATTCACCACGCGCCCATACTCGCCCTTGACCGCCTCTGTATTCTCGTTCCTGCCGAGCGCGTCCGCGATTATTTCCGCGAGAGGCACTAGATGTTTGAACGGCACCGCACCATCTGGAACGAACCCCTGCGGACGGTCGGCGAGCTCCTCCACGCGGTGAAGCACTCCGATCGTGAGCCTGCGCCTGCACACCGGGCAGATGTCGTTGTATTTTCTGCTCTCATCGGGCGAGAGGCTGAGCCCGTGCGCGCGGTGCCCGTCGTAATGGTATTTCCCTTCTTCTGGGAAGAATTCAAGCGACATCAGAAAATGTTTCTTGTCCTTGTCCTTTATCGCGGTCGTTATCGACTCGTAGGACAATCGCTCTGGCTCGAACTCGAACACGTTCGCCTCCCTGCCGATTTTCTGCGGGGAGTGGGAGTCGCTGTTCGAGATGAGCGCATACCTGTCAAGCGCGCTCAGCCTCCAGTTCATCGCGGGGTCGCTGCTCAAACCAGTCTCGAGCGCGTGGATGTTTTTCGCCTGCTCCTCGAAACATTCCTCCACTGAATCAAATCCGAAGTTCGCGCCGAATATGCTGAACCACGGCGTCCATGCGTGCGCAGGAACCACCATACACCCACGCGACACGCCCAACACCACCTCGACAAGCTCGCCTGCGCTCATATTCAGCGTCGGCCTCCCGTCGGCAGACAAATCCCCTTTGCTTTTTAGCGCGTCGTTTATCTGCTCGGCGACCTCGAACGACGGCGCAAACAGAATGTTGTGGATTTTCCTCGTTTTGCCGTTTTTCTCGAAAATGTTGCTGACCTCTGCCGTAAGCATGAAAGTTGTTTCATCGTATTCGAACAGCCCGCCGCCCTTGGACTGCAGTTTTTCCTTCAGTTCCTTCAGCCATAGCGGGTGCGTGAAGTCCCCGGTCCCGAGCAGATTTACCCCCTTTATTTTCGCAGCGCGCGCAAGCTCCTCGACGTTCATGCTCGCGCTCGTCGCTCGCGAGTATTTCGAATGGATGTGAAAATCGGCGATAAGTCGCATGGCGACCATAAAGGCATATATTAATTATAAACGTTAAATATGGATCGGTCGTTCGTGAGTGGTTGAGATGGCCGAGAACATATTCAAAAAACTGGGCGCTGAACGTGGGGTTTTCAAGGACGAGCGCGCGCTCCTTCCTGAGTATCTGCCTGACGCGCTTCCCCACCGCGAGAGGGAAATGAAGGAGATCGCACTCGCGCTCCGCCCTGCGGCGAGCGGCGGCAGGCCGGAGAACGTGGTGGTGGTCGGGCCGCCCGGCACAGGAAAGACCGCGTGCGCGCGCTTTGTCCTGAAGCAGCTGGGTGAGTACTCGCAGCGGGTTCTCCCGATTTACATAAACTGCTGGGAGATAAGCACGCGCCACGGGATACTGAACAAGATCGCGTCCTCGCTCGGCGAGTTCGTGCCCCGCAGGGGAATCGCTACCGACGAGATAACCGAGAGGCTCGCCGACGTGCTTTCAAAGGAGAAGAAAATCCCGATAGTAGTTCTTGACGAGATAGACCGTCTGCTCGCGAGCCAGTATGGCGAGGATAAGGTGCTCTATGATATGGCGCGCGCGAACGAGGTTTTCGGCGTCGGCCTGGGGGTAATTGGGATTACCAACAGCGAGGAGTTCCTAAGCAGGATAGACGCGCGCATACGGAGTTCGCTCGCGCAGAGGCAGATGAAATTCGAGAGATACGCCCCGCAGCAGTTGAAGGACATCCTGCACGAGAGGGCGAAACTCGCGTTCTTCCCGAACACACTGGACGAGGAGGTCGTTCCGTTGTGCGCTGCGCACGCGGCAAAAATGGGCGGGGACGCACGCATCGCGCTCAGCTGCCTGTGGAAGGCCGGGCGCGCGGCCGAGAAGGAGGGCGCGGCAAAGGTCGGCGGGGCGCACGTGAGGACCGCGTTCGCCGAGCCTGAGGAAATCGACATCAGCAAGTTCGGCGAGATGGAGAAAAAGATAATCCGCATTTTGAAGGAGAAGGGCGAGCTCGGCAGCGGAGAGCTTTACTCCGCGCTCAGGACAAAGGAGACGGACAGGACGATTCGCAACTATCTCACGCGGCTCGAGAAGCTGGGCATAATCGCTACTAGGGAAAGGGAGGGAAAAAAGGGAAAAAGCAGGATGATAATGCTGAAGTGACTATTTCTCTGCGTGCTTCTCCGCGTATTCGCCGATGTACGGTATTTTGTATTTCTCGCCAGTGTACGCCTTGTACGCGAGGTATATCGAATACAGCAAGAAAAGCGGCGAGAGCAGGCAGCCGATTGCGAGCAGGTATGTTACTATGAACACGAGATTGAGGATAAGCGACTGGGTCGCGTGGAACCTCACGAATTTATTTTCCTTCTCAATCACGAGCACGATGAGCGCGCTCAGCCATCCGAGAATGTACGAAAAGGCGGCAAGCGCATTAGGGCTCACACCGCTGCTTTTTGAAGGAGACTCGGCGGCAACTTTTTCAGCTTTAAATGGTTTAGGTTTAGCAGGCATCATCCCACCCCGATGTATGTATTCTTTTGTAGTATTTAAACCTATATCCCGCGCGCAGGGGGGGCGCGCCAGCGGCAGAAAGGCATAAAAATTTAAAATGAGCAAATATTTTTTGGTAGTTAATATGGTATACAAAGATAAACTGCGGAAAACAGGAATGAACTTGGAAGTTGAACGATTGGTGAAGGATTTCGGAATAGCCGTTGATGGCGCTAAGGACGTCGTTCGCACGGAAAAACTAAATAAACGAGATTTCACATTAAGAGCAAAAGACATTGGCAGGGAAGGCATTTACCGTTAGCGCGCCGGCGATACTATGGAGCTCGCAAAAAAACGAATGAATAAACTCGTTATACCGATCGAAAAACTGGATATACTTGGAATACAGGGGAGACGGCTAGAGCAAGAAACGAAAGAAGTAATGAGTACAATTCATGGGCTGCCGGAGGAGCAGGCCAGAAAAATTGCTAAGATGAAAATTGAGGAACGCGATAGGAGTAGAGCGTGGCTTGATAGGGAATTCGAGTTGGTTATCAAAACTGCTGAAAAGCTAGCACGTAAAAGAGGCAAGAAAGCAAGAGTTACGAAAAACGATTTGGAAGCCGCGTGGGCTACGGTGTAACAGAACGAAACGTAGCTACCGCGCGCCTGCGACTATTTTTATTATGTCGTTATTTTTGAGAACGTGCTCCTTTCCCACCCTCAGGCGGGTGCGCGCGTCTATCGCGCCTATGAAAGTTTTCGCCAAGTCCGTGTGGATTTTCTCCGCAAGGCCGAGCGCGGTCGTCCCCTTTTTCACGAGGAACGCATCGGGCAGGACTTTCCCGAAATGGTTCGCGAGATGATGTTCGTCTTCTACGGGATAGACTACTATGAGCGCGAGCACTTCGAAAACTACCGCGTTTATTATCTGCTGCACGCCTGTCCCGTTGTTCGCGCGCATGACGCCTCTCAGGAACTCGAGCGCCGCTTTCTGCTTTTCCGATTCGGGCGCAAGAATTTCGAAATCCTCGTCGCCCGGCGTGTATTTCACCACTCCCTTCTTCGCGGCGCGGCGGAGCGCGAGCTCGGCTTCTGCGCAGCAGGGCACGATGAATTTTTCAGGGAATTTCTTTTTCATCAGCTCGTAGTTCCCGCGCGCGCCTGGCACGTCGATTTTGTTCGCTGCTATTACGATTGGCTTTGAAATCTCGCGGACGTTGCGCGCGAACGCGAGGATGTCATCGTCGGACCAGTGTATCCCCTCAGTGGGCAGGAACGATTTCGCCGCGGCAGCGATGATGTCCGCGTCTGTTATTTTAAGCCCGCTCAGGAGCCCGCTGAGCGCCTCGATGTTGCCGCCCTTTATCTTCTGCCAGCTCCGCTTCATTATGCCTGCGAGCCACTGCGCTATCTCGTTCTCGAGAAAGACAATCTCGTCCGCAGGGTCGCAGGACTCGCACTGCCTCCCTTCCAAATCGGTTTTTCCGGATGCATCAACGACCTGTATGAGCGCGTCAGCGGTCCTCAAATCGTCGAGAAACTTGTTTCCCAGCCCCTTTCCAAGATGCGCCTCTGGCACCAGGCCCGCGACGTCGAGAAGCGCCATCGGCAGCAGGCGCACGCGCTCCTCGCATTTCGAGTTGTTCGGATTGCACGTGACGTTCAGCTCCTTGCAGGGGCATTCGAGGCGCACGTAGGTGACGCCCTTGTTCGGCTCGATGGTCGTGAATGGGTAGTTCGCGATTGGCACATCCACGAGAGTCGCAGCTGAGAAGAAGGTTGATTTCCCGCTGTTCGGCTTGCCAACGACCCCGATAAGCATGGGAATATTTCGAGGATGGGTATAAAATAATTAACTTCGACATATGCGCATGCTTTGGACTGAGAAATACAGGCCCAGGGGCGTCGAGGACGTCGCGGGAAACGGGGACTCGATAGAGGAGGTCAAACGCTGGGCGATTGACTGGAACCGCGGTGTCCGCGGAAAGCCCCTTCTCATTTACGGGCCGGCAGGCGTTGGGAAGAGCGCGCTCGCGCACGCGCTCGCAAGCTCTATGGATTGGGACATCGTGGAGATGAACGCTAGCGACCTGCGGAACAAGGATAGCGTGCTCCGCATCGCGGGCGCCTCATCATCCTCGCAGACCCTTTTTGGGAAAATCAAACTCACGCTGGTTGACGAGGTCGACGGCCTGCAGTCCAAGGACAGGGGGGGCGGGAGCGCCATCTCCGAGGTTCTTCGGAACGCCGCACAGCCAGTAATACTCACCGCGAACGATTATTGGAGCCCTTCCCTTTCTTACCTGCGCGCGCAGACGAAGGGAATCGAACTCAGGCACATAAACAGCAGAACTGTTGCTGCGGTGCTGAAAAAAATTGCCGCGCGCGAGAAAATAGAGGTTGGCGAGGATGTGCTGAAAAATCTCGCAGAGCAGTGCAAGGGCGATCTTCGCTCCGCAATAAACGACCTTCAGGCACTTTCCGAGGGAAAACTGAAACTCGAATCCGAGGGCGTATGCGTCGCATACCGCGACAGGGATAAAAATGTTTTCGACGCGATTCGCGCGGTTTTCAAATCAACAGACTACGGCGGTGCCGCATCAGCCTCGTGGGGGCTTGGCATCGACCACGACCTTTTCAAGAGATGGATTGAGGAGAACATCCCGAACGAGTACGAGAAAACAGGCGACGTGGCGCGCGCATTCGACGCTCTCTCGCGCGCGGACGTTTTCGACGGCAGGATTCCGGGCAGGCAGTATTACGGATTCCTCCGCTATTCAAACGATTTGATGACCGCTGGCGTGGCGCTCGCGAAAGAGGAGAAATACCATAAGTTCACGAAATACGCGTTTCCAAAAATCATAAGAACTCTGAGCGCGTCAAAGGCCGAGCGGGCGCTCGAGAAGCGCG